>DASXTX010000246.1:0-5842 GCA_036505195.1 Actinomycetota bacterium
CGGCGGCCCGCGGCACCCAGGTCTGGGCGATCGCGCTCCCGCAGCTCGACAGCGCCAGGTCCACGCCCTCGAGCGCCTCGGGCGTGAGCAGGCCCACCGTGTGCTCCCGGTCTCGGAACCGGAGCCGGGTGCCCGCCGTGCGCTCCGAGGCGAGCAGGCTCAGCTCGTCCAGCGGGACGTCGCGCTCCTCGAGGATCCCCAGCATCGTGCGGCCGACCGCACCGGTGGCACCCACGATCGCGAGACGCATGCCGCTCATGGTACCGGCGGGACCTGGTGTGGCCGAGCCCGCCGGGGGTACGTTCGGAGGGTCGGTGAGTGCCTGAGGAGGCTGCGATGGGAGACATGGACGTGGTCGAGGAGCTCGAGGCGCGGGCCAGCCATCACCACGAGGCCGCGGTGCACGATCACAAACACTTCCACGTGACCCACTACCTGCATCGGGGCGAGAACTGGGGGCACCTGCTGTCCACCCACGTGCACGAGCACAACCATCCCGAGCTCGAGCACGTGCACATGCCACACGAGGACGTCGAGAAGGAGCACCGGCGCGAGGGGCACATCCACGACCACGCCCGGCCGGCCGACTCCCCGGCCTGAGCCGCCCGGGGAGTCCGACCGCGTAGCATCGGACAGGTGCCGGACGACCCGCAGACACCCTCACCCTCGCCCGAGACCAGCCTGAGCTATCGGGGCGAGCTCGTGCGACTGGCCGCGATCGACCCGGAGGCGGACGCGGAGACCTTCGCCGCGTGGTTCGACGACCCGGTGAGCACGCGGCTGGCGGGGTTCCGGCCGGTGTGGCCGATGAACCGCGCGAGCGCGCAGGAGAAGCTCGAGGAGTGGGTGAAGGCGTCGCCGGGCGCGATCAACTTCGCGGCGCGCACGATCGCCGACGACCGCCTCGTCGGCGGCATCGGGCTCATGGACATCAACCACCCCGATGGGAACGCGCAGCTGGGCCTGTCGGTCTACCAGCAGGACGACTGGGGTCGTGGCTACGGCGGGGAGATGATCGCCCTCGCGCTCCGCTACGCGTTCAACGAGCTCAACCTGCATCGGGTATGGCTCACCACGAGCGCCTTCAACGAGCGCGCGCTCAAGCTGTACGAGAAGCTCGGGTTCCGCCACGAGGGACGCGGGCGCGAGCACATCCTGCTCGACGGCACGAGGTGGGACATCGTCTACATGGGGATCCTGCGGGACGAGTTCCCGGACTGACCGCGTTCCGGGCTACGCGAACTGCCAGGAATCGAGCATGTCCCGGAACACGACCGCGCTCGTGTCGAACCCGTCCTGGAGATCGTTCAGCGTCACCCGCCACCCGACGTCGTTGCTCACCGTGACGACCTCACGCATGAGGAAGGTGTCACCGCCTTCGGACGCGACCGAGACGTCCCACTGCAACGCGTCGGCGCCGTCGAGCCTCGCCTCGCTCGCCGGCCCCGGCGTGAGCCCCGCGCCCTCATCGCGCTGGCGGACGAACTCCGACCATTGATCGAGCTCGACCCCGGTCTCCAGGTCGACGGCCTCGACCACCACGGTGGCCGAACCGGTGGGCGGGGCGAACTGGTCGAGCGTCACGTTGGCGCCGAACTGCGCCGGTCCCGCCTCCCAGCCGTCGGGGACGAGGAGGCAGTAGCCGAAGTTCTCCGACTCGAAGTTCGTGTCCCCGCACGGGTCGGGTCGCAACACGAAGAACGCGCCGACGGCCAATGCCCCGCCGAGGAGCAGGCCGAGCACGATCAGCGGCCGCCACTTCGACGGCTGCGGGGGCTTGCGCATCTCGATCGGTGCGCGCTCGCCGGGCTCGCGGCGCGGGAGGAGGGCGACGGCGTCGGGGGTGAGCGAAGATCCACACTTCTGGCAGATCGCGCGCCCCTCCTCGTTCACCTCGCGGCAGGTCGGGCAGACGACCACGCTCAGGCCTCCTCGTCGAGCGTCGCGCCATCCAGGCCGAACCGCTGGTGGACGGCGCGGACGGCGCGGTCGCCGTCCGCGGCCCGGATCACGCAGGAGATGCGGATCGACGAGGTCGAGATCATGTCGATGTTGATGCCCTCGGCCGCGAGCGCGTCGAACATGTCCGCGGCCACGCCGGGGTTGCTCTTGATCCCGGCGCCGACGAGCGAGAGCTTCGCGATCGCGTCGTCGGTCTCGTACCGGAGGGCGCCGACGTCGGTCACGATGCCCTCCAGCACCGCGTCGAGGCGGTGCAGATCGGCGCGCGGGATCGTGAAGCTCAGGTCGGTGCGGCCGTCGTGCGAGACGTTCTGCACGATCATGTCGACGTGGATGCCCTCGGCGGCGACCGCCTTGAAGATCGCGGCCGCGATGCCTGGGCGGTCCGGGACCTCGTCGAGGGTGACCTTGGCCTCCTCGGCGTCCAGGGCGACGCCGCGGATCAGCGCGCTCTCGAGCATCCCGGTGGAAGCCTCCTCGTCTTCGTCGACCCACGTGCCCGGCTGCTCACCCAGGGAATTCCGAACATGGATCCGGACGCCGTGCCGTCGAGCGTACTCCACGCACCGCAGCTGGAGGACCCTCGCGCCGGCGGCGGCGAGCTCGAGCATCTCCTCGTAAGAGATGCGGTCGATCCTGCGGGCCTCCGGATGGGTCCGGGGGTCGGCGGTGAAGACGCCATCGACGTCGGTGTAGATCTCGCACACCTCGGCCCCGAGGGCCGCCGCCATCGCCACGGCGGTCGTGTCCGAGCCCCCTCGTCCGAGCGTCGTGATGTCGTACTCGGTCGACAGGCCCTGGAACCCGGCGAGGATCACGACGTTGCCGGCGTCGAGGGACTCCTTGATCCGGGTGGGGCGGATCTCGACGATTCTGGCCTTGCCGTGCTGCGTGTCGGTGATGATCCCGGCCTGCGAACCGGTGTACGAGGCGGCTCGGCAGCCGCGGGCGTTGACGGCGATCGCGAGGAGCGACATCGCGATCCGTTCGCCGGCCGTGAGGAGCATGTCGAGCTCGCGCGGCTCGGGGACCGGCGTGATGTCGGAGGCCTTGTCGAGGAGGTCGTCCGTGGTCTCGCCCATGGCCGAGACCACGACGACGACGTCCTGGCCCTGCTCGCGCGCGCGGACGATCCGGTCCGCGACGCCCCGGATGCGGTCGGTGTCGCCGACCGAGGTCCCGCCATATTTCTGCACCACGATGGGCATGTGAGGAGGGTAGCAGCGGGGTCCGAGGGATCGGCGAGCAGCGGTTTCGTCGAGCCGAGGCCCGGGAAAGGGTGTCCCATGGCCTACGTCATCGCCGAACCGTGCATCGACATCAAGGACAAGGCGTGCGTCGACGAGTGCCCGGTCGACTGCATCTACGAGGGGCCTCGGATGCTCTACATCCAGCCGGACGAGTGCGTGGATTGCGACGCCTGCGTGCCGGTCTGCCCCGTCACCGCGATCTTCTCGGACGAGGAGCTCCCCGGTGAGTGGAAGCAGTTCGCGGCCGTCAACGCCGAGTGGTTCTCGGACGCCGTGACGGGGCTGGGCTCACCCGGCGGAGCGGCCCAGGCGGGTCCGCAGGACAAGGACCACCAGGTCGTCGCCGAGTGGCCAGCCGTCGCCTGAGCTAGCCGATCACCGTCCGCCGCAGGAAATCGAGCTGCATGCGCAGGATGTTCTCGGTCACCGCCGTCGAGCGCGTGAGGTGCGTGGCGTTCGGGATCAGCAGCAGCTCGTGCCACTTCCCCGCCTCGAACAGCGCCGCCGAGAACCGGAGCGTATTCGCGACGAACACGTTGTCGTCGGCCAGGCCGTGGATCAGCAGCATCGGACGCGAGAGGGCAGGAGCGTCCGGCAGTGGCGAGCTCCGCCGGTACGCCTCGGGCTCCTGCTGAGGCAGTCCCAAGTACCGCTCCATGTAGTGGGTGTCGTAGAGCCGCATGTCGGTGACGGGCGCGCCGACGATGCCTGCGTGGAAGACGTCCGGCCGACGCAGCACTGCCAACGCCGAGAGCACCCCGCCGCCCGACCAACCGCGGATCCCGACGCGTCCCAGATCGAGGAACCCCAACCGATCCGCGGCAGCCTGGAGCGCGTCGACCTGGTCCTCGAGGGCCAGGCTGAAGTCGCGGTAGATCATCCGATCCCACGACGGCCCGCGGCCGTCGACGCCGCGACCGTCCACGACCAGGACGGCGAACCCGTGGTCGGCGAACCACTGCGATGTGAGGTGCGCCGCCGCCGACTTCAACACGCGGGCACCCCGTGGGTAGCCGTACGGATCCATCAGGATCGGGAGCGGCCCCTCTGGCTCGCGCCCGCCCGGCAGCAGGAGCGCCGCGCGCAGCTCGCGCTCCCCGAGCGTGAGGAACCGGGGTCGCGGCTCGATCACCGGGACCTCGGACACGTTCTCGACGGTCCCGACCTGTTCGCCCGACCGCCACACCGTCGCCACCGACCGCGCAGCGTTCGGGGTCGCCGAGGCCCGCGCGAGCACGTCACCACCCTCGGCGCCCGTGTGGAGCCCCGGCTCCTCGGACAAGCGCTGGGCGCCCTCGCCGGGGATCCATCGCCACAGGTGGATCTCGGTCGGGTCGCCGTCCGAGGCTCGGAACAGCACACCGGCACCGGCGGACACCACTTCCCGGACCTGCAGACCGGGCGGCGTGACCGGCTCGTCGCCCACGGTCAGCCGGTAGGTGTCCGCCTCCGTGTCCACGACGACGTCGACCACGCGCCCGTCGGCCAGTCGGACCGGCGCGTCCTCGGTGAGCTCGACCCATCGAGGGTCCGTCTGCCTCGAGACGATCGTGGTCTCGCCGCTCGAGTCGTCGACCTCAAGGAGGCTCACGTTCCGCTGGTCCCGCGTTTGGACCAAGATCGATAACGGCCCGTGCTCCCACGTCACCCGCGTGAGGTACGGGAACACCTCGCGATCCCACCGAACCTCGACTCGCTCGCCGCTCGCGACGTCGAACACCCACAGCGTCACGACGGCGTCATTGGTCCCGGCCTGCGGATAGCGGACCGCACGCGGCTCGGCCGCCGGGTCGGTTGGGTCACCGATGTGCCAGACCTGCACCTCCCGTTCGTCGACGTGGGCGGCCGCGAGCTTCGAGCCGTTCGGCGACCACCAGTGTCCCCGGAACCGGCGCATCTCCTCGGCCGCGACGAACTCGGGCAGGCCCCAGAACGTGTCGGGCGCGTCGGGCGAGGCCAGCTCGCGCACGCCGCCCTCGATCTCGCGGACGTGGAGCGTCCCCTCGACGACGAACGCGATCCGCCTTCCGGTCGGGTCCAGGCGCGGGTCGTCGACGGCTCCCGGCGCGCTCAGTTCGCGAGCGGATCCTTCGATCAGGTCGGCCAGGAACATCCGGCCCCCGACGGTGAACACCGCGCGGCGGACCGTCTCGTCGGTCGCGTACGCCGTGACCCCCGACGAGCGCTCGCGCGCGCGCTCGCGCCGGGCGCGTTCGGCCTCGGTGAGGTCGCGCTCGGCCTCCTCCTCCCCTGGGTCGAACACGAGCCGCTCCTTGGCCCCCGAGACCTCGAACACCCACAGGCAGCTGACGGGGTCGTCGCCCGTCTTGGTACGGAGGTAGACGACTCGTTCGCCGTCGGGCGAGACAGAGAAGGACCGAGGCACCCCCAGCGAGAAGCCGCGCGTCCGGGCGACCTGGCGCGGGAACTCATCGAGCGGGTTCGGCGTCTCGGGCATGGGGCCGAGCCTACCAACGGCGTGTCACACAACGGGCCCCCAACGGCATGGGACTCGTAGGAACGAACGAGGGTGGGGTGCACGAGGGTCTCGACGACGCCGAGCTGATCCTCCGGTCGTCACGCGAGCCGGAGCTGTTCGGCCTGCTGTTCGAGCGGCACGCCGAAGCGAT
>DASXTX010000247.1:0-2813 GCA_036505195.1 Actinomycetota bacterium
GCCGTCCATCAGCCTGCCGAAGATGCGGTTCATCGTCGTGTACGTGAAGTCCTCGGACGCCCCACCCAGCACGATGACGTCGGCGACGTCCAGCTCTGCCAGCTCGACGCCCTCGAGGTCCGCCCCCGCGTCGCCGTCGGAAAGGAGGAAGCAGCGCGCGTTCGGATGGTTGGCCCGCAGGTACTGCGCGGTGGCGGCCACCGCGGTGATGAGCTCGTCGTCACGGACGTCGAACCCCGCATCCCGCAGGGTCGTCGCGAGGTCTGCGCGCGTCTTCGTCGTCGTGTTCGTGATCAGCCGGAACGGGACCCCGTGCGAACGCAACCATCCGATGGTGTCGATCGCGCCGGGCAGCGGTTCCCAGGACACGGCGAGGACGCCGTCGATGTCGAGCAGGACGCCCTCGATCTCGTCCACGCGCGGAGTCTAGCCGGGTGCGCTCGGCGGCTCGCCGCCGAGGCTGCGCGCCGCGTCCACGCGGACACCCACCGAACGCCGGGCGTCGCGCACCTGTCCCGACCTCCCCGTGCGCCACTCCTGGTAGGGCGCGATGAAGCGGAAGCGCTGCGGCAGGAACGGTCGAAGGGCCCGGGTCGCGGCGAACGCCGCGCGCATCGCGACCCGCCGGCCGGGGCCCACCTCGATCCCGTACAGGCGGCGGAGCTCCGGCGGCAGCGTGCCGAAGGCGAGCCTCGACACACCGATCAGCACCGGTCGCCATTCGGCCTCGCGCGGCGGATCGTGGAACAGCGCGGCCACCCGTCGCGCGGCGTCGCCGACCCGTGGGATGCCCGAGTCATACACGGTTTGCAGGTAGGCGCGGAGCTCGGGGACGGTCGGCGGGATCGCCGCCCGCGGGATCCCCACCATCTCGGCGGCGAGCATCTGCTCCTCGTGGAACCGCTGGCGACCCGCCGCGTCGAGCCCGCCCACCGTGAGGCGCTCGAACACGAGCGCGCTCTCGATCAGGCAGGCGTGCACGTACAGGAGCAGGTCGGGGTCGAGCCCGTCGTACGGCAGGCCGGTCTCTGCGTCGATACCCTTCACGCGGGCGTGGACGTCGTTGATGCGTTCGGCGGCGGCGTCGGCCTCCGCCTTCGAACCGAACGTGATCGTGTAGGTGAGCACCAGGGTCCGCTGGAGCCGCTTCCATGGGTTCCGCTCGTAGAACCCCGTCTCGCGTGCCCCCGCGATCACCAGGGGGTGCGCGGCCTGCATGAGCACCGCCCGCGCCCCTCCGAAGAGTACGGTCACCTCGCGATGCACCCGCCACGAGACGCTGTCGGGCCCGAAGTACCCCAGGTCGGCCACCCGCCCAGCCTAGCGACGTCTCAGGAACCTGTGACGCCGGTGATCGCTCGGAGCTGGCGCGCTACGGGTTCGGCCGCGAGGACCACAAGGTGGTTCCGCGCCCTCGACGCACCGACGTACAGGTACTGTCGGAGGTCCTCGAGGTGCTTGTGCCCGAGCTCGGCGAGGATCACGACGGGGCGTTCGAGGCCCTTGAACGCGTGGACGCTGGTCGCGAGCACGGTGCCCGGCTCGACGTTCTCGGACAGGCGGTAGCCGTCGACCGTCCCCGTGCTCCGCAGGCGGCTCTTGCCCGTTCCCGAGGGCGTCAGCACGACGATGTCCTCGAGCGGGACGTGCTCCTGCTCGACCAGGTTCCGCAGGACCACCGCGAGCAGGTGCTCGAGATCCACCTCGTCGACGTACCCCAGGATCTCGACGGGCTCACCCTCGGGCCCTCGAGCGATCGGCTTCTGCTCGCCCTTGTAGAAGACCGAGACGAACTCGCCGATCTGCTTCGTGTTCCGGAGGTTGAGCGAGATCGGTCCCACCCGATCCTCCTCGCCCACCGGCAGCGCTCCCCCGTAGAGGTTCTGGTTGTCGTCGGCGAACACGTACAGGAGACCGGCGTCGGGATCGGTGTGCAGCGAGAGCAGCGCCGGCCACCACCACTCACGGAAGTCCTGCCCCTCGTCGACGACGATCGCGTCGTACCGGGGCCCCAGCCGGGTCGTGGCCTCGGCGAGCGCCTCGGGGAGCCGGTGCTCGAAGTACGGGGAACCGGGCCCGGCCTCCTCCGCAGGCAGCTCGACCCCGGCCTCCTTCGCCATCTGGACGCACAGCTGGTGGAAGGTCGCGGTATCGATCCCGCCGAACCCTCGGACGGACGCGCGGAGGTGCTCTCCGAGCCTGCGGTTGAAACACGTGAACAGCGTCCGGTGGCCGGCGGTCGCGAGCTGTTCGGCCACCGACACCGCGAGCACGGTCTTGCCGCTCCCCGCCGGACCGGTCACGGCGGCGCGGCGGCGATGGAGCACGAACGCGAGCACCCACGCCTGGTCGGACGTGAGCTCAACGATCTTCTTGTCCGCCTCGTCGAACCGCAGCCTGAGCGGCGTGCGGATCTCGACGCGAAACCCCAACGCGGCGGAGACCGCGTCCATGCCCTCGGCGCCGAAGCGCCGCCCCCCACGCGACCACGTCCGCATCACCTGGGGGACGCGCTGGGCGAGCCGTGCGAGGTCGTCGCGATCGATCACGATCTCGGCGGGCGCGCCCGGGTGTGCCGCGGTCTCGTACCTCCCGTCGGGGAACGCCACCCCGAACCCGTAGCTGGGCTTCCACCGATCCCATCCCGGTTGACCCTCGAGGATCCGGACGAGCGAGTGCATCGCCCCCTTCGCCTGGTGGAACGGGTCCTCGTCGAGGGCGTGCGTCCCCGAGTGGCCGGTCTGGGTCCAGCGCTTCGTGGCCGGGTCGTACGCGACCCGACCGCCCTTGACCTCCAGTGCGAGCAGCCCCAG
>DASXTX010000248.1:0-1619 GCA_036505195.1 Actinomycetota bacterium
CAAGCGCGCGGCCGAACTGATGGAGCTCGCGCGCGAGACCACCGAGATCGGCAACGCGCAGGCCGCGTCCGACGGCGCGTGCGCCGGGCAGGCGCTGGCGTCGGCCGTCTGGTGCGCGACCTACAACGTCGAGATCAACGCGGCGGCGCTGAAGGACGCGCGCAAGGCCCAGGCGCTTCGCGACGAGGTCTCGGCGCTCCGGGCGAGCACGGCCGCCCTGCTGGACGCGACCAACGCGGCGTTCGCCTCGCGCATCGGCTGAGGGGTGCGCCGGTTCGAGCCGGGCGAGACGATCGCGCTCCGCGACGTGTGGCGGGGGTGGGTCTGGGGTGCCCGCCCGGCGACCATCGTGGACGATGCGACGTCCCAGCTCGTCCTGTTCATCCCCGCCGGGATCCATTGGATGGCGCCGTTCGACGATGGACGGCGCCTGAAGGTCCAACAGGCCGACTATCGCTTGAAGCAGCAACCGTACGATGAGGCACACGTCCTCTCGTTCTCGTGGCCGAAGACCCGGTACGCGGTCCTCCTCTTCTTTCATCCGGACTGGTCGCCGTGGAGCTGGTACGTGAACCTCCAGGATCCACTCCGGAGGACGGCGATCGGGTTCGACACACTGGATCACGAGCTCGACGTGATCGTGGAGTTCGGCGGCTCGTGGCGGTGGAAAGACGAGGACGAACTCGCCGAGGCGATCCGCCGTGGCGTGATCCCCGGCGAGGAGGAGCCGCGGCTCCGCGCCGACGGCGAGCGCGCGGTCCGCAGGATCGTCGAACGCGAGCCGCCGTTCGATCGGGACTGGACCGCGTGGCGCCCCGACCCGAACTGGCCGGTGCCCGTCCTGCCCGAGGGCTGGGACCGGGTCTGACCCGGTCCCAGGGTTGCCTTCGGAGGGGTCGGTGCGCCACGCTACGCGCTCGATGGGCACACCCGAACTCGCGCACGTCAGGTCGCGCTTCCCCGCGCTGGCCCGGGAGATCGACGGGCGGCCCGCCGTCTTCGTCGACGCGCCGGGTGGATCCCAGGTCCCCGACCCGGTGATCGAGGCGATGGCCGGGTACCTGCGCCGCAGCAACGCGAACGCCCACGGTGCGTTCGCCACCAGCCAGGAGACCGACCGCGTGGTCGCGGATGCCCACCGTGCCTCGGCCGACCTGCTCAACGTCGACGCCGACGAGGTGGTCTTCGGTCCGAACGCGACCACGCTCCTGTTTGCGATCTCGCGTTCGGTGGGGCGGACGCTGGCGCCAGGCGACGAGGTGGTGGTCACGCGGCTCGACCACGACGCCAACGTGCGGCCGTGGGTGCTCGCCGCGGAGGACGCCGGCGCCACCGTGCGATGGGTCGACGTCCGGGAGGACGACGCGACGCTCGACCCCGCATCGTTCGAGGCTGCGCTGTCCGAACGCACCAAGATCGTTGCCTTCACGCTCGCCTCGAACGCGGTCGGCACGATCACCCCCGCGGCAGAGCTCACCCGGCTCGTGCACGAGCGCACGCCGGCGATCGTCGCGTGCGACGGGGTCCACCTCGCGCAGCACCGCCGGATCGACGTCCGCGCGATCGGCGCCGACCTGGTGGTGTGCTCCCCCTACAAGATCTTCGGTCCGCACCTCGGG
>DASXTX010000249.1:0-46291 GCA_036505195.1 Actinomycetota bacterium
TGATCAGGAAGATCAGGCCGAGGATCCGGTAGGCCTCCCACCGATGGCTCCCGACGAAGCGCTCGGGGCGCTGGAACACCCGGATACCGACCGCGATCGCGATCCCGACCAGCACGCCGGCCGCGAACACGTCCTGGATCATGCCCAGCCATCGCGTGCCGCCGATCAGGGGGAGCTCGAAGGTCGGGTCGACCAGTTGTCCCATGACCTCGACGATCGTGGTGAGCAGGATCAGGAACCCCCAGAAGATCAGCGCGTGCATCAATCCGGGGAGCGCGCGTTGGAACAGCTTGCGTTGCCCGAGGACCTCCGTGCTCTCACGAACGACGCGGCGGGGCACGTCACCGCTGCGCTCGACCGGGCGTCCGAGGCGCACGAGCCGGGTGAGCAGGCGTGCCCGGCGGGCCGCGAGCCCGCCCGCGATGACGATCAGGAGCGCCAGGACCGCGGCTCGCACGACCATCGTCGCGAGCATACCCGGCGCCTCCGGACGCTTGACCGCAGGGATGGCGGGCATCATGGCAGGACCGATCGCAGCCGTCGTGCTCGGGATCGCCCGCTCGCCGGGGCGGTGGTCGCCCATCCGGATCGAAGCCGGCAAGCCCGGGGAGCCCACACCCGCCCATGACCGAAGGCGTCCTGACCCGAACCAACAATCCATAGAACCCTCAGCTCTCCGGAATACCTTCTCCTAGGCACGAGGTTGATATCCATGCGCTCAAGGTTCTATATTCTGAGCGACTGAAGGACGTCCGAGGCGAAGGAGGCAACGCGATGGCACGTGCGGTGGGGATCGACCTGGGGACGACGAACTCGGTGGTCTCGGTGCTCGAGGCCGGCGAGCCCGTCGTCATCCCGAACGCAGAAGGCTCCCGTACCACCCCCTCGGTGGTGGGGTTCGCCAAGAACGGCGAGATCCTGGTCGGGGAGGTCGCCAAGCGCCAGGCCATCACGAACCCGGATCGAACGGTCCGGTCCGTGAAGCGGCACATGGGCGCGAAGGACTGGGGCCCCGATGTCGACGGCAAGAGGTGGACGCCGCAGGAGATCTCCGCGCAGATCCTCGGCAAGCTGAAGCGTGACGCCGAGGCGTACCTGGGCGACTCGGTGAACCAGGCCGTGGTCACGGTGCCCGCGTACTTCGACGACTCGCAGCGCCAGGCCACCAAGGAGGCCGGGCAGATCGCGGGGCTCGAGGTGCTCCGCATCATCAACGAGCCGACGGCGGCGGCGCTCGCGTACGGGCTCGACAAGCAGCACGACCAGACGATCCTCGTGTTCGACCTGGGGGGCGGGACGTTCGACGTCTCGCTGCTCGAGATCGGCGAGGGCGTGTTCGAGGTCAAGTCCACCCACGGCGACACCCAGCTGGGCGGCGACGACTGGGACCAGCGCGTGATCGACTGGATGGTCAAGGAGTTCAAGAACAACTACGGGATCGACCTCGGGGCCGACCGCATGGCGCTCCAGCGCCTCAAGGAGGCCGCCGAGAAGGCGAAGATCGAGCTCTCACAGGTGAGCGAGGCCACGATCAACCTGCCGTTCGTCTCGGCCGGTGCCGACGGCCCGCTCCACCTGGAGATGAAGCTCACGCGGAGCGAGTTCGAGCGCATGACCGAGGATCTGGTCCAGCGCACGCGCGAGCCCTTCGAGCTCGCGGTGAAGGACTGGGGCAAGAGCGTCGAGGCGATCGACCACATCATCCTGGTCGGCGGGTCCACCCGGATGCCGATGATCCAGGAGCTGGTCAAGGAGCTCACGGGTGGCAAGGAGCCGCACAAGGGCGTGAACCCTGACGAGGTCGTCGCCGTCGGCGCCGCGATCCAGGCCGGCGTCCTCAAGGGCGACGTGAAGGACATCCTGCTCCTGGACGTGACGCCCCTGACGCTCGGCGTCGAGACCAAGGGTGGCATCTTCACCCGCCTGATCGAGCGCAACACGACGATCCCGACCCGCAAGTCGGAGATCTTCACGACGGCCGACGACAACCAGACCAACGTCGAGATCCACGTCCTGCAGGGCGAGGCGGAGACCGTCTACTCGCCGGGGGTGCGCTCGCTCGGCAAGTTCATGCTCACCGGCCTCCCGCCCGCACCGCGCGGGATGCCGCAGATCGAGGTCGCCTTCGACATCGACGCCAACGGCATCGTCAACGTGTCCGCCAAGGACATGGCCACCGGCAAGGAGCAGGCGATGACGATCACCGGCGGCACGGCGCTGTCCAAGGAGGACATCGACAGGATGGTCCAGGACGCGGAGAAGTTCGCGGCCGAGGACCACACCCGTCGAGAGGCCGCCGAGGCGCGCAACCAGGCCGACCAGCTCACGTACCAGGTCGACCGCTCGGTCGAGGAGTGGGGCGACAAGGTGCCCGAGCCCGACCGGGAGGAGCTCAAGAAGCTCAACCAGGAGCTGAAGGAGTCCCTCAAGGGGGAGGACGTCGAGAAGATCAAGGCCGGGACCGAGGCCGTGATGCAGACGTTCCAGCGGATCGGCCAGGCGATGTACCAGCAGACGCCCGAGGGACAGCAAACGGCGGCCGCCGCGGCCGGCGGCGCGCCGGGCGCCGAGCCCGAGGGCGAGAACGACGTGGTGGAAGGCGAGATCGTGGACGAAGGAGGAGAGCGATGAGGGATCGCATCATGCTGTGGGGAGACCAGCTGCCCGATATCCGGCTGTTCGACGATCGGTTCGACCGTCTGTTCGGGCGCACGTTCGGCCGAGACCGACAGGCTCCGTGGATGCCGCCGATGGACGTCTACGAGACCGACGATCAGATCGTCGTCACCGTGGAGCTCCCCGGGATGCGCGCCGAGGACGTCGAGGTATCCGTCGAGGACTCGACGCTGACGGTCGGCGGCGCCCGCGAGGTCTCCTCCGAGGTCGAGCAGGAGCGCTACCACCGGATCGAGCGCCGGTACGGTGCGTTCAGTCGCGCCGTTACCCTGCCGCCGCAGGTGGACACGTCCAAGGTCGACGCTCGCTTCTCGGACGGGGTCCTCACGATCGAGATCCCCAGGGTCGAGAAGGCCGAGCCGACCAAGATCACGGTCAAGGCCGACTCGTGACCGAGCACGACCACGACGCTCCCGAGAAGCGCGAGCCGAAGGTCCGCGTCGTCGACAAGCGCCGGTACCGCGACGGGAAGCATGCGGGGGACGCTCGTCCCCCGCAGCCCGACGCCCCCACGCCGACCGACGAGCCGGACGAGCTCGCGCGCGCCAAGACGCAGGCGGCTGAGTATCGCGACCACCTGCAGCGGCTTCAGGCGGAGTTCGAGAACTACCGCAAGCGCATGACCAGGTCGCAGGAGCGGCTGGTCGACGCGGAGCTCCAGCGCTTCGTGCAGGGGTTGCTCGAGGTCCTCGACGAGTTCGACCTCGCCCTGATCGCGGCCGAGCGGCAGCCCGATTTCGACGGGTTCCGTAAGGGTGTCGAGCTCGTCTACGCGAAGCTCGCGGAAACCCTTCGGGCCGAGGGGCTCGAGCGGATCGAGGCCGAGGGCAAGGCGTTCGACCCCAACGAGCACGAGGCGTTGATGCAGACCGGCGACGGTGAGGGCGACCCGCACGTCGCGGAGGTCTTCCGTCAGGGGTACAAGCTCCGGGGAACCGTGATCCGTCCCTCGAGCGTTCGCGTCGAGCGCGCCTAGCGCGAGAGGAGCTGCCGTGAACGGCGACATGCGTCGCGAGTGGTTCGAGAAGGACTACTACCAGGTCCTCGGCGTGGCGAAGAACGCCACCGCTGCCGAGATCAAGAAGGCGTACCGCAAGCTCGCCCAGCAGCACCACCCCGACGCCAACCCCGGAAACAAGGACGCGGAGGATCGATTCAAGGAGATCTCGGCGGCCCACGATGTGCTCGGCGACGAGGAGAAGCGCAAGCAGTACGACCAGGTGCGCGACATGGCCTCGTCCGGGTACGGGGCCGGCGGGTTCCCCGGCGGCGGTGGTGCATCCGGCGGCGGGTTCCCCGGTGGCTTCCCCGGCGGCGTGCGATTCGAGGACCTGGGTGACCTCGGCGACCTGTTCGGCGGGCTGTTCGGTGGGGGGGGACGCGGCGGTGGTGCACGAGCGTCGCGCGGCACGGATCTCGAGACCACCGCGACGATCACGTTCGACGACGCGATGCGGGGGACGACCGTGCCGGTCCGGATCCAGGGGCCCGCCCCGTGCGAAACCTGTCACGGCAGCGGCGCGGCGCCGGGCACGAGCCCGACGACCTGTCCCCGGTGCGGGGGTTCGGGCGCCGTCGCCGTGAACCAGGGGCCGTTCCAGATGAATCAGACCTGCCCCGTCTGCCGCGGCTCGGGTCGCGTCGTCGAGACGCCGTGCCCGACCTGCGGCGGTAGCGGCAGCCGGCGCCGGACGCGGACCTTCCAGGTGAAGATCCCCGCCGGCGTCCAGGACGGTGCCCGGATCCGGCTCGCGGGCCGGGGAGAGCCGGGCCCGGCGGGTGGGCAGCCGGGCGACCTGTTCGTGCGGGTCCGCGTGCAGCAGCACGCCTTCTTCGGGCGGGCCGGTCACGATCTGACGCTCGAGCTGCCGGTCACGTACCCGGAGGCCGCCCTGGGGGCGGATGTCCGCGTCCCGACGTTGAACGGGCCGGTCACGATGAAGGTCCCCGCCGGCACGCCCAACGGCAAGACGTTCCGTCTCAAGGGAAAGGGCGCTCCCAAGCGTGGAGGGCACGGCGACCTGCTCGTCACCACCCGGGTCGAGGTGCCGCGGAAGCTCTCTCGGTCCGAGAAGGATCTGCTCAAGCAGCTGCGCGAGAACGAGAAGGAGTCGCCACGCCGGCGTCTCGGCGTGGAGACGTGAAGGAGCGCGTCGTGAGCGACACACCTGAACGTGGATCGGAGCGCGAGGGGGAGCGCAGCTCACGTTCCGAGGAGCGCGCCGTGTACATCATCAGCGTGGCGGCCGAGCTCTCGGGTGTACACCCGCAGACACTCCGCATGTACGAACGGCGCGGGCTCCTCGCGCCCAAACGGACATCCGGCAACAACCGCAGGTACTCCGAGCGCGACATCGCGCGCATCCAGATGATCCAGCAGTTGACCCAGCGCGAGGGGATCAGCCTGGCGGGTGTGAAGCTGTTCATCGAGATGCGGGAGCAGCTCGCGCAGATGCGGCGTCGCACGGAAGAGCTCGAACGCGAGCTGCTCACTCAGGTTCGACGGCGCCGATCCGGTTCAGAGATCGTCCCGCTGCGCAGCGTCCGATCCTTCCTGTGGGAACAAGAAGACACCTCGTGATCGAGCTCCGAGGCGACCGCGTGCTCCTCCGGGGCTTCCGGCCCGAGGAGGTCCCGCTCGCGCTCCAGCAGATGCAGACGATCCCGGCGACGGAGATGGACGAGCCCGCCGCCGCCGAGCGCCGGGAGCGCCTCGAGCGTTCGGGTGAGCGGAACGGGTGGGAGATCATGCTGGCCGTCGAGGCGGAGGGCCGCCTCGTCGGCGACGTGCAGGGTCGCTGCCCCCGGTTCGCCATGCCGCCGGGCGTGTGGGAGCTCGGCATCGAGCTCTGGGATCCGGCCGACCGTGGCCGCGGGATCGGGAGGGAGACGGTGGCCCTCCTGTGCTCCTACCTGTTCGACTCCGAGGGCGCGATCCGGGTGCAGGCCACGACCGACGTCGACAACGTCTCGATGCGCCGGGTGCTCGAGGTGCTCGGCTTCGACTTCGAGGGCGTCCTCCACGGGTTCATGCCGGACGCCGCCGGCCCGGCGCGCGACTACGCGATGTACGGCGTGACCAGGGGCGCCTGGGGAGCGCGCTGAGGCGCGAACCGCGACGACGGATCCCGACCCGACACGCACGGATCGAACGGAGCGGCCTCAGCCTCGTGCCCCGGCTCGCCGCTGGCGCCTCCACGGACTAGGCTTCCCGTCGACCTCTTCAGAAGGGAACGACCGTGGGTTGGACCATCGCGATCATCGGCGGGATCATCCTGCTGATCCTGATCTTCGGCGTCGTGTCGTACAACCGATTCGTTTCCCAGCGTCAGCTGATCAAGGATGCCTGGGCGAACATCGACACCGAGCTGCGCCGCCGGTACGACCTGATCCCCAACCTCGTCGAGTCCGTCCGCGGCTACGCGTCGCACGAGCGCACCGTGTTCGAGAACGTGACGCGCGCCCGCGCGGCCGCCGCCTCGGCGACCGGTTCGCCGGCGGCCCAGGCCGCAGCCGAGGGGCCGCTCGTCGCCGCCCTGCGACAGCTGTTCGCCGTGGTCGAGAACTACCCCGACCTGAAGGCCAACCAGAACTTCCTCGCGCTCCAGCAGGAGCTCGCCAACACCGAGGATCGCCTGCAGACGTCGCGCCGCTTCTACAACGCCAACGTTCGCGACTACAACCAGCGCGTGAAACAGTTCCCGTCGGTGATCATCGCGTCGACGTTCAACTTCGAGGAAGAGGAGTTCTTCGAGATCGAGGATGCGCTCCGCGAGGCGGGCGCGCCGCAGGTGGCGTTCGGCGGCGAGGGACCGGGCGTGACGTTCGGTGGGCCTGAGATCCCACCGGCCGCGCCTCCTCCCGCGCCGACCCCGGAGCCCTCGGGCACGCCACCGCCGCCGCCGGGGACGCCCGACGCGTAGCGGCTAGCTCGGGAGCTCGGCGGGTTCGGACAGGAGCTCGGGTGCCGGGCCGCACCCCTCGAGCATCGTCGCGCGACGGACGTCACCGGTCAGCAGCGTCCACACGATCGCCCAGACGAGCGCGACGCCGCCCATCGCGAGGGCCGTCGTCTCGGCGGTGAAGACGTCGGCGAGCCAGCCCGTCAGGATCGCGGAAAGGCCGAACGTCAGCGTCACCAGCATGCCGTCGACGGCGAAGATGCGCCCCCGGATCCGGTCGGGCACGACGCGTTGGAGCCCGTACGACGACAGCGTCCACTGGGCGCCGCCGCCGATGTGCGCGACCAGGACCGCGCCCATCGCGAACACGAGCGCCGGCGCCAGGCCGAGGAGCACGTACCCGATCCCGAACGTGGCCAGCGCGCCCCCGATCGCTCCGAACAGGCGCCGGTCCTGCGGGCCGGCGAGGGACCTGCCGAGGAACGGACCGATCAGCGCACCGACGCCGCGCGCGGCCATCAGCAGCCCGAGACCGATCTCGCCCGCGTGGAACCTGCCGAGCGCGAGGATCGGCAGGAGCACGAGCACGCCCCCGGCGACCCCCCACCCGAACTTCACCGCGAGCAGCGCGAGGACGCGGTGGTCCTTGCGCGCGTACCGGACGGTCTCGACGGTGTCCTGCCGCAGGCTCGGGCGTTCGTGGACCGCCCGATCCTCCGCGAACGTGGCGTGGATCCCCAGGATCAGCAGCGCCGACAGCACGAACGAGGCCGAGTCCACGACGATCGCGACGTCGGACCCGAACACCCCCGCCACCACCCCGCCGAGGGCACCGCCGACCGCGAGCATCGTTCCCCACAGCGACCCCGACAGCGCGTTCGCGACCGACAGGTCGCGCTCGTCCACCAGGTTCGGCATCGCCGCCATCGAGGCCGGCTCGAACGCGGCCGCGAACACGGCGGTCGCAGCCAGCAGGACGTAGACCAGCCAGGCGAGATCCTCCGTCCGTACGAGGAGGAAACCGAGGACGAGGACCGCCCGGGCCAGGTCGCACGCGATCATGAGCCGTCGCCGGTCCATCCGGTCCGCCAGCACCCCGGCGAACGGCGAGGCGAGGAAGTACGTCAGGTCCTGGGCGGCGATCGTGAACGCCACCGCGATCGCCTGCCCCGTGAGGTCGAGCATCAGCCCGAACAGGGCGATCAGCAGGAACCAGTCCCCACCCAGCGAGATCACCGACGCGAGGTACAGCCGGCGGAAGTTCCGATTGCGCCGGATCAGGGTGACGGAGGCCCGAAAGCCGCCCAGCGTCTCGACCGGTTCGCGCGGATCCACGTCGATTTGCAAGACTACTGGCGACGGACGCGACCGAAGGAGGCCGACGGATGGGGCTCGACGGGGTCACATGGTTCCGGCAGGCGGCGTTCCGATGGCAGGGAGATGGTCCGGTCGTGTACATCGATCCGTGGGGCGTGCAGGACGACGTGCCCGCGGACGTCATCCTGATCACGCACACTCACTTCGACCATCTCCAGCCGCACGAGATCGAACGCCTGCGCACGTCCTCGACCACGATCGTGGCTCCGCGCGACGTGGCCGACGAGTTGACCGGCGAGGTCGCGGTGATCGAGCCCGGTGGATCCGTCGACGCCGCTGGTCTCAAGGTGCAGGCGGTCCCGGCCTACAACACGGCGGAGGAGCGCCTGGACATGCACCCGAAGTCGAACGGCTGGGTGGGATACGTGTTCGAGTTCGGCGGGCGGACCTTCTACCACGCCGGGGACACCGACGCGCTGCCGGAGCTCGAGACCCTCGACCCGGACGTGGCGATGGTGCCGATCGGCGGCACCTACACGATGGACTGGGAGGAGGCGGCCGGGTTCGTCAAGGCGATGGGGCCGCGGATGGCCGTCCCGATGCACTACGGGTTCGTCGTGTGCTCGCCTTCGCACGCGGGACGGTTCAAGAAGGGCGCGCAACCGGTGCCGGTCGAGATCTTGGAGCCCACGAACCCGTTCGAACAACCGTAGGCACGAGAGGGAGTGACGAGATGGCGCTCGGGTACGACAAGCCGCTGTACATCCTGGCGTTCGACCATCGAGGCTCGTTCCAGAAGAAGTTCTTCGGTGTGACCGGGGAGCCGAACGAGGAGGAGACCGCGCGGATCTCCGATGCCAAGCGCGTGATCTACGAGGGCGCGAAACGGGCCCTGGACGAGGGTGTCGAGGCGGAGACCGCCGGCGTCCTGGTCGACGAGCAGTTCGGGGGCGACATCGCCCGCGACGCGAAGTCCGCGGGGTTTCGGCTGGCGATGCCGGTCGAGAAGAGCGGGCAGGAAGAGTTCGACTTCCAGTACGACGAGGACTTCGGCACGCACATCGAGGCGTTCGACCCGAACTTCTCCAAGGTCCTGGTCCGCTACAACACCGAGGGCGACCAGGCGATGAACGAGCGCCAGGCCGGCCGGCTGACGAGGCTCGGCGACTGGCTGCACAAAAACGGGCGGCTGTTCCTGTTCGAGCTGCTCGTTCCCCCGACGCCCGAGCAGATCGCGGCCGCGGGCGGCGACGAACAGCGCTGGGACTCGGAGGAGCGGCCCAAGCTGATGAAGGCCGCGATCGAGGAGCTCCAAGACGCCCGCGTCGAGCCCGACATCTGGAAGATCGAGGGCATCGATCGGCGCGAGGACTGCGAGTCGATCTCGGCCACCACACGCCGTGAGGGGCGCGAGGGCGTGGTCTGCGTGGTGCTCGGCCGCGGGGCCGACGACGCGGCGGTGGACCACTGGCTGCGGATGGGTTCGGGCGTACCGGGTTACATCGGGTTCGCGATCGGCCGCTCGATCTGGTGGGATCCGCTGAAGGGGTTCGTCGACGGCAACCTCGGTCGCGAGGAGGCCGCGAAGCAAATCGCCGCCAACTACCGGCGGTTCATCGACGTCTATCAGGGGAGGTAGGAGTGGCGATGGCGGTCATCAAGACGATCGACCTGGTCGGCGTGTCGTCCGAGTCGTGGCGAGACGCGGCCCATCAAGCGCTGGCCGAGGCGGCCAAGACGATCCGAGGCATCGAGTCGATGGACATCCTCGGCACGTCGGCGGTCGTGGCCGACGGTCAGATCTCCCAGTACCACACGCAGGTCCGCATCAGCTTCCGTATCGAGCGTTCGTAGCCGATCCGTGGCTCTGGGCGCGCCGGACGCCGCGGATAGACTGACCGCATGCCGGCCTCCGTCGTCGTCGGGACCCAGTGGGGGGACGAGGGCAAGGGCAAGGCGACGGACTACCTCGCCGACCGGATGGACCTGGTCGTCCGGTACCAGGGCGGGAACAACGCCGGCCACACGATCCTGGCCGAGGGGCACACGCTCAAGCTCCAGCTGATCCCCTCGGGGATCCTGTACCCGCACATCACGTCCGTGATCGCCGACGGCGTGGTGGTCGACCCCCGCGTCCTGCTTGACGAGCTGGACGGGCTCGAGGCCGTCGGCGTCGACCCGTCCAAGCTGGTCGTCTCGGGCAACTGTCACATGATCATGCCGTACCACCTCGAGCTCGAGCGGGTGACCGAGCGGTTCCTGGGCACGAACGCGCTCGGCACCACCAAGCGCGGCATCGGCCCCGCCTATGGGGACAAGGCCGCGCGGATCGGCCTGCGGATCCAGGACCTGTTCGACGAGAAGATCTTCCGCGAGAAGCTCGACGTCGTCCTGCGCGAGAAGAACCAGATCCTCACCCGGATCTACGGCCGGCTCCCGTTGGTCGCGGGAACGATCGTCGACGACTACATGCGCTACGCGGAGCGGCTGCGCCCACGCGTAACCGATACGTCGAAGCTCCTGCACGACGCGCTGCGCGAGGGCAAGGAGGTGCTGCTCGAGGGCGCGCAAGGCACGATGCTCGACCTCGACAAGGGGACCTATCCGTTCGTCACGTCGTCGAACCCGGTCACCGGGTATGCGCTGGCCTCCGCCGGGATCGGTCCGCGCGAGGTCGCGCGGGTCATCGGGATCACGAAGGCGTACGTCACGCGCGTGGGCGCGGGCCCGTTCCCGACCGAGGACCACGGCCCCGGCGGCGACCGGCTCGGCGAACGAGGACAGGAGTTCGGCACGGTGACGGGTCGCAAGCGCCGGTGCGGGTGGTTCGACGCCGTGATCCTGCGGTACGCGGCCCGCGTCAACGGGCTGACCGAGCTGTTCGTCACCAAGCTCGACGTGCTCTCGGGGTTCGAGACCGTCCGGGTCTGCACGGCGTATCGCGCCGAGGGCGAGACGTTCGAGGACGTCCCGCCGCACCAGTCGCTGTTCCACAAGGCGGAGTCGGTCTACGAGGAGCTCGAGGGCTGGCAGGACGAGATCGGCGCGGCCACGTCGTTCGGCGACCTGCCGCCGGCCGCCCGTAAGTACCTCGAGCGGATCCAGGAACTCGTCGGCGTCCCGGTCGGCGTGGTCTCGGTCGGACCGGGCCGCGAACAGAGCCTGACCGCGGGATGAGGGTCCTGGTCGTCGGTTCCGGCGGGCGCGAGCACGCGCTCGTGTGGCGGCTGGCCCGCGACCCGTCCGTCGAGCGCGTGCTCGCCGCCCCCGGGAACGCCGGGGTCGCGAGAGAGGCCTCGCGCCACGACGTCGCCGCCGACGACACCGACGGCCTGCTCGCGCTGATCGAACGAGAACGCGTCGACCTCACGGTGGTCGGCCCCGAGGGCCCGCTCGTCGCCGGTCTTGCCGACGAGCTCTCGGCGCGAGGGCAGCCGGTGTTCGGTCCCTCGGCCGATGGGGCGCGGCTCGAGGGGTCGAAGGCGTGGGCGAAGGACCTGTGCGAGCGGTACGGGATCCCCGCGGCGGAGAGCCTGAGCGCCTCGACGATGTCCGACGCGCTCGAGGCGCTCGACGCGTTCGGGCCCCCCTACGTGGTCAAGGCCGACGGGCTGGCAGCGGGCAAGGGGGTCGTGATCACGCAGGAGCGCGACGAGGCGGTGGGGGCGCTCGAGCGGGCCCTGCTGGAGGAGGAGTTCGGCGAGGCGGGGTCGACCGTGGTGATCGAGGAGCACCTCGGGGGGCGAGAGGTCTCAGCGTTCGCGCTCGCCGACGGAGCGACCGCCGCGACGCTCGGGTTCGCGCAGGACTTCAAGCGCATCGGGGATCACGACACGGGACCCAACACCGGGGGGATGGGAGCGTACTCGCCGGTCCCGTTCGTGGACGACGCGATGGCCGAGCGCATCCACGCCGACATCCTCGATCGGACCGTCCGCGCCCTTACCGAGGAGGGGATCCCGTACCGCGGGGTCCTGTACGCGGGTCTGATGCTGACCGACCGCGGCCCGACGGTGCTCGAGTTCAACTGCCGGTTCGGCGACCCGGAGACCCAGGTCCTCATGCCGCGGCTCTGGTCCGAGCCCGCCGAGCTGTTCCTCGCGTGCGCCCGGGGCGAACTCGGGAGTGCACCGGTGGACCTCGCCCCGGGGGCGTGCGTGACCGTGGTCCTGGCCTCGGGCGGCTACCCGGGGGCGTACGACACCGGGTTCGAGATCCGTGGGCTCGACGCGGCCGAGCGCGTCGAGGGCGCGACCGTGTTCCATTCGGGCACCGCGGAGCGGCAGGGTAGAGTGGTCACCGCGGGAGGACGGGTGCTGTCGGTGAGCGCGACCGGGGCGTCGATCGCCGAGGCCCGGGACCGCGCCTACGAGGCGGGCGCGCGCGTCTCGTTCGAGGGGATGCGTCACCGGACGGACATCGCGGCATTCGCGGCGAAGGAGGAGCGGGGATGAGCGAACCGGCACCGCTGGTCGGCGTGCTGGTCGGCTCCGCGGCCGAGCTCCCGGTGATGCAGCAGGCGACCGCGATCCTGGAGAAGCTCGAGCTTCCCCACGAGATCCGCGTGATGTCGTCGTCGAGGAGCCCGGACCTCGTCGACGAGTACGCTCGGACGGCGTTCGACCGCGGGTTGAAGGCCCTCGTGTGCACGACGGGGATCTCCGGGCACCTCGCCGCCGCGGTCGCGGCCCGCACGATCGTGCCGGTGATCGGCGTACCGATCGCGACCGACCAGATGGGTGGCGAGCAGGCCCTGTACGTGACGGCGCAGATGCCGAGCGGCGTGCCGGTCGCCACGGTGGGCGTCGACTCGGCGATGAACGCGGCGGTCCTGGCCGCCGAGATCGTCGGGGTCGCCGACCCGGACGTGCAGAAGCGGCTCTGGCGGTTCAAGGACGACCTGGCGGAGGGCCTCCGGTTGTGAGCCGGCGCCACACCCTCCGGCCCGAGCCATGATCCCGCGGTACGTCCTCCCGGAGATGGCCGCCGTCTGGTCCGACGACGCGCGGTTCGGGCACTGGCTCGAGATCGAGATCCTCGTCGCCGAAGCGCTGGCCGGACTCGGCGTGGTACCGGACGCCGACGCGCGCGAGATCCGGGCGACGGCGTCGTTCGATGCCGAGCGGGTGGCCGAGGTCGAGCGCGTCACCAGGCACGACGTGGCCGCCTTCGTGCAGATCGTTGCCGCGTCCGTCGGTCCGGCGGGCCGCTGGGTGCACTACGGGCTGACCTCCTCGGACGTCCTGGACACCGGTCTCGCGCTGCAGCTGCGCGACGCGAGCGACCTGCTGCTCGAACGGCTCGAGCGGCTGCTCGCCGTCGCCAAGCGGATCGCGCTCGCGAACCGGGACGTCGTGATGGCCGGCCGGACGCACGGCGTCGTCGCGGAGCCGACCAGCTTCGGCCACAAGGTGGCGCTCTGGGCGTTCGAGCTCGACCGCGACCGGGACCGGCTCCGTCGGGCGCGCGAGGCCGTGAGCGTCGGCGCGATCAGCGGGGCCGTCGGAACCTACGCGCAGGTCGACCCGCGCGTCGAGGAGGAGGTGTGCGCGAAGCTCGGCCTGCGCGCCGCCGAGGCGTCGAGCCAGATCGTGGCGCGCGACCGGCACGCCGAGCTGATGGCCGCGCTCGCGATCACGGCCTCGTCGCTCGACGCGATCGCGACGGAGATCCGCCATCTCGCTCGGACCGAGGTCCGAGAGGTGCAGGAGCCGTTCACGGCGGGACAGAAGGGTTCGAGCGCGATGCCCCACAAGCGGAACCCGGTCCGCTGCGAACGCGTGACCGGGCTCGCCCGCGTGATCCGCGGCAACCTGCAGGCGGCGCTCGAGAACACCGTGCTCTGGCACGAGCGCGACATCTCGCACTCGTCGGCCGAGCGCGTGATCCTGCCCGACTCGACGATGGCGCTGCACTACATGCTCGCCGAGATGACCGAGGTGCTGAACGGGCTCGTGATCCACCCGGAACGGATGCGCGAGAACCTGCAGGTGGGCGGCGGGCTGGCGTTCTCGCAGAACGTGCTGCTGGCGCTCGTGGACGCGGGGCTGCCGCGCGACGAGGCGTACGCGATCGTGCAGGACGCCGCGGCCACGGCGTGGGACGACGACGCGTCGTTCCGCGAGCTGGTCGCCTCGGACCCCCGTGTGCGCGAACGGCTCGGCGAACGGCTCGACGAGCTGTTCGACCCGGCGGCCGCGCTGCGGAACCTGGACGTCGTGTTCGACCGGCTCGAGAAGGTCGAGGTCCGTCAGGGATGAGCGGCACCGCGGCCCGGCTGCACGGACAGGGCAAGGTCCGGGACATCTACGACGTCGGCGACGATCGGGTGCTTCTCGTCGCGACCGATCGCATCAGCGCGTTCGAC
This sequence comes from Actinomycetota bacterium, assembly GCA_036505195.1. Lineage (GTDB taxonomy): Bacteria > Actinomycetota > UBA4738 > UBA4738 > HRBIN12 > DASSJM01. Next base: position 14,263 of record DASXTX010000249.1, read on the forward strand.
GTGGTGCTGCCCAACCCGATCCCCGACAAGGGCCGAGTCCTGACCGGGCTCACGCTGTTCTGGCTCGAGCGCACGACCGGCGTGGTCCCCAACCACCTCGCGAGCGCCGACCGGCGCGACTTCCCCGAGCCGTTCCGCAGCGAGCCGGCGCTGGCCGGCAGGGCGATGCTCGCCACCAAGGCGCAGGTGATCCCCGTCGAATGCGTGGTGCGCGGGTACCTCACTGGTTCGGGGCTGAAGCAGTATCGCGCCGAAGGTCACGTGTGCGGCGTCGCGCTGCCGGAGGGGTTGGGGGAGTCGTCGCGGCTGCCCGCGCCCATCTTCACGCCCACGACGAAGGCGGCCGCGGGTCACGACCTGCCGCTGACGTTCGACGAGACGGTGGATCTGGTCGGGCGCGGGCTCGCCGAGCGTCTTCGCGAGATCTCGATCGCGCTGTACGAGCGGGGGGCGGGGATCGCCGCCGAACGCGGGATCCTGCTCGCCGATACGAAGTTCGAGTTCGGGTTCGCGGACGGCGAGCTGATCCTGATCGACGAGGTATTGACCCCGGACTCGTCCAGGTTCTGGCCCGCAGACGGCTACCGAGCCGGGCGCGCACAGCCCTCGTTCGACAAGCAGTTCGTCCGCGACTGGCTGGACGCGAGCGGTTGGGATCACGAACCGCCCGCGCCCGACCTGCCCTCCGAGGTCGTCGACCGCACATCCCTCAAGTACCGCGAGGCCTACGAGCGCGTCGCCGCGTCGCCGTTCGACCACTACCGGCACCTGAGCGGTGTGACCTCCGGCGACGACGCCGAGACCGATGCGGCCGCGCTCGAACGTCTCCGTCGGGAGCACGCGTGAACGTGCGGTTCGAGGTCCTGGTCCAGCTCAAGCCGGGCCTGCTCGACCCCCAGGGCAAGGCGGTCGAGGGATCGTTGCCGGCCATGGGGTGGACGAACGTGACCGGCGTGCGCATCGGCCGCCACGTCGAGCTCACGATCGACGCCGAAAGCGAGGAGGCCGCGCAGGCGCAGGTCGAGGAGATGGCCGCCCGGCTCCTGGCGAACCCGGTGATCGAGGAGTTCCAGGTCCTGCGGGCCGAGCAGGTAGGCCGTTGAGCGCCACATGAGCGCCAGATGAGCGCCAGATGAGCGCCACATGAGCGAAGGCCGTCGGCCGAGGATCGGCGTCGTGACGTTCCCCGGTTCGCTGGACGACCGGGACGCGCTCCGCGCGGTGCGCTTCATGGGCGGGGAGGGCGTCGGGCTGTGGCACGCCGATCGCGATCTCCGTGGCGTCGACGCGGTGATCCTGCCCGGCGGGTTCTCCTACGGCGACTACCTGCGGTGCGGCGCGATCGCGCGGTTCGCGCCGATCATGGACGAGGTGCGGGGGTTCGCCGAGGCCGGCGGCGCCGTCATCGGGATCTGCAACGGATTCCAGATCCTGTGCGAGGCCGGGATGCTGCCGGGCGCGCTCATCCGGAATCGACGGCTCCGCTTCGTGTGCCGATGGGTGGACGTCCGCGTCGAGACCTCCGTGTCGCCACTGTCGGCGGACCTGGTCGCGGGGGAGATCCTGCGGGTCCCGGTCAAGCACGGTGAGGGGCAGTTCGTCGCGTCCGCCGGCGATCTCGACCGGATCGAGCACGACGGGCTCGTCGTCTTCCGATACTGCTCGCCCGAGGGCACGACCGGCGAGCCGCACAACCCCAACGGCGCCTCGAACGAGATCGCCGGGCTTCGCAACGAGGCGGGCAACGTCGTCGGTCTGATGCCCCATCCCGAGCACGCGGTCGACCCGGACGTCGGCGCGACGGGCGGTCAGCCGATGTTCGCGTCGTTGCTGTCGTCCACGCTCGCCCGCGTCTCCGCCGCGTGAGCGCGTCCGAGCCGCTCCACCGGCAGCTTGGGCTCACCGACGACGAGCTGGGGTCGATCCGTTCGACCCTCGGCCGCGATCCCAATACCAACGAGCTCGCGATGTACGCCGTGATGTGGTCCGAGCATTGCTCCTACAAGTCCTCGAAGGTCCACCTGAGGAACCTGCCCACCGAGGGTCCGTCCGTGCTCGTCGGCCCGGGGCAGGACGCCGGCGCGGTCGACGTGGGCGACGGCATCGCGATCGTGTTCAAGCTCGAGTCGCACTCGCACCCGTCGGCGGTCGAGCCCCACCAGGGCGCCGCGACCGGGGTCGGCGGGATCGTGCGCGACGTGATCTCGATGGGGGCCCGACCGATCGCGTTGCTGGACCCGCTGCGGTTCGGCCCGCTCGACGAGGAGCGGAACCGGTGGTTGTTCGAGGGCGTGGTGGCGGGGATCGGCGGCTACGGCAACTGCATCGGCGTCCCGACGGTGGGCGGCGAGGTGCAGTTCGCGCCCGCCCACACGGCGAACCCCACCGTGAACGTGATGTGCGTCGGCGTCGCGCCGGCCGAGCGGCTCGTCACGTCGGACCGCCAGGTCCACGAGGGCTCGTTGCTCGTCATGTTCGGCGCCGCCACCGGTCGCGACGGCATCGGCGGGGTCTCGGTGCTGGCGTCCAACACCCTCGAGGACGGGGCCGAGGAACGCCGCCCGAGCGTGCAGATCGGCGACCCGTTCGCCGAGAAGCTCCTGATCGAGGCCTCGCTCGAGCTCGTCGAACGCGACCTGCTCGAAGGACTGCAGGACCTGGGCGGGGCCGGGATCACGTGCGCGGTGAGCGAGTCAGCCTCCCGGGCCGGGCTCGGCGCCGAGCTCGACCTGGGCGCGGTCCCTCTCCGCGAGCCCGGCCTGGAGGCGTTCGAGATCCTGACGAGCGAGTCGCAGGAGCGGATGCTCGCGATCGTGCACCCCGATCGGCTCGGCGATGTTCGGGCCGTGTGCGAGCGGTGGGGGCTCTCGACCGCGGTGATCGGCCGGCTCGTCCGAGGCGGCGGCCTCCGCGCGACGTTCGGCGACGCCGCGGTTGCGGACGTCCCGGCCCGCTCCCTCGCCGACGAGGGGCCGGTCTACACGCGCGCGATGGCGGCTCCCGCCGAGGTCGAGGACGCGATCGCCGACGACCCGACGTTCGCGACCGTGACCATGCCGCCCAACGAGGCGTTCCTCGCGGTGCTCGGGTCGCCGAACGTCGCGAGCAAGCGCTGGGTGTGGGAGCAGTACGACTCGATCGTGCTGGGGGGAACGGTGACGCCGCCCGGCGCCGACGCGGCGCTCGTGCGGATCGAGGGCACCTTGAAGGCGATCGCGTTGTCGACGGACGGCAAGGGCCGATTCGGCGCGCTCGATCCCTACCTAGGTGCGGCGCACGCCGTCGCCGAGTCGGCCCGCAACGTCGCTTGCGCGGGGGCGACGCCGCTCGCGATCACCAATTGCCTGAACTTCGGCAACCCCGAGCGACCGGAGGTGATGTGGCAGTTCGCGCAGTCGGTGCGAGGGATCGCGGACGCCTGCCGCGTGTTCGGGACCCCGGTGACCGGCGGGAACGTGAGCTTCTACAACGAGTCCGGCTCGTCCGCGATCTGGCCCACGCCGGTGATCGGAATGCTCGGGCTGATCGAGGACCATCGGCTGGCGGTCCGTGGCGGGTTCATGGGCAACGGGTCGTGGATCTACCTGCTCGGCGAGACGTTCGCCGAGCTCGGGGGGAGCGAGTTCGCCGAGGTGGTCCTCGGGTCCGTGACGGGGCGCCCCCCGGCGCTCGATCTCGAACGCGAACGGCGGCTCCACCGGCTGCTGATCGGGGCCGCCCGCTCCGACCTGCTCGAGAGCGCGCACGACTGCGCGGAGGGCGGGATCGCGATAGCGCTCGCCGAATCTGCGATCGCCGGTGGCGTCGGCTTCGCCGTGACGCTGCCCGGTGACCAGCCGGGGCACGTCGGCCTCTTCTCCGAGTCGGCGTCGCGCGTCGTGGTCTCGGTGGCGCCAGAACGGGCGACCGAGCTCGAGGACACGGCGGCGGAGGGCGGCGTCTCGTTCACTCGGCTCGGCGAGACCGGCGGGCCCGCGATCGCGTTCGACGCGCTGTTCGAGATGACCGTGGCCGAGATCGCCGCCGTGTACGAGGACGCGATCCCCAAGCTCCTCGCCGGGTGAACGTCCCCGGAGGCTCGCAGGTCCGGTGCTAGCATCGGGCCGGGTGGGTGCCGAGGGTCCGAAGGAGGAGTGCGGCGTCTTCGGCGTGTGGGCGCCCGGCGACGACGTCGCGCGGCTGACCTACTTCGCGCTCTTCGCCCAGCAGCACCGGGGCCAGGAGGCGGCCGGGATGGCGGTCTCCGACGGCGAGCACATCTTGGTGTTCAAGGAGCTGGGGCTCGTCTCCCAGGTGTTCGACGAGGCGACGCTCTCGACGCTCCGCGGCGACCTGGGGATCGGGCACAACCGCTATTCGACGACCGGATCGACCACCTGGGAGAACGCTCAGCCCGCGTTCAAGACCGATGGCCAGCGCTCGCTCGCGCTGGGGCACAACGGGAACCTCGTGAACACGCTCGAGCTCGCGGAGCGAGGCGGCGCCGGGGGCGCGGCCACGACCGACTCGGACCTCGTGGCGACGATCCTTGCCCGGCATCCCTCGGAGGACCTGGAGTCGGCGCTGATCGACGTGCTCCCCACCCTCGAAGGCGCGTTCTCGTTCGTCGTGATGGACGAGCGGAGCCTGTTCGCGGCGCGCGATACCCACGGCCTGCGTCCGCTCTCGATCGGGCGTCTGCCGAACGGGTTCTGCGTCGCCTCCGAGACCTGCGCGCTCGACATCGTGGGCGCGACGTTCCTGCGCGACGTCGAGCCCGGCGAGCTGGTGCGCGTCGACGAGCGCGGCATCGTCTCGACGCGGTTCGGGCGGGCCGAACGCGGTGCGCTCTGCATCTTCGAGTTCGTCTACCTCGCGCGCCCCGACTCGAGGCTCCGCGGCACGACGGTGCACGAGGTCCGTCGCGAGCTGGGGCGGCGCCTCGCGCTCGAGGCGCCCGCCGAGGGCGACCTCGTGATCCCCGTCCCCGACACCGCGCACTCGGCCGCGTCGGGGTACGCGGAGGTCTCCGGGATCCCCTACGGCGAGGGCCTGATGAAGAACCGATACGTCGGCCGCACATTCATCCAGCCGTCGCAGTCGCTGCGCGAACGCGGCGTGAAGCTGAAGCTGAACCCGATGCCCGACGCGGTGCGCGGGAAGCGCCTGGTCGTGATCGACGACTCGATCGTCCGCGGGACGACGACCCGGCAGATCGTCCAGGCGCTCCGTGAGGCCGGTGCGACCGAGGTGCACACCCGGATCACGTGTCCGCCGATCCGCTGGCCGTGCTTCTACGGCATCGACATGTCGACCCGCCAGGAGCTGATCGCCGCCGACCTGGCCGTCGAGCAGATCAGGGACTACGTCGGGGCGGACTCGCTCGGGTACCTGTCGCTCGCAGGGATGGTCGCCGCCACCGGGCAGGATGCCGGCTCGTTCTGCCGCGCGTGCTTCGACGGCGAGTACCCGATCCCGATCCCCGAGCACGCCGGCAAGTTCCTGCTCGAGCACCCCGCGAAGTCGTGAGCTCGCAGGCGTACCGGCGGTCCGGCGTCGACCTGGACGCGGCCGCGAAGGCGGTCGAGCTGATCCGTGAGCTGGGGGACGGGGCGACGCGGCCCGAGCTCGTCGAGGGCGTCGGAGGGTTCGCGGGGCTGTTCGAGATCGGCGACGGCAGGCTCCTCGCCGCCGCGACGGACGGGGTCGGCACGAAGCTCGAGATCGCGAGGCGCTCGGGCCGGCTCGACACCGTCGGGATCGACCTGGTGGCGATGTGCGCAGACGACGTCGTCTGCACCGGCGCCGAACCCCTGTTCTTCCTCGACTATCTCGCCGTTGGCTCGGTCGACCCCGAGCGCGTGGCCGCGATCGTCGCGGGGGTCGCCGAGGGCTGCCGACGGGCGGGGTGCGCGCTGCTGGGCGGCGAGACGGCGGAGCACCCCGGCGTGATGGCCGAAGACGCATTCGACCTCGCGGGGTTCTGCGTCGGGGTCGTCGAGGAGGAACGGCGGCTCGGGCCGGACCGGGTGCGGGACGGGGACGTGCTGATCGGACTCGCCTCGTCGGGGGTACACGCGAACGGCTTCTCGCTGGTTCGGGACGCGCTGCTGGTGCGTGCCGGCTACGCGCTCGAGCGGACCGTGCCGCCGTTGCGCCGCCCGCTCGTCGACGAGCTCCTCGAGCCGACGGCGATCTACGCGCCCCTCGTGCTCGAGCTCGCTCGCGAGGGCGTGGTGCACGCCGCGGCGCACGTGACGGGCGGCGGCATCGTCGAGAATCTCCCGCGCGTCCTCCCGGAGGGGCTCGAGGCCGACGTCGCCTGGGGATCGTGGCCCGAACCCCCGGTGTTCGACCTGCTGCGCGCCCAGACCGGCGCGCCCGAGGACGACCTGCGTTCGACGTTCAACCTCGGCGTGGGGATGGTGCTCGTCGTCCCGCCCGATCGGGCCGAGCGTGCGATCGCGCACGCGGGCGGATCGAGCTCCGCCGCGTTCCCGATCGGACTCGTGCGCGCCTGACCAGGGGCTCGCACGGGACCCTGCGAGGAGTGACTAGCCGCCTGTCGTCCACCTGTCGGGGCTCCCGGCCGGCGGGGGAGACCAGCCGGTACCGCACAAACCGGCCGCAAGGCCGATTCCACCCGGCCGAACGCCTGCCGATACCGTTCCCATGATGATGGGCACGAAGACCACGTCGCGGGTCCTGGTCGTCGACGACGAGCCACAGGTCGTCTGGATGCTTCAGTTCACCCTCGAGGCCGAGGGGTACCAGACCCTCTCGGCGTCCGACGGACGGACGGCGCTGGACGAGGTCCGCGAACACCACCCGAACGTCGTCCTGCTCGACATCATGATGCCCGTGATGGACGGCTGGGCCTTCCTCGAGGAGCTGCAGACGATCCCGGCCACCGAGCGTCCCCGAGTGATCGTGGTCTCGGCGCGATCGAGCCTGCGCGACCGCGCGAAGGCGGCCGAGCTCGGGGCCGACGCGTTCGTCGCCAAGCCGTTCAGCGTCGACGACCTGATGGTCGTCCTGCACGACATCGAACAGGCTGTCTGACCACCCGGCGCGTCAGACCGTCAGGCCGGCATCCCCGAGCACCCCGAGCAGCGGTTCGAGCAGCTGCTTGGGGACCGCGACGGTCAGCACCTCGCCGTCCGGTTGGTCGATCTGCCGGAACACCGCTCCCGCGGCCTCCACGATCACCGCGCCCGCGGCCGTGTCCCAGGGCGCGAGGTGGAGCTCGTAATAGGCGTCGACCTCGCCGCACGCCACCGCGCACAGATCCATCGCCGCCGAACCGCTCCGTCGTATGTCCGCGATGCGATCGATGAGCCGCCCGAGCGTCTCGGCCTCGCGGACCCGCATCCCGGCGTCGTACCCGAACCCCGTGGCGACGATCGAATCGGCGAGGGCGGTTCGCGTCGCCGGTCGTGCGGGAACGCCGTCGCGTTCGGCCCCGCGGTCGGCCACGCCCACCGTGGTCCGGCCGAGCGCGTCGATCACGACGCCGACGCTCGGGCGGTCGTCGACCTCGATCCCGATCGACACCCCGAAGCCCGGGTACCCGCGCACGTAGCTCGCCGTGCCGTCGAGCGGGTCGAGCACCCACCGCACGCCGGACGTGCCGGCCCGGTCCGTCCCCTCCTCGCCGAGGATCGCGTCGTTGCGCCGCGCGTCCCGGATCCCCTCCACGATGGCGTGCTCGGCGGCCCGGTCGATCTCGGTGACGAGGTCGCCCGCGGCGGACTTCTGGTCGATCGCGAACCCCGAACGGAGCCCGTCCAGCTGGATCTCCGCCGCTCCGTGCGCCAACCTGACCGCGAGCGTGCGGAGCTCGTCGAGCAGCTCGGCAGACCCGGTCGGGCTCAGGGCTCGATGACCTTGCCGAACCGGATGTCGCGGGCCGGGACGCGCGCGATGGTGTCGTCCTTGCGCCGGACCACGTACGTCGCGGCCTCGTGATCGTAGCGTTCGAGCATGCCCACAGCCTCGCCGACGTAGCCGTTCGGCAGCTCGAACTGGAACGACACGCGCTTGCCGACGTCCTGCGGCGTCACGAGGTTCTGGCCCTTCACGAGCCGAGGATATCGGACCGGTCAGCGGGGCAGAGTGTCCAGGCGTTCGCGCGACTCCAGGAGCTCGACCAGGGCGCCGAACGCCCGCCCGACGGTCGCGCCGTCGAGCACCCGGTGGTCGAACGTGAGCGAGAGCGTGCACGCGGGCCGAGCCTCGACCTCGCCGTCGATCACGAGCGCCCTCGGAGCGATCACGCCGAGGGCGATCGTGACCGCGTGGCCGGGATTCAGCAGCGGCGTGCCGAACTCGGAGCCGTAGCTGCCGGTGTTCGTGACGGCGATCGTCTCGCCGGAGGTGTTCGTCGGCTTGAGGCTGCCCTCCCGGGCGGCCCGGGCGAGCCGGTCGATCTCGGAGGCGATCTCGCCGATCCCGAGCGACCCCGCGTCCATCACGACGGGGACGACGAGGCCTCGTTCCGTATCGGTCGCGATGCCCACGTTGACCTTGTCGTGGACGAGGAGCGCCTCGTCCGTCCACGTCGCGTTGAGCATCGGGTGGTCCTTCACGACCTCGCAGAGGGCTCGAACGAACACCGGCAGCGGGGAGACGCCGAGGTCCCGTCGCACCGCGTCCAACGCCGCGCAGTCCACCGTGCGGAACGTCGTCACCTGCGGGATGGCGGCCACCTCGGACAGGCGTTGGGCGACCGCCCTCCGGATCGGCGAGACGGGGATCTCCTCGCTCGACGTGTTCGATCCGACCCTCAAGGCGGTGGCCGGCCCGCCGCTCGGGAGCGTCGCCGGGTACGACGCCGCTCGGACCCTCGATCGCGCGAGCGACTCGACGTCCTCGCGTGTCACCCGTCCGCCCGGACCGGAGCCCGAGACCATCGACAGGTCGACGCCGAGATCCCTCGCCAGCTTGCGCACGGCCGGCGCGGCGGTGACCGACGTCGCCTCTGCCGCCGCTTCGACCTCGAACGTCGCGAGCGGCGCCCCCACGGCGAGCGTCTCGCCCGCTGCGACGTGGAATCGCGCGACCCGGCCGGCGAACGGCGACGGCACCTCGACCGTCGCCTTCGCCGTCTCGATCTCGACGAACGGCTGGTTCAGTTCGACGGTGGCGCCCTCGGCGACGAGCCACGCGCTCACGATCGCCTCCTCGAGACCCTCGCCGAGATCGGGCAGGGTGAAGACGCGCTCGGCCATCAGTAGGCCACCACCGTGCGGACAGCGTTCGCGATCCGTTCGACGCTCGGGAGGTAGCGCTGTTCGAGGGACGCGGGCGGATACGGCACGTCCGGTCCGGTGACGCGCACGACCGGCGCCTCGAGGTGATCGAACGCCTCCTCGACGATCCGCGCCACGACCTCGGCGGCCATCCCGAGCGTGCGTGGGGCCTCATGGACGACGACCGCCCGTCCGGTCGCCCTGACGGCGTCGCCGATCGCCCCGACGTCGAGCGGGACCAGCGATCGGAGGTCGAGGACGCCGGTCTCGATCCCGCCATCGGCCAGGGCGGTCGCGGCCTCGAGGCATCGGCCGACCATCGCGCCGTAGGCGATCAGGACGCAGGCCCCTCCCTCCCGCACGACCCTCGCCTGTCCGATGCCGGGTCCCTCCACGGTCAGGTCGCCGTCCTCCTTGGACCAGTAACGGCTCTTCGGCTCCAGGAAGATCACGGGGTCCGGGTCGTCGATCGAGCGCCTCAGCAACCGGTAGGCGTCGAGCGGCGTCGACGGCACCACGACCTTCAGCCCGGCCGTGTGGACGTAGTAGGTCTCGGGGCTCTCGCCGTGATGCTCCTTGCCACGGATGCCGCCGAACGACGGGATCCGGATCACGGCGGGCACCCCGACCCGGCCTCGGGTGCGTTCGCGGTACTTCGCGAGGTGGCTGATCACCTGGTCCAGCGCGGGGTACGAGAAGCCGTCGAACTGCATCTCGGCGATCGGGCGCCACCCGGCCATCGCGAGCCCGACGCAGATCCCGGCGATCCCGGCCTCGGCGATCGGCGTGTCGAACACGCGCTCGCGGCCGAACTCGGCCTGCAGGCCCTCGGTCACGCGGAAGACCCCGCCGAGCGAGCCGACGTCCTCGCCGAACACGAGCGTGCGGGGATCGGCGGCCAGGGCATCTCGAAGCGCCGCGTTCAGCGCCGCGACCATCGTGATCTCAGCCATCGCCGAGGAGCTCCTTGCGCTGGTGGAGCAGCGTCGGCGGCGGGTCGGCGAACGCGTGGTCGAACATCTCGTTCGCGTTCGGCTCGCCGAGCGCGGTGAGCTCGGCGCGCACGTCCGCCACCCAGGCCTCCGCCTCCTCGTCGCACGCCCGGACGAACGCATCGTCGATCGCGCCGGCGTCAAGCAGGTGCGTTCGGTAGCGGTCGATCGGGTCGCGCTCGCGCCAGGCGGTGACCTCCTCCTCGTTGCGGTAGCGGGCGGCGTCGTCGGCGGTCGAGTGCGAGCCGATGCGGTACGTGACCGCCTCGATGAGCGTGGGGCCTTCGCCCGCTCGGGCGCGATCGACCGCGTCCCGCGTGACGGCGTACACCGCCAGGACGTCGTTGCCGTCGACGCGCACCCCCGGCATGCCGTAGCCGGCCGCCCTGGCCACGATCGGCGCGGCGAACTGCTCGTGCGACGGGACCGAGATCGCCCACCCGTTGTTCTGGCAGAACAGGATCGCGGGCGAGCGGAAGACGGCGGCGATGTTCGCGCCCTCGTGGAAGTCGCCTTCAGAGGCGGACCCGTCCCCGAAGTACGCGAGGGAGCACGCCGTGCTCCGGTCGAGCTTCGCGCCCATCGCCCACCCGACGGCGTGGACGATCTGCGTCGCGACCGGGACGCAGATCGGCGCGAACCTCGCGGCGATCGGGTCGTACGGCCCGCCGTGCCACGTCCCGCGGTGGTACTGGAGATACTCGACCACGTCCACGCCCCGCACGACCGCCGCCGCGAGCTCGCGGAAGGAGGGGAACACGAAGTCGTCGGGACCGAGCGCGAACGCGCTGCCGACCTGCGCCGCCTCCTGCCCCTCGAACGGCGGGTAGACCGTGAGTTCGCCCTGACGCTGGAGCGCCCAGCACTCGCGGTCCAGCCGTCGCGAACGGATCATCAGCCGCAGGAGCTCGCGGCGCTCGTCGTCGGACAGCCCCACATCGACGTCGCCGACCGCGGTGCCGTCGGGCGCGACGAGCCGGACGATCGGGGCGTCGATAGACGCGGTCTCGGTCATGCGGGGCAGCCTCCGGCATGCGCTGACGAGCGGGGCCAGGGGAGCATATATACACTCGAACGCCGTGGTCCCGTCGGCCGAGCTCCGCGTCTACCAGCCGCTCGAGGCGTTCCCGCCGCACGAGCAGGCGCATTGGGAGCGGCACATCGTCGACGGGCGTCTGTGGCTCGGACCGCCGAGGTTCCGGCAGGAGGTGACCTCGTCGGGCGCGGGGATCCTGGTGCCCGTGGGCGAGGACGGCGCCTACGTCAAGGTCGTCGAGGGCCGGTACCACGTGTGCCCGTGGCGGACGACGCTCCGCGTCCTCGCGGGGATGCTCTCCTTCCGCGAGGCGGCCGTGTTCGACGACCCGTCGATGTTCGTCACGGACGCGAGCGCGCGGCGCGCGACACGCGAGCTCCGGCGGCTGCGCCGCCGCGAGCCGTGGCAGGTGTCGACGATCATGCACAGCCCCTGGCACGTGCCGGTGCGGTGGTTCGTGCTGTTCGACGACGACGAGCGGCGGCTCCTGGAGGTCGAGGGGCATCACCGGCTCTCGTACCTCACGACCACGAGGAAGGCGCTCCGCAGGGCCGAGGACGCCGTGCCGGTGCTCCGGCAGTCCGAGCTCGGACCGATCGGCGAGCTCGTGGTCGAGATGCACCAGTGGCTCGCGCTGTTCGACCCGGGGTCGATCCTCGAGCTCGACTACGGCTCGCTGTGCGGGATGCTCACCTGGGACGAGATGGACGACGACCATGGCGCCCGGGACATCCATGATGCGCTCAAGGCGCTCGCCGACAAGGAGTTCCCGCGTTCGGCGGACCTGTACCAGTCGGTGCTGGTGCGCTCGGCGGAGCTCCGCGCGCACGAGAGCTTGAACTGATACGGGCGTGGCCAGGGGCAGATTCGAACTGCCGACACCGCGGTTTTCAGCCGCGTGCTCTGCCAACTGAGCTACCTGGCCTTACGTCAGACCGACTTCTGGCGGCGAGCTTTCCGCCCGCCGCCAGCGGCCCGCGCGCCCGACGGGCTTCGATCCCGCGATCTCCGCCTTGACAAGCCTTCGAGCGCGTACCGAAGGGTACCGCGTCGTCCTACCGCGTAGCGTTTGCGCTGCTCAGGGATCACGGACGGTCTTGATGTCGCGCTCACCCTGTTCGTGCCGCAGGCACTCCGGGCCTCGCCCGCCAGACGACGAGATGTCCGCCGCCGCCGCCAAGGTCTTGGCTATCGCGGGCATCGGCGCCGAAGGCGCATCCCCGACTGTTCATACAGATGCGTGGCTCCGAAGACGTTCTCTCGAGAGACGTTGAGCCTCACGTCCGGAAGGATCGGGACGAACTACGGGGCGACGGTCACTTGCGCACGGTCGTCGTGACCGACGACACGTTGTTCGCCGCAACGGGATCCGCGGTTGTGCTCGAGACCGAGACCGTATTGTCGATCTGGCCGACCGTGGTCGCCGATACGACGATCTTCACGTTGACGGTCGATGCCGGAGCCACCGAACCGAGCGCACACGTCACGGTTCGATCCGCCACGGTGCACGACCCCTGAGAGGACGTCGCGGAGATGAAGGTGACACCAGATGGAAGCGTATCCGTCAGGATGGTCGACGCCCCTGCCGATGGTCCGGCATTCGTGACGGTCGCGTTGTAGTTGAGGCGCCTCTCGGCCTTGACCGGGTCCGGGCTGTCCGTGAGGGAGATGGCGAGGTTTGCTGAGGCGACGGACGTCGGTGAGGGCGACGGACTGGGCGAGGGTGGCGACGGAGACGATGTCGGGGTCGGAGTTGCTGACGGGCTGGGTGACGGGCTCGGCGACGGTGGAGGGCTCGGAGACGGCGACGGGCTGGGTGAAGGAGTCGGTGCCGGCAGGAGCGGATAATTGTAGGGGCCGGACCAGACCCGTCCGCCGGCGATGAAGACCTCCGTCCCTGCGGCGTTGAAGTCGAGGAACTGCAACTCGCCGCCGACCGCAGGCAGCGCGAACAGTCCCTTCGTGTTCGCACCCGACGTGTCGACTGCCGTCGATGCGTAGTACACGCCTGTCACCGGGTCGACGCTTCCGTAGAACGCGTTGCGGTAGAAGGAGTCACCTGTCGATCCACCCGGTACCGGCATGGTGGCGTGGTAGTTCGTGGCTGCCCAGATCGGTTGGAGGTGCTGCCGGTCAAGCACCCAGACCGTCCCGGTGCCGCTGTCTCCGGCGAAGAAGACCCACTCCGGCGAGAACGAGATCTGCACCGCCTGCCAGTAGCTCGACGAGACCACGACCCGCCAGCTTCCTGGTGCACCGAAATCGGTCGACCGCATGACGGCCTTCCCGCCGCCGTCACCGGTTGTAGCCCATACCTCGCCCGGGTTATAGGGGTCTGGCGCTACGGCGTGGATGTGCCTGAGTGACGCGTCGGGACCGAACACGACCTCCCAGTCCACTCCGTCCGCCGACCGGAGGATCCGAGGCCCTCCCTGCGGATCTCCGTACTCCCCGAGGTACAGATACGAATCATCGGCGTTCATGGTCGTGTTGAGGCTCGACGCGCCGAGCGCCAGCGTTACGAGGGCGGAGCTCCAGCTGTATAGGGTGTTCCCGGCGGCGGGGGGCGTCCGGTACACCCCGAAACGTCCGGTGGAAGCATCCTTCGACAGGACGTACAGGTTGCCCTTGAACCTCACGACCTTGCCGAAGGTCGTGTATGAGGTGTTCGGAGGAAGTCCCTTGTTGCCGCTCCAGGTCGCGCCCCAATCGGCCGATTGTCGAGGGAAGCCTGACGAGGTGTCGTTCGCGATCAGGTTGCCGGCAACGGTGTCGACCCCGCGCACCAGCAGGTAGTTCGTCGGATGATTCCGAGAGGAAACCGTTGCCCCCGTGGCCGGGACGAAGCGCGATCCGCCGATGACCACGGTGGAGACTGCAAAGAGAATGACGGCGACGCTCGCCCCCGACCTTGACAGGCCCTTCCGGCCCAGCCTCCGCATCCGGCCCCTCCCATTGGGGTTGCGGCAGCACGCAGGGTATGCGTCGTCGAAGCGTCTAGCAAGAGCCGACGAGCTACGCGGCTCGTTCGCCGTGCGGCGGCGCGGAGGCTGGTCGTGTTCGACACCCTGTCGGCGATCTGGTCGGGCGACGAGAACTCGAACCGCGAGTCCGGTCCTCCTCGCAGTCGATACGGACCTTGAGCGAGTTCAAGGTCCTAGACGGCTGGCGCGGCGTGCGGCGCTGGTTCTGGCTGGGAGGTGAGGCCTAGGGTGCAGAGTCAGGCCGATGGACGACGACTTGCAGGACGGGCAGCGTAGTCGCTTGACGACGGAAGAGTTGGCGGCCCTCGTGATGCGACGCCTCGAGACCCTTCTTGGGTTGCCCCGACCGAAGAGATCGAGCAGCAGGTCCGCCGCGCCGTTGATCGAATCACCGAGGAGGTGGGGGCTGGTATCGAGGGCCGTCGGCGCGTTGATCGATGGATCGAGCGGCTGCAGGCCAAGATCGAGGCCAGCGATTCCTCGCGTACCACGAGCGTCGAAGAGAAAACGACCTCAGAGGTTCATCCGCCTCCCGAGTAGGGGGTCGGGTGCGTGGATCATCGCTGGATTGCAGGCTCGCCCCCGCTGCGTTTCGGTCCGCCCAAGCGGTCGTGCTCCCGCCGCATCCCGACGAGCACCGCCCGGGAGCACTCGATCCCTCCAGCAGTCGATCGTGTGGATGGAACTAAACGAATACCGAAGTTCGGGCGCATCATCTGGCCCGATGAGGGCTCAAGGCCACGAGGTGAACAGACAAACGACGGTCGTCGTCGTGACACTGCTGGTCAGCTTTCTTGGGTCCGCACCCCCGGCGCAGGCGCAGCCGACCGTCACGGCGAGCGATAGCAACGATGTGGCGGACAGGCTCGATATCCGTTTCGCCACGCTTCCCCCGAGTCCGGAGACCGGTCGAGGATCACGCTCACGTTCTGGAATGACGTGCCGCCCACGTTGTTGGAGCGGCGCTCGATTCGGCTGGAGCTGAGCGGTTCCGAAGACCGTCCGGAACTCCCCCGGCAGCTACGTCGTGGCATTCTTCCTCAACAGCGACGGTTTCCTTCGCATGGTTTGGGGGGAGGGGGGTTCAAACTGTTGCTTCGTGGTTGCCGGTCAGCATCCAAACGACTTCACGTATTCAGGCGTCGTCCCCTTCTCATGGTATGAGGCTGAACCACAGCCGAACTGGCTCCGCGGCGTCGCCACCGAACGGCTCTCCTGCGGCTCGACGGGACGAAGAGCGTGCGTTCTATTCCTAGGGAGGGTCGCCGACAGGACTCGCTGGGAAGGGATTACCACCTGATCGACCTTGAGCGATCTCCACACGGATAGAGGACAAGGCTACTTCCGACCCATTTCCCGCGGCATCCCGACAAGCACCGCCCGGAGGACCCGATCCTCCTCGCAGTCGATCAGACCACTTGCAGGGCCGAGTCGCCCCTTCGACGCACATGTCTACCCACGTGCGTTGGAACGTCCTCAGCCTGCTGAATCGGGACGGCGAGAGCCGCCGAAGCGGCCGGCGGAAGCGGCGGTGGGTCCAGGCGCGAGTGAACGTGCAGTGCGCTCACACGGACAAGCTAGGAAGGTCCGGCTCGTCGTGCAGCTCGTTGTCCCCGTTCGTTTCCCGGCCCCAATGGGGAAGTGGGGAGAACTGGACCTTGGTATCCGGGCGGGGCAAGTACGTAATCTCTGCGCGCTCCCGGATGATTTCGTCCGGGTGCGCCAGGGCGATCTGACGGGCCTCCTCGGCGAGCGTGCGCAGATGCGGTGGATAGTCGTCCGGCTTGCGCAACTGAGTGCAGATGCTTCGCCGGACGTGGAGATCTGGATTCCGCACGAACTCTTCGAGCATCATCGCGTTGAGTCGTCGCCACGTCTCACCGGGCGTCTCTCCCTCCGACTCGGCTGGATCCGGGACCGCATCCTCGATATCCCGAGCGACTGGGTCCGAGAGCGCGATCGACCAGTACAGGGCGTTTGCCGCGCCAGCCTTCTCGAAGTCGCTTCCCGAGGCGAGGAATCGGAGGAGACCCTGGGTCGTCTTCTGCCAACCGACGCATCGAACGCACGGCTCCACGAAGAAGCGGTTGAAGCTCAGGTCGGTGTCGTAGACGGCCGCTCCGAGCAATGGCTCGAGCAAGGGGACCGCGGCGGTGTTCGGACCCTGCTTCAACGCGAACGCGACGAAGTATTTCCTGTCGTCATCTGCGAGGGCGGCCGCGAACCACAGCACATCGCTCTTCGACAGCGGCCGACCTAGCTCCTCCTTGATGGCAGCCCCAAGCCTCCGGCTCTGGAGCTCGTCGTTCGACCCTCGCAAGCGTTCATACCGCTCACGCAGGGCCGGCCAAATTCGTTGACATCCCGCAAGCGTAGAGGACGTCGCGACTAGCCGAGGGCGCTGGCTCCTGGCCCTTGCGCCCCGGTCGTCCTCCCGCAGCATGCCGACCAGCACCGCTCGGAGCGTCCGGTCCTCCTCGCAGTCGATCAGGACCTCGGCGAAGGTGCGGCTCTCTGGGTAGCCCCAGAACTCACCGCTGCGGTCGGCGCGGTCGAAGTCGGGCGGCATCAGGACGTGGAGGAGTTCGGCGCGGGGAGCCGGACGGAGCGCGTCGAGACGCTCCTGTAGTCGGCCCTCGAGTCGTCGGGCCTCTCGGCACGGAGACTACGCCGTCGCGAGAACTGCACACGGCTCCAGGTCCTCGGCGGCTAGCCGAGTGGCGGCAGAAGTGGCGTCAGAAACGAACTACCTGCGGCCTCCGTAAAGGAAACCGCAGGTAGATCGGCGCGCCCGACGGGCTTCGATCCCGCGATCTCCGCCTTGACAGGGCGGTGAGGACGGCCGGACTCCTCTACGGGCGCGTGCGCTATTCGGTTGTGTGCCCCCAACGGGATTCGAACCCGTGTCGCCGCCTTGAAAGGGCGAAATCCTAGGCCGCTAGACGATGGGGGCCCGGTCATGCCGCACCCCGCCCCCGGCCCGGGGGCAGCGCCGGGAAGTATAGCCGCCGCCCGCCCGCCCCTCAGTCGGCCTCGACGATCCGGAGCCGATCCCCGGGCCACAGGTCCACGCCCTCGGTGCACTCGAGGACGTGCCGGGTGCCGGGGCGGGGGAGCATGAGCCGGCCCGGTCGAACCGGACGTACCGACCGGACGACGAGCTCGCGATCCAGCAGGACGGCCGAGATCGGGAAGCGCATCCCGAACGTGTGGATCGAACGGGTGCGGTCGAGCAGGAGCGCGTCGTCGGGACCCACCGTCGAACGGCCGCGCCAACCGCGCATCCGCTCGCGACGCGTCTGGGGCGACTCGGCTCGGAAGACATGGCCGCGAGGACCGAGCAAACTCACCCCGTGCATCGAAGGACGGTAGCGCCCGGTGGCGACATCGTGGATGGACGTTCGAATCGGTGGGGCGGGCAGGATTCGAACCCGCGACACGAGGGTTAAAAGCCCCCTGCTCTGACCAGGCTGAGCTACCGCCCCTAGGCGCCGAAGTCTACGGGCTGCGGAAGCGCCGGTAGCGGTTCGTGATCGGCAGTCGCCGGTCCCGCCCGAACGCCTTCGGCGTGATCTTGATCCCGGGAGCCGCCTGGCGGCGTTTGTACTCGGCGCGATCGATCAGCCCGACCACGCGATCCACGAGCTTGGGGTCCAGGCCGCGTTCGGCGATGATGTCCTCCGGAGCGCGGTCGTCCTCGACGTACGCCTCGACGATCGGGTCGAGCACATCGTACGGCGGGAGCGTGTCGGTGTCCTTCTGGTCGCGGCGCAACTCCGCCGACGGGTGTTTGTCGAGGACCCGCTGCGGGATCGGCGGCGCCTCGGCCGCCCCCACCGCGTTCCGCCACCTGGCGAGCTCGTACACGAGCGTCTTCGGGACGTCCTTGATCGGCGCGAACCCCCCCGCCATGTCCCCGTACAACGTCGCGTAGCCGACCGCGTACTCGCTCTTGTTGCCGGTGGCAAGGACCATGGAGCCGAAGCGGTTCGAGATCGCCATCAGCAGGTTGCCGCGGATCCGCGCCTGCAGGTTCTCCTCGGCGACCCCGGCCTCGCCGCCTGCGAACGCTCCGCGAAGGTTGTCCAGGTAGGCCGCGAACAGCTCCCCGATCTCGAGCACGTCGAGCCGGATCCCGAGCCCGGTGGCCACCTGCGACGCGTCCTCGAGGCTCTCGGGCGACGAGTAGGGCGACGGCATCGCGAGCGTGCGGACGGCATCGGGGCCGAGCGCGTCCGTGGCGAGGACGGCGACGAACGTCGAGTCGATCCCGCCCGACAGACCGAGCACGACCTCCTCGAAGCCGTTCTTGCGGACGTAGTCCCGCAGTCCGAGGACGAGGCCGAGGTACACCTGCTCGGGATCCTCGGGCCACGGCGGGCGCTCCTGCGCGCTCGAGATCTCGCCGTCGATGTCGACGACCAGGAGGTCCTCCTCGAACATCGCGGCGTGATGCGCGAGCGATCCGTCCGGCCGAACCACCACGCTCCCTCCGTCGAAGATCAGCTCGTCCTGGCCGCCGACCGCGTTCACGTAGACGATCCACGACCCGGTCTCGAGCGCTCGTTCCCGGCAGATCTCGACGCGTTCGTCGGCCTTGCCGCGGTGGAACGGCGAGCCGTTGATGTTCAAGATGACGGGCGTCTTCCGCCGCGCGTACTCGTCGAAGGGCGGACCGGGGATCCACGCGTCCTCGCACACCGACAGCCCGAGCTCGGAGTCGGCGAGCCGGATCGGGCACGCGGCGTCGCCCGGCGTGAACGTCCGCGCCTCGTCGAACACACCGTAGTTCGGGAGCTTGATCTTGTGGTATCGCGCGATCACCTGGCCGTTGCCGATGACCGCCGCCGCGTTGTGGATGCCTCGGTCGGTTCGGTCGACGAACCCCACCACGATCGAGGCTCCGCCCGCCGTCTTCGCCGCGAGCGCGTCCAGCGCGGTCAGGTTGTCGTCGACGAAGGACGGGCGCAGCACCAGGTCCTCGGGCGGATAGCCGGTGATCGCGAGCTCGGGGAAGACGACGACGTCCGCGTCGGCCTCCGTCGCGCGGGACGCCCAGGCCGTCAGGAGGTCGACGTTGCCGGGGAGATCACCGACGGTCGTGTCGACCTGTCCGAGTGCGATCCTCACGAGCGCCAGCCTAGACGGAGGCGGACCGAGCTACTCGATCCCGCCGATGTCGAGGTTGTAGGCCTCCCAGACGAGATCGGATCCGAGCTGGCGGTGGCGCACGACCTGTCCGAGCAAGCGCTGCAGGTCGTCCCGAGCCTCGTGCAGCGGCCAGGCCTCGCCGACCTCCGTGGTCTGCAGCTTCGCGACGAGTTGGTTGGTCCGGTCGCGCAACACGGGGTGCTCCTCGCGCAGCTGATCGATCTTGGTCGACAGGTGCGGCGCCTTGGTCGAGATCTCGTCGTACAGGCCCTCGGGTCGCTCGGTGATCTCGATGTGCTCGTCGATGGCGTGCGCGAGGCCCTCGAGCCGAAGCACGACTTCCTTCGTCCACTCCGGCACGCGGCCGACGGCGGGACGCGAGGTCGCCTGTTCCACGGCGACGAGCGCATCGCGCAGGTCGGCGCGTCGCCTGGCGGTCTCGGCGAGGGTCGGGCTGAGGTCGTCGTCGGGAACCGGCATGCCCTGAACCTTAGGGGGACGACCGGCTCGTGGGCAAGCCGGTCGCCAATGAGGACGGACTCACCGCGGTCGCGCCTCGGCCCGGTCGTGCCTACGAGGCAGGCGTGGGCGTACACTCGCTTGCCGGGCTGAGGAAGGGACGTCCGTGGCACAGGCGCTGAACGAGAGCGCGGAGATCCTGAGGGCGTACGCTCCCCGGCTGCTGATCCGCTGGCTCGCCGAGCAACCGCATTTCTCGTTCCGAACGCTCGACGGATCGATGCTGTTCGTGGACATCTCGGGGTTCACGAAGATGTCCGAGCGGCTGGCGCGTCACGGCAAGGTGGGTGCCGAGGAGGTCACCGAGGTCCTCGGCGCGGTCTTCTCCCGCCTGCTCGCGGTCGCCTACGGCGAGGACGGCAGCCTGCTGAAGTTCGGCGGCGACGCGTTGCTGCTCTGGTTCTCCGGCGACGGCCATGCCGTGAGGGCGGCCACCTCCGCCCACAGCATGCGGGCGACGCTCCGGAGCATCGGGCGGTTGGACACGACGGCCGGGAAGGTCGTCCTTCGGATGTCGGCGGGCGTGAACACAGGTTCGTTCCACTTCTTCCTCGTGGGGGAGTCGCATCGAGAGCTCATTGTCACGGGGCCCGCCGCGAGTCGGACCGTCCTGATGGAATCGACCGCCAGCGCGGGGGAGATCCTCGTGAGTCGAGACACGGCCGCCGCCTTGCCCGCGAAGGTCCTCGGCCAACCCAAGGGCGAAGGCATCCTCCTTCGGAGCGGACCGGCGAATCTCTCGTTCCAGCGCGACGACGTCGAGATATCCCTCAGCAGCCTCGACATCTCCGAGGGCATACCGGTGACGCTCCGGGAGCACCTCCTTGCCGGCGCGACCGAGGCGGAGCACCGGAACGCGACGGTCGCTTTCATCCATTTCGACGGCGTGGACGCTCTCGTGGAGAACCAGGGTGCGGACGTCGTCGCTACGGCCTTGCACGAGCTGATCGCTGTGATCCAGCGTACGGCGGAGCAGAACGGCGTCACGATCCTCGGAACGGACATCGATCACGACGGCGGGAAGGTCATCCTCGTCGCGGGCGCCCCGAACGCCCTCGGAGACGACGAAGGCCGAATGCTGCTCGCGCTCCGTTCGATCCTCGACGCGGAAACGACCCTGCCCCTTCGCATCGGAGTGAACAAGGGGCACGTCTTCGCCGGCGACATCGGCCCGGCGTACCGTCGGACCTACACGGTGATGGGTGACGCCGTGAACCTGGCTGCCAGGGTGATGTCGATGGCGGTGTCGGGGCAGATCCTGGCGACGGGGCCGGTCCTCGACGCGTCCTCCGTCGCCTTCAACGCGGTGGCGCTCGAGCCGTTCATGGTCAAGGGCAAGAAGGACCCGGTGCACGCCTTCATGGTCGGTCACTCCACGGGCAGCAAGCCCGAGACCCTCTCACGGGAGTTCCCGCTCGTCGGTCGAGACGCGGAGATGGGCGCGTTCCGACGCGCGCTGCTGGAGCTCCGCGGCGGGCACGGTTCGGTGTTGGAGCTGGTGGGGAACGCCGGGATGGGAAAGACTCGCCTGCTGAGCGAGTTCCGAGCCGAGGCCCCGGATCTCCCGCACCTGGTCTCAGGGTGCGAGCTCTACGAGTCGTCCGTCCCGTATCTGCCGTTCCGGCGCCTCCTGCGACTGCTGCTGGGATCCGGGGGCGGACAAGACGTCTCCGGACTGGCGGAGCGGTTGCAGGAGGATGTCGCCAGGCGTGCGCCCGAACTGCTCCCCTGGCTGCCGCTGCTCGGGATCGTCGCCGACGCCGAGGTCCCGATGACGCCGGAGGTGCGAGACCTCGGAGACGAGTTCCGCAGGACGAAGCTCGAGGAAGTGGCGACCGACTACCTGTCGCGCGTGGTCACGGATCCGACGGTCGTCGTGATCGAGGACGTCCATTGGATGGACGAGGGCTCGGCAGCCCTGCTGCGCGCGCTGGCGCATCGGATCAGCGACCTCCCGTGGCTGGTGTGCGTGAGCCGGCGGGATGAGGAAACGGGATTCGTGGCCCCCGACGCTCCTCGCTGCGTCTCGATGCGCCTGTCTCCGCTCTCGGAGGCCTCCCTCGAGGAGCTCATCGATCTCGCGACCGAGGATGCTCCCTTCCCGCCGCACGAGGTGGTCGAGCTCAGCGACAGATCGGGCGGGAACCCGCTGTTCCTCCAAGAGTTGATGCGGGCGGCGCGCACGGCTGGTTCGATCGAGGGCCTGCCCGATTCGATCGAGGGGATGGTGACGGCCGAGATCGACCGGTTGACCAGCGCCGACCGGAGGGTCATCCGGTATGCGTCGGTCCTCGGTGTGACCTTCGATGCAACCATCCTGGCGTCGCTGTGGGATGGGGAAGGTGCCCTCTTCGACCAGTCGGTGTGGCGGCGGCTATCGCAGTTCGTGGGCGACGAGGGCAACGGCCGGTACCGGTTCCATCACGCCCTGATGCGTGATGCCGCCTACGAGGGCCTCCCGTATCGGCGCCGACGGGAGCTCCACGCCCGTGCAGGAGAGGCGATCCTGGCGACCGCCCGCGCCGAGGGAGCGGAGCGATCGGAGCTGCTCTCCCTCCACTTCTTCCTTGCAGGGAACGATCGATTGGCGTGGCAGTACTCGCTGGCGGCGGCTCGGCGCGCCGAGTCCGCGTACGCGAACATCGAGGCCTCTCGGTTCCTCCGCCGCGCGATCGAGGCCGGACGTCGGCTCTCGGAGGTCACCCAGCGCGAGCTCTCGTCCCTGCACGAGGCGCTCGGCGACGGCCTGGAGCGCATCGGGGACTACGGCGGGGCCCTGGCCGCGTACCGAGACGCGCGGCGGCTCGTTCGGGATGAGCCCTTGCTCGTGGCCCAGCTCTTCCTCAAGGAAGCCATGGTGAGCGTGAGGGCCACGGGATACACGCAGTCCCTTCGCTGGACCAGCCACGGCAGACGCCTGGTCGAGACGCTCCATAGCCCCGACGCGGACAAGGAGCGGGCTCGCCTGTCGGCCTGGTACGCGAACATCCGGCGCCGGCAGGGGCGAAGGGCCGACGCGATCCGCTGGGCCCGCCGAGCCATCGAAGAAGCCGGTGCCTCCGGCGAGAAGAAGGCGTTGGCCAGCGCCTATCGCACGCTCGACATGACCAACGTCGAGCTCGGTCGGTACGAGGAAGTGACGCACTATCCGCTCGCGCTCGCGATCTACGAGGAGCTGGGCGATCTCGATCGGTGCGGCGAGATCAACAACGATCTCGGAGCCTTCGCCTACTGGCAGGGCAGATGGGACGACGCCCTGAGGTTCTACGAGAAGGCGCGAGACCAGTGGATTAGGGCCGGGAATTTCCCATTTGTGGCCACCAGCTCCGCTAATGTGGCGGAGATCCTGTCCGACCGTGGACAGCTCGACGAGGCCGAGCGGTTGGCGAGGGAGGCCCTTCGGATCTCGGAGGGTGTGGGGATGAGGTCATCCATCGCGTTCGCGTTGAACGTCCTCGGCCGGGTCGCGTGCCGTTCTGGGCGCTATGTCGAGGCGCTCGAGGTCTTGCAACGGGCTCGAACCGAGAATCACGAGATCGGCGATCAACCCGAGGAGCTGGAGAGCGGTGTTCGCATCGCCGAGTGCCTCGCGATGATGGGTCGGTCAGAGGAGGCGCTGGAGCTTGCCACAGACGCGCTGGTTCGCTCCGAGGCCCTAGGCGGGCCGGCCACCCCGCCGCTCCAGCGGGTCCGAGGGTGTGTCCTGTTGCAGCTGGGGCATCTGCGTGAGGCACAGGAGGCGCTCCGGGAGAGCCTGGCGGGCGCCAGGGACCGCGAGGCCGAGTACGAAGAGGCACTGGCGCTGCAGGCGCTCGCGTACGCCGCCGCGATCGAGGCGAGCCCCCACGTTCAGGAGCTTGAGGGTGGATACCGAGCGATCTTGGATCGCCTCGGCGTCGTCTCGCCGCCCGCGATGCCGTTCCCCACGGCCGCCCCGGCCCTCGGTTCGTAGCGACCGAGGGTCCGAGGCTTGGCCGCCCGACCGTCAAGTCCTGTGCGGGTCTCCCGGGTCCATCGTGTTGGCGATGTGGACCCTGTTCGCGCTAGGGGTCCACGGCGGGGCCCCCGGCCCGGTCGTGAGGAACTGCTCGGTTACGCACGGCGTGGGAGCGTCGGCGCAGTTCGCGAGGATCCCGACCCAGCTAAGGACGCCGCCGACCGTCTGAGCGACCGCCAAACCGCCTCCCCTAGTCACGAACCGAGTGTGACCGTCCTGCGGCACGGCGTAGCAGATCAAGTACCACGACGAATCCCCGCCGAAGATGTCTTGATCGAATTCGGAGGTGGAGATCTTGTCTTCACTGCCCGCGACGAAGTCAGCAGCAGGCGTGATGGTGACCGGGCTCGGAAGGTGGTACTGCTGCCACTGATCCCCCAGGGCCCCGAACTCCGGGCCACCGCAATCCCCCCCGGGCTCGCCGAAGGTCAGGTTCACGTGCCCTTGGAAGTCGCCCTCGACCGTTTCGGTTTGGCCGGTTGCTGGATCGGTCGCCGAGCCTCCGCTCGCAAGCTGGCAGCCGGCGATGGTCACGGAGGGCTGATTGGGGCTGACGAGCAAGAAGGTCTGATTATTCGGACCGTTCGGAAGCCCACCCACGGCCGTCGTCGTGAACTCCTTGGAGCCGGCGATGCACTCGGGGATGGCTTGGATGGCGATGTCGACGAACTCACCGGAGTTCAACTTGTTGCTGGCATTGGCCGGTTGGGCCGTGATGACACCGGAGACATAGGACGCGGTCCAGCTACTCCCGTTGGAAGCGATCACGCTGACCGAGAAGTCCGGCGGCTCCGACCTGAATTCCGGAGGGACGGTGATGCGGATTTGCCCGATCGCGATCGTGCTGTTGGCCGTGCAGGGGGCCGCAATGGGAGTCCCGCAGTTCTTCACCCGCTCAGTCCACGTCCCAGTCACCCCACCGGTAGCGGTATCCGGGGTGATCGTAGCCGTGAACTGCTTGACCGCCGCCGCGCCGCTGACGCTCGGTGCGGCGACGAGGACCGACATCAACAGCAAGGCAGCGGCGACAAAGACCAGCCTCCCTCGCCTCGAATGCAATGGTCTCAGTACCGACATGTCGTGCCCCTTCCTCCTGGCAGGTCAAACGACCCGCATGACCCTGCTCCCGCGCACGCTGGCACGGGATCCTCGAACAGACGTGACTTCAAAGCGCTCTCCCTTGAAATGGGGTCAAGGGAGGGTAGGCCAGATGGCCGATATCGTCAATGCTGAGGTGTAGGCCTTTCGACCTACAGGCACCGTTTCATTGTGGGTAGTTGGAAGGGTTTAACGGGGAAAGATCGCTTGCCAGGCAGGCTCCTCTACAGGACCGGCAGGTAGCGCTCGAGCTCGTACGGGCTCACGTAGGACTTGTACGCGTCCCATTCCTCCCGCTTGTTGCGGATCAGGAACTCGACGACGTGGTCCCCGAGCGCCTCGCGGAGGATCTTCGAATGGTTCGCGAGCTCGATCGCCTCGTGCAGGTCCGCCGGGAGCGAGCGGATCCCCGCGGCGAGCCGCTCGTCCTCGCTCATCTCGTAGATGTTGTTCGACGCCTCCGGCGGCAGCTCGAGCTCCTGCTCGATGCCGGCCAGTCCGGCGCCCAGCATCGACGCGAACGCGAGGTACGGATTGCACGCGGGGTCGGGGGAGCGGTACTCGATCCTCGTCGCCTGCTCGTTGCCCGGCTTGTACTGCGGCACGCGGACCAGCGCCGAACGGTTGCGCCGCGCCCAGCACACGTAGACGGGCGCCTCGTAGCCGGGGACCAGGCGCTTGTACGAGTTCACCCACTGGTTCGTGACGAGCGTGATCTCGCGCGCGGCGGACAGGATGCCTGCGATGTAGTGCTTGCCGAGCGTCGAGAGGTGGTACTCGTCGCCCTCGCCGAAGAACGCGTTGCGGTCGCCGGTGAACAGGGACTGGTGCGTGTGCATCCCGCTGCCGTTCACGCCCTGCACCGGCTTGGGCATGAACGTGGCGTAGATGCCGAACTCCTGCGCGACCTCCTTCACGGTCAGGCGATACGTCATCACGTTGTCGGCCATCGTGAGGGCGTCCGTGTAGCGCAGGTCGATCTCGTGCTGGCTCGGAGCCACCTCGTGATGGACGTATTCGACCGGGATCCCCATCGATTCGAGGTACGCGACCGTGCGCTTGCGCCAGTCCGTCGCGAGGTCGAGCGGGGTCTCGTCGAAGTAGCCGCCCTGGTCGAGGAACTCCGGCTGGTCGACGCTCTTGAAGTAGAAGTACTCGAGCTCCGGCCCGACGTAGAAGGTGTAGCCGAGATCGGCCGCGCGCTTCAGTTGCCTCTTCAGGACGAAGCGCGGGTCACCCTCGAACGGCGAGCCGTCGGGATTCAGCACGTCGCAGAACATCCGGGCGACCTCCGCCTCGGTCTTCCACGGGATTAGCTGGAACGTGGCCGGGTCGGGGACGGCGACCATGTCCGACTCCTGGATCCGGCTGAACCCATCGATCGACGAGCCGTCGAACCCCATCCCCTCGGCGAACGCGCCCTCGAGCTCCTGCGACGTGATCGTGAAGGCCTTCAGGAACCCAAGGACATCGGTGAACCACAGGCGGATGAAGCGGATCCCGCGCTCCTCGATCGTGCGCAGGACGTACTCGACCTCGTCGGAGTGCGCCATGGGCCGAGGGTAGCCGAGGGTCGCTCGCCCACCGTTACGGCGCGGTTAATTCGGTGCATCGGGCGCTTCGGCCGGGTCGGCGGGGCTACCGTGGCGGGGTGCTGGATCTCTGGTCGCCGGCGCTCGAGCGGGACCTCGCGTCCGCGCCCGACCCGGCGTTGGCCCGCGTGTCGCTCGCGCGCGTCGCCGAGCACGTGGAGGCCCGCGCGGCCTTCGCCCGGCCGGAGGCGCTCTCCACCGCCGCCCGTCTGTTGGGGTTCTCGACGGCGGCCGCGGATCTCCTGATCGCTCACCCGCAGGAGGCCTGGGCGCTGGCCGACGTCGCGGCGCGGTCGCGTCCGGAGCTCGACGCCGAGCTCGCCGGGGACATCCAACGGCTCGGTCTACCGGACGGTCTGCGGAGGTTCCGCCGGCGGTCGATGCTGCGCGTCGCTGCCCGGGACCTGTCGTCGGCGCCGTTCGAGGAGATCGTGGCCGAGATCACCGCGGTGGCGGAGGCGTGTCTCGCCGCCGTGACGCGCTCGGTCGCCCACGAGGGTCTCGCGGTCGTTGCGCTGGGGAAGCTGGGAGGGGCTGAGCTGAACTACGCCTCCGACGTCGACGTCGTGTTCGTCCACGAGGAGAGCGGGCCCGAACGGCAGGAGGCGGCCGAGCGCGCGAGCGCCGCCCTGGTCCGCACGCTCTCCGAACCAACCACGGAGGGGATCGCGCTCCGGGTCGACGTCACGCTCCGCCCGGGCGGCGCGCGCGGCGCGCTCTCGTGGTCGCTCGACGCGATGCGCGGGTACTACGAGACGCGGGCCGCCACGTGGGAACGCCAGGCGCTGATCAAGGCCCGCCCCGTCGCGGGCGAGCCCGAGCTCGGGGCAGCGTTCGTGGACGCCGTCGCCCCGTTCGTGTTCCCCGAGGTGCTTCCCGAGTCGACGATCGACGAGGTCCGCCGCGTCAAGGTCCGCCTCGAGGAGTACGTGCGGGCCGCGGGCAAGGCCGGCGTGGAGGTCAAGCGCGGTCGCGGAGGGATCCGCGACGTGGAGTTCGCGGTCCAGCTCCTGCAGATCGTTCACGGCCGCCGGGACGAGAGCCTACGCGTGCCGAACACGTTGCGCGCCCTCGCGATCCTGGCCGAGGAGGGGTACGTGGGTCGCGACGATGCGGCCGCGCTCGGCCGGGCCTACCGGTTCCTGCGGACGCTCGAGCACCGTCTCCAGATCGTGCGCGACCTGCAGACGCACGAGCTCCCCGCGGACCCCGCCGCCCGAACCGTTCTCGCGCGTTCGCTCGGCCTGGGTGGCGAGGACGAGCTGCTCGCCGAGTTCGAACGGCAGACCTCGCTGGTCCGGGAGGTCCACGAGCGCTTCTTCTACCGGCCGCTGCTCGAGTCGTTCGCCGGTCCATCGACGCCTCGACCCGGCAGGGACCGGGAGGCGACGGTCGAGTTGCTGGGGGCGCTCGGGTTCGACGGGCCGGCGGCCGCGTACGAGGTCCTCGCCCGGCTCGTCGAGCCGTCGACCCACCTCGGCAAGGTGCTCGGGCACGTATTCCCCGTCATGGTGCCGGCGCTCGCGCTCGCGTCCGAACCCGACGCGGCGCTCGTCCGTCTCGAGCGCGTGGTCGCGGCGACGGCGGGGGACGGGAGGCTCGCCGACGCGCTCGCGAACGACACGAGGATGGCGGTGCGGCTGGCCCACGTCGTGGCCGCGAGCTCGTTCGCGACCGATCTGCTCTCGGGTCGTCCCGAGCGCATGCTCGCGCTGCAGGACGGAGCCGAGACCGACGACGTGCAGGCGTCCCTCGTGTCGGTGGCGGCGCGGTACGCGGGGCGGGAGCTCCTGCCGAACCAGACGGGGGAGGAGCTCGCGGCGGTCGCGGACCGGGTCGTCGCCGACGCGGTCGAGGCCGCCGAACCCGACCTGCCGTTCGCGGTGATCGGGCTCGGCAAGCTCGGGGCGCAGGAGCTGAACTTCGCCTCCGACCTGGACGTCGTCTTCGTCTACGAGGGGGAGGGCCCCGACGAGTTCCGGCGCGCGGCCGAGCTGGCCGAACGTGTCCTGGCCGGGATGCGCGCTGCCGGGTGGGAGCCGGACGCCGACCTGCGGCCGGAGGGGCGGAGCGGCCCGCTCGCGAAGTCGTTCACGGCCTACCTCGAATACTGGGAGCGCTACGCGGAGACCTGGGAGTTCCAGTCGCTGCTGCGGTCCCGGTTCGTCGCGGGGGACGAGGGGCTCGGGCGACGGTTCTGCTCGTTCGCGAGCGATTTCGCGTACCCGGACTACCTCTCCGTCGACCACGTCGGCGAGATCCGCCGGATGCGCGAACGGGTCGAGCGGGAAAGGGTCCGCCCGCCGGAGGCCTCGAGGTTCCACTTCAAGCTCGGGTACGGGTCGCTCGCCGACGTGCAGTTCGCCGTGGAGCTGTCGCTGATGCGGTTCGGCGGGCGGTACCCCGAGATCCGAACCCACAGGACGCTCGACGCGATCGAGCGGCTCGCGCGCCTCCGGCTGATCGAGGACGGGGTCGCGCTCGCGCTGAGCGAAGCGTTCGTCTTCCTGTCCGACGTCAAGGACGCGCTCGAGGTCGACCGACGCGTCCACGCCGAGGCGATCCCCGCGGCGCCGCAGGAGCAGCTCGCGCTCGCGCGGCGGCTAGGGTTCGAGGAGTATCCGCGGCAGACGTTCCTTGAGGAATACCGGCGGATCACTCGCCGAGCCAGGCGAGCGATGGAGCGGGTCTTCTACGAGGAGGAGAGATGACGTGCCGCGCCGACTGATCGCGTCCGGCTCCCCGTTCGAACCCGTGATCGGGTTCTCGCGTGCGGTGGTCGAGGGCCATCACGTCGTCGTGGCGGGGACCGCGCCGGTCATGCCCGACGGGGGCGATCCGCCAGCGGATGCGTTCGGCCAGACCCGGCGTGTGCTCGAGATCATCGTGGCCGCGCTCGCCGAGGCCGGTGCCGGTCCCGAGCACGTCGTGCGGACGCGGACCTACCTGATCGACGCCGGCGACTGGGAGGAGGTCGGGCGGGCGCACGGCGAGGTGTTCGCGGACATCCGTCCGGCGAGCACGATGATCGTGGTGAACGGGTTCCTCGACCCGAGGTGGCTCGTGGAGATGGAGGCCGACGCCATCCTGCCGTAGGGGAGCTCGGGACTCCCACTCGCCGAGGCGTTGCGAGGCGACGACGAGGCTTGCGAGCATGGGGTCCGAGTCGTCCATCGAAAGAAGGAGCCGCTCCGATGCTGAAGGAGTTCAGGGCGTTCATCCTGAGGGGCAACCTCGTCGAGATCGCGGTTGCGTTCATCATGGCGTTGGCGTTCGCCGCGGTCGTCGCCTCGTTCGTCGCCGACATCGTCACGCCCATCATCGCGGCGATCGTTGGCCAACCGGATTTCAGAAGCCTGAAGGTCGACATCGGGGAGAGTGCGATCTCCTACGGCAAGTTCCTGAACGCGGTGATCACGTTCCTGATCGTCGCGTTCGTGATGTTCCTGATCGTCAAGGCCTACAACCGGATGAGCGGCCCCAAGGCCGCGACGACCACGAGCTGCCCGTTCTGCAAGACGGACATCGCCCTCGACGCCACTCGCTGCCCGAACTGCACCAGCGAGCTCCAGCCCGCGTAGCTCAGATCCGGTCGATCGCGCGGGGCCCCATCCTCGGTCCGAACGCCGGCGCGCGGATCCCGCTCACCTCCAGGAGCCGCTGCACCCGGCCGCGGTGCGGCCGGTAGGGCTCGAGCAGCTCGAGCATCCGCTCGTCCGACCCGCGTGGTTCGCGGGCGAGCGCCCAAGCCACGATGTTGGGTACGTGGTAATCGCCCACCGACACGGCATCCGCGTCGCCGAACGCGAGCCGGGCCACCTCGGCAACCGTCCACAGTCCGATCCCCTGCAACGTCGCGAGGCGATCCTCGGCGGCGCCGATCGGGAGCGCGGCCGCCTCATCGACCCATGCCGCTCGCGCACACACATGCCGGAGCACCTCGGCGCGGCGGCGCTCGACGCCGAATGGATGGAACGCGTAGTAGGGGAGCGTGGCGACGCGTTCGGGATCCGGAGGTAGCACGAGGCCGAGCGGGCCGGGAGCAGGTTCGGCCAGAGCGGTCACCAGTCGCCGGTACGCGCGCCGAGCCTCGTTGCCGGTGACCTTCTGCTCGAGGATCACGGGGATCAGGCGTTCGGTGGTCAGACCGATCCGCGGGATCCGCAGGCCCGCATGACGGCGCCAGAGGTCCCGCACCAGCCCTCGCTCGGGATCGAACCCGGCGTCGTCGTCCTCGGCACCGCACCAGGCGGCAGCCCGCTCGAGCAGCCACCTCGCGCCCGGACCCCATGCCTCGGCCTCGATCCCGCCCGCGGTCTCCGCGAACCGGACGGACACCGGTCCGTCGGGGGTCCGCGACGCGCGTTCGGCGACCCCGCGAGCGGTCCGCATCGTCGGATCGCCGCGGCCGCGCTGCAGCGGTCCGAGCGTCTGGCCGAGATCGATCGCGCGGTCGGTCGGGACGACTCGGGTCGGCACGACGGGCAGGCTACGCCTTGCGACGCGCGCGTCAGGCTCGAGAGCCTGTCCGGCCGATCGTCGACGCGCGTGACCTACAGATCGTAGTAGAGCGCGAACTCGTACGGGTGTGGCCGTAGCCGGACCGCGTCGAGCTCGTGCAGCCGCTTGTACTCGATCCAGGTGTCGACCACGTCCTGCGTGAAGACGCCGCCCTCGAGCAGCCACTGGTGGTCGGCCTCGAGGGAGTCGAGGACCTGCTCGAGCGAACCGGGGACCTGCCTGACCGACGCCTTCTCCTCGGGCGGCAGGTCGTACAGGTCCTTGTCCATCGGCTCGGGCGGCTCGAGCTTGCTCTTCACGCCGTCGAGTCCCGCCATGAGCATCGCCGCGAACGCCAGGTACGGGTTGCACGAGGGGTCGGGTGTACGGAACTCCAGGCGCTTGGCGCCGGGGTTCTTGAAGTACTGCGGGATCCGAACGCAGGCGCTCCGGTTCCGCTGCGAGTACACCAGGTTGATCGGGGCCTCGTAGCCCGGGACCAGTCGGCGGTACGAGTTCGTCGTCGGATTGGTGAAGGCCAGCAGTGACGGCGCATGTGCGATCAGCCCTCCGATGTACCAACGCGCGGTGTCCGAGATGCCGGCGTAGCCGACCTCGTCCCAGAACAGGTTGTCGTCGTCCTTCCACAGGCTCTGGTGGGTGTGCATCCCCGAGCCGTTGTCCTGGAAGAGCGGCTTCGGCATGAACGTCACGGTCTTGCCGGCCTGCCGGGCCGTGTTCTTGACCACGTACTTGTACTTCATGACGTTGTCGGCGGTCGCGAGCAGCGTCCCGTATCGCATGTCGATCTCGGCCTGGCCCGCCGTGCCGACCTCGTGGTGGTGCACCTCGATGCTCAGGCCGACCTTCTCGAGGTTCAGGACCATCTCCGAACGCAGGTCCTGGTAGTGATCCATCGGGGGCAGGGGG
>DASXTX010000250.1:0-2334 GCA_036505195.1 Actinomycetota bacterium
ACGGCCTGGACCCGCAGGGGATCCGGTGGCTCCGCGACCTCCTGCGGGGGTTCGCCGCCGAGGGCAACGCCGTGCTCGTGTCGAGCCACGTGCTCACGGAGATGGCGCAGCTCGCGGACGAGGCGATCGTGATCAGCCGGGAACGGCTCGTCCGGCAGGCACCCCTGTCCCAGCTCACGAGCGACTCCCGCGAGCTCGTCGTGGTCACGCCCGAGGCCGGCCGGCTCGCGGCCGCCCTGCAGGAGCGCGGCCTCGAGGTCGCGACGAGAGACGACGGCGAGCTGCACGTGACCGGGGCGGACGCCGCGCGCGTCGGAATGATCGCGTTCGAGACCCGGGTCCCGGTGCTCGGACTCGCGGAGAAGGAGAGCAGCCTCGAGGACGCGTTCCTCGAGCTCACGGAGGAGTACGCACGATGAACAACCAGATCGCGTCGGAGTTCCGCAAGCTGACGACCACCCGGAGCATCTACGCGATGCTCGCCGGGCTTGCCGTGATCGTCGGGCTCGGCGTGGTGGCGGTCGTCACGGACACCGGGGCGGGCGACCTGGTCGCGCCGCTCGAGCAGCAGGCATTCCTGCACGTGTCGCTGACGATCGCGCCGCTGTTCGGGCTGTTGCTCGGCCTGCGCTCGTTCACCGACGAGTTCCGTTACGGCTCGATCGTCCCGACGCTGCTCGCGAACCCGGTCCGACGCCGGGTGCTCGGCGCGAAGCTCGTCGCGACGGCCGGCGGGGGAGTCGCGCTCACCCTCGCGGCGACGGCGATCTCGATCGCGATCGGCGTGCCGCTCCTGATGACGAAGGGCGTCGACGTCACGTGGTCGGCGTCCGCGATGGCCGAGGTCGTCGGCCGTCTCCTCGGGGCGACCGTGCTGTGGACGGCGATCGGGGTCGGGCTCGGGCTCGCGGTCAAGCATCAGGTGGCGGCGATCGCCGGGACGCTGGTCTGGCTCCTGGCCGCCGAGGGCATCCTGTCCGGCCTGGTGCCGGACGTCGCGAAGTACTTCCCGGGCGCGGCCGGCTTCGCGATCGTCGGTATCAACCCGGCCGAGCTGTTGACCCCGGCTCTCGGCGCGTTGCTCCTGGGCGCGTACGCGGTCGTGGCGGTCGCAGCGGGCGGCGTCCTGATGCAGCGCCGGGACATCACGTAAGCGAAGAGCCGCGCGCAGCGACGTTTCCCCACGGTTGCGGTATGAACGAGTGATGAGGGAGCGGCCGGTTCGCGACGCCGCCGCGGCCGTCGTGGCGGTCCTGAGTCTGACGGCGGCCGCCTGTGAGCGCGTCCCGACCGCCGAGCACCAACCCTCACCCGTCGCATCGGCGCCGGGGTCGGCCGAATCCGGCGGCAGCGAGGCGCTGCTGTCCATCACGCCGAGGGAAGGCAGGAAAAGGGCCGAGCCGGGGGAGGGGATCTCCGTGACCGTTTCGGGTGGCACGATCACCAGCGTGACGGCGATGGCCTTGGGTGATCCGGTTGAGGGCCGATTGAGGGCCGGCGGTACCGCGTGGCACAGCACGTGGGCACTCGAGACCGACACCCGCTACACGGTTCGAGCGACGGCGGTCGACGACACCGGGCGAACGGTCATTGAGCGCAGCACGTTCCGGACGCTGACACCGTCGCGGACGTTCTCGACCAGGATCTTCCAGGGATACCGGAAGACGTACGGCGTCGGGATGCCGATCATCCTCACGTTCAGCTCCCCGATCAGCAACAAGCGGGCGGTGGAGCGCTCGCTCGAGATCCAGAGCTCCAGGCACGTGGTGGGCGCCTGGTACTGGGACGGCGATCAGACGCTCTACTTCCGGCCCAGAACGTACTGGCGGCCGCACACCAGGGTTCGGTTCGTCGGCCACCTCGACGGTGTCGAGGGCTCCCCATACGTGTATGGGGTGCATACGCTCACCCAGCGTTTCGTGATCGGCCGATCGCTCATCGCGGTGGCGAACACGCAGGTGCACCACGTGAAGATCTATCTGGACAAGCACTTGTTTGCGACCTGGCCGATGAGTGCGGGCAAGCCCGGCGACGACACGCCGAACGGCACGTATCTCACGATCGAGAAATCCAACCCCGAGGAGATGATCGGCCCCGGCTACGACATCGAGGTCCCCTGGTCGGTTCGGTTCACCCTGGGAGGAAACTTCCTCCACGATGCCTATTGGTCGGTCGGGGACCAGGGGTTCGCCAACGTGAGCCACGGGTGCGTGAACCTCTCCCCGGAGAACGCCGAGACCTACTACCAGCTCGCCGTTCCGGGAGATCCCGTAACGATCACAGGGAGCCCGCGGGCCGGGACATGGGGGGACGGCTGGACCGTCTGGTTCCTCA
>DASXTX010000251.1:0-8057 GCA_036505195.1 Actinomycetota bacterium
GACTGGAGCAAGCCCTTGAGGGGCGTGAGCGGTGTCCTGAGCTCATGGGACACGGTGGCGACGAAGTCGCGTTTCATCTGCTCGGCCTCGAGCTCGGCCGTCACGTCGCGAGCGGTCACGACGTGACTCGTTCCGTTTCCGTGCCGCTCGGGCATCGTGCTGCTCGAGTAGCGGATCCATCGATCCGATCCGTCGCGCCGCAGGATCAGCGCGTCCTGGGGCTCCACGACCCCGAGCGCGAGCTCAGTCGGGGGCGACCCATCCAGTCTCGGCCCGCCGGGGATCCGGAGAACATCGCCGGAACGACGACCGACCACCTCGTCCGCGAGGTAGCCGGTGATTCTTTCCATCGCCGGGTTCCACGAGAGCACCGTGCCCTCTCCAGAGACGACGAAGATGCCGTCCGAGCTGCTGCCGACCACGTCCGCCAGGTGGCCGCGTTGCTCGATCGTCTCGTCGAAGAGCTGCTGGTTCCGTTGCCTCGCGGAGACCTGGGAAGCCAACGAGTCGACGAGCGCGCATTCCGACGGAGACAGCTGGGTGGCGCGGTGGACGGCGAGGATCCCGACCTCGTTCGCCTCGTCGCGGACGGCGGCGAGGTACGTGGCGAGTCCCGGGCGCGCGCTCAGGTAGGCCA
The DNA here is from genome assembly GCA_036505195.1 of Actinomycetota bacterium. Taxonomy (GTDB): domain Bacteria; phylum Actinomycetota; class UBA4738; order UBA4738; family HRBIN12; genus DASSJM01. The sequence goes on from DASXTX010000251.1 coordinate 638, forward strand.
TCGGGTCCGCCGGACCCATCTCGGTCTGGACGGCCCTGTACAGACCGCTCTCGGCGTTGTAGACGCGCAGCCCCGCTTCGTCCCGCACGGCCAGTTCGGTCCCCGCCGCGTCGACGAGTTGCCGGACGAGCCCGAGGAACGGTTGGAAGTCGAAGTTCGCGTCGAGCGGACCGTCGAGGGCCCTTCCGGCCTCGTAGAGGATCCGCATACGGTCGCCTTCCCGTCGCTGCTCCTCCTCCCGCTTGTTCTGCAGCCATCCTCGGTAGGCGAAGAAGGACAGGACGACGGGCGCGATCAGCAGGGGGAGGCCCAACGGCCCCGCGTGCCATACGAGGGCGGCGAGCATGCCGATCGTGAGGTTCCCTCCGGCGTGGAGGAGGTTCAGACCCCCCGGGAGCACCACGACCTCGCGGAGCGGGATCTGCTCGACGCGGGAGATGATCAGCGCAACCGAGATCTCATTGATGACGAAATAGAAGGACATGGCGACGGCGCACGCCACGCAGGTCATGAGGCTGAACGACGACGGAAGATCGAATAGCCGGTAGACGAACTCCGCCGCGCTGATGGCGACGACGAACTGGCCTGCGTTGAAGGCGACCTTGTACCAGGCCCAGCGCCGGTAGGCATGCCCCGCCAGGCTCCCGAGGAGCACGCTGAACGTGAGGACGCCCGGCGACACGAGGATGAGCGCCGGAACCCACACCGCATCCGTGACCGAGAAGTTCTCGACCTCTGTGCGGTGCTTCATCGCGACCGTGAACTGTTCGCTCAGCGCCGCCGCGAGCGCCAGCCCTACGGTCGCGGCGACGTCCCCCCAGGACCAGGTCCGCATCTCCGGGACCCACTGGAGGACTCCGAACGCGCCCAGTGCCACGTAGCCCAAGATGACCAGCCGGGCGGACAGCGGCAGCTCGCGGAAGGAGCTCATCTCACTCCATCAGCTCCAGGATTCCGTGGCCCACACGCCGCCGCTCCAGGTGGCGCCACTCCAAGACTCGCCGCTCCAGGTCTTTGCGCTCCAGGTCTTGGCCTCCCAAGAGTTGCTCGAGAAGACGCACGAGGACCAGGTCTTGGCGCTCCAGGAGTCGCCGCTCCAGGTCTTGGCGCTCCAGGAGTCCCCGCTCCATGCGTCCCCGCTCCAGGTCTTGGCGTTCCAGTCGCCGCCGGACCAGGACTTCGCCTGTGCCTCGAGCGCGGCCATCTCGGCGGCGTTGAACGTCGAACCCATGATGTCCCGCTCGCCTTCCAGCACCACCCCGTCCATCGAGATGTGGTCCAGGCCGCGGGCGAGCTCCAGCGAGCCGACTCCCGTCGAGGGGGCCCAGAGCTGCGTGAACGTCGGAAGTTGTGCGGCCAGGGCGGCCGATAGCTGGAGCTCACCTCCGCCGATCGCCTGAGACTTCCCGCTGATCGGATACGCGGTGCTGGTGATCAGCTGCTTGACCTGATCCGGGGTCGCGGACGGGTACTTCTGGAGCACGAGCGCCGCCGCCCCCGACACGATCGCCGCTGCTTGCGACGTCCCGCTCCCACGGAAGTACCGGTCGCCGAGGAGCCCTTCGGGATGGTTCGCGTCGATGTACGAGTTCGGAACGCGCAGCCCCTGCAGATGGGTACCAGGTGCGACGAGGTCGACTCCCCTCGTCGCTCCGCGCTTGGGCCACGGTGAGAACGCCGGCACGAGATCGTCGGCGAGCGAGTCCGTTCCCAGCGAGTCCGACGCACCGACGGCGAGCAGGAGTGGATCGAACGCGGGGTTGGAGAGCGCCGGCGCGTTGTTCATGTGGCGCTGGAAGCCGCTGTTGCCGCCCGACGCGACGACGACGATACCGTGCTTCCACACCTGCTCGGCTGCGAAGGCAAGTGGATCGATGGTGTACGACTGCGTGCTGTTGGTGCCGTAGGAGAGGTTCAGGACCCGGATGTTCAGACCGGGGTCTTGCGCGTGCTGGACGACCCAATCGATGGCGGCGATCACCTGGGAGACATCGGTGCCGCCGTCCGCCGTGCCGACCTTGACGCTGACGATCCGGGCATCGGGGGCGATGCCCCGATAGGCCGAGGGCGGAGCGTCCGCGTAGGGAACGGTGAGCTCCGGATCGTGCCCGGCGATGAGTCCGGCCATGAACGTCCCGTGGCCGAACGTGTCGAGGTACCTGAGGTTCGGCGCCTGCGACTCGATCGAGAGGTCCGGCCCGTTGAGAACCTTGCCGGGCGTTGAGAGGCCCTCGACCGGGGACACGCCGGTGTCGATCACCGCCACATCGACGCCGGCTCCGGTGTAGCCGGTGTTCCACCAGTCGACTGCGCCCGTGTAGCGGGTGACGGCGCTCATCGAGTCGACGTCGGTCGCCGGATCGTACGTGGCGTCCTGGGGCTGCATCTCCGAGTCCGCGGTGACGGAGACGACGCCGGGAAGGCCGCGAAGGGTCGGGAGGACGTCGGCGGGAACAGCCGCCGAGAACCCGCCGATGATCGACAGGCGCTGCTCGACCACGCCGCCGACGTGCTCGACGGCGCTCTCGATCGATGCGGTCGCACCCGGCTCCGCCATGACGATGACCTGTGCGCGCGGGGCCGAGCCCCGGGAGGCGGCCGAGGTGCTCGGCGCGCCGACCGCGACCGCGAGCCCCAGGATCAGTGCGATGGTGCGCGCTCGACGCCCCGCAGCGGTTCCCCGCTTCGGTCCCCTGCCGCCCCCGGTCTTCACGTCGGGATCCTTCCTCGACCTCCCACGGGCGATCCCATCCATCGGTCGCCCGACGTACTCGGGTAGTGTCGGCTCACCGACCCACCGCCGCATCGACCTTTCGGGGCCATCCTGCGGTAGGGAACAGGGTGGTAACCCCGCCCGGGCGGGGGAAGCCGAAAGACCTAGCAAGCGGGTATCTGGCAGCTAGCGCGCAACCTCGACCGCTCGTGTCAGCCAGACGCGGCCCGGGCCGCCGCCCACACCGCCGCTCGAGCACAACCCCGCGATGACCGACGGGATCGTCGTCGCTTCCGCCAGCGGTCCGACGAACGCGAGCACCTCGAGACCCTTGGGTGGTCGGGTGCGCCGGGGCAGGATCGATCCGTCGGGGCCGACGAGATCTCGGAGGTCCTCGTACGTGAAGGCGTCGCTCAGCTGGAGCAGGATCGCGCCCTCCGTGGTGAGCCCGCGCTCGTCGACGTAGGCGACGACCTGCTCGCCGGCCGAGAGCCGCCGAGGCCGGATCGCGCAACGCTTCCCGTCGAACGAGATCGTCACGGTCGGATCGGGTCGGACCTGCGTGATCGCCTCGCCGGTCAGCACCGACAGGTACTCGCGCTCGAACGCGAGCGGGTCGGGGACGGCCGTGGCGAACCGCACGGGCGCACCCTCGTCCCAGCGGTCGATCCACCCCGCGCCCGCGTCCTGCGACGCGGTGACGAGGACCCGTGTCCGGCTCCAGGTCGCGAGCTCGGGCCGGAACACCAGCGCCGTGGCGAGCGTGTCCCAGAACGAGTAGCCACCCTGCAGGAAGATCTCCTGGTTCGCGGCGATGATCGCGTCGACGGCCTCGGCCTCCGGGTTCGTGAGGTGGGCGGCGAGCGTCTCGGCGAAGAACGGCGTGAACGGCACGTCGTCGGTGGCGTCGAGGGGCACGAGCGTCACGTCCATACCCTCGATCACCTCCTTGGCAGCCAGCGGATCGACCCATACGTTGTACTCGGCGACACCGCTCGGGGTGTTGCCGCCGGCATCGATCGCGCCCGCCATCGCGACGAACTCCGGGACGCGCGACGCGAACCCGGGATCGGCGCGGAGCGCCTGCGCAATGTTCGTGAGTGGCCCGAGCGTGATCAGGGTCGCGTCGCCGCCGAGCGTGTCGAGCAACAACCGAGCGGCACCGCGCGGGTCCGCGCCGCGACCCACCTCGGGCAGGTCCAGCATCGAGAGATCGTCGACCGCCGTCCGCCACTCCTCGGGGAAGGCGTTGGTGCCCTGGAGCGGTGTCTCGCGCCCGCAGGCGACCGGTGCATCGATCTCGCCGCCGAGCGCGAGCAGCCGGATCGCGTTGCCCACGCCGGGGTCGCAGTGGGCCTCGCCGGTCCCGGCGATCGTGACGGCGTCGATCACGACGTCGTCCCGTTGGAGGAGGTAGAGCAGGGCCATGATGTCGTCGAACGCCAGGTCGGTGTCGACCACGACGTGCCGGGCTGGGGCGTTCGCCCCGGCGGGCGATCGGGTCGCCTGGGAGCGCTCGAGGTTCGGCTCACACGCCCCCGCGAGCATGGCGAGGAGGATCACCGCGGTCGCCGTCCGCCTCATGGGGCGATGCTAGCCGGGCCACGTCCAACCCCCAGCCCTGGTGCCACCACTCCTCCGCGGGTGTTCACCTCCGCGCTCCAGCGGCCCCTCTCCGGAACCGCGCGAAACCTCCCTCCGCCCGGGTTCAAGCCTGAGCGCCGAAGGGCCGACAGAAAGGTTGGGGGCTGCTCCGACGCGTGAGCGGGCAGCCGTCGGGACGGTACATGACTGATCAGATCACGGGAATCCTCGACCGGTACGGCCGCTTCCTGTGGGGCGGAGCCGCCCTGCTGCTCCTGCTCGTCCTGCTCGCGTCCGTCGTCCTGCCCGGTTCCTCGGAAGGAGGGTCGGAGGCCGACGCCCAGGCACGCGCCGAGAGCCTCTCGGGGTCGTTCATCGAGGAGGAGCTCTCGGCCGACCTGCTCGCGCGAGACATCACCGGTGCCGCGTCTCGCCACCTGACGGTCCTGGTCCAGGCGGTGATCCGGTCGGACGACCGGTTCACGACCGTCCGGATCTGGCGGCTGGACGGGGCGCTGATCTATTCGAGCGCCCAGGGGGACGATACGAGCGTCATCGCCGCCGACGATCGGTGGATCGGGCAGGCGTTGGACGGCCAGACCGTGAGCGTCCTCTCGAGTGCCGGCACGTACCACGACGGTCTCGAGCGACCGGATGAGGAGCTGTTCCAGACCTTCGTCCCCATAACGCTGTCGGACGACGGCACGGTCGACGGCGTCGTCCAGATCGACCAACGGTCCTCGTCGATCGACGGCCAGGCGTCCCACATCTGGCGTCCGCTGCAGCTCGTCGTGGTCCTGCTCCTCATCGGCGTCGGCGTGATGTTCGTCCGGTGGCTGCGCCGGGCTCCGGCGAGCCTCGAGCACGAACGCCGGGTCGGGCACGGTCGGCGCGCCGAGGATCAGGACATCCTGGCTCGAGCCGACCGGGCCGAGCGCGCGGCGCGCGAGACCCAAGGGCGTCTGCGCGAGCTGGAGGCGGCCCTCGCGGCCGCGCCGGCCGTCGCGGCGCTCGAGGAGCTCGACCTCAAGCTCCGCGCCTCGGAGGCCGAGCGCGAGGAGCTCGTCGCCACCATCCACCGGCTCCAGGCGACCCTGTCCGAGCGAGACACGGACGTCGCGCTCGCTCGCGACGGCTCCGGCTCGAGCGCCGACACGAAGCGGATCAACCAGCTGATCGCCGACGCGGAGAGCAAGGCCGCCGCAGCCGAACGCAAGGCCGCCGTCGCGGAGATGAAGAGCCAGGAGGCGGCGAAGCGCGCAACCGTCACCGCCGAGCGGGCGCTCGAGATGGAGGCCCAGCTCAAGGAGGCGGAGCAGAGGGCGGCCGACGCCCAGAGGCTGGTTGCCACGGTGGGCGAGCGAGGATCCGGGGCCGACAGGAGGTTCGCGGAAGCCGAACGCCATGCTCGAGAGGCGCAGCAGAGGGCCAAGGAGGCCGCCGAGCGTGCCACCCAGGCGGAGAAGCAGGCGCGCGAGCTCTCGGGAACGACGGCCGAGGCCGAGAAGCGAGCCGCCGCGAGCGATCGGCGTGCCGTGGTGGCCGAGCAGAGGGTCGCCGCCGTCGAGCGGAGGGCCGCCGAGACGGCGCAGCTCGTCACGAACCGCGACTCGGCCGATCCCACGATCGCGGCCAAGCTCAAGCGGACCGAGGACGAACGCGATCAGCTCATGGCCAGACTCGGACAACTCGAGCACGCGACCACGGAGGGGTCCGCCACATCTCCGAAAGGCAACGGCTCGAAGCGAGGATCGCGGAGCTCGAAAGCGCCTGCCGCGCAGAAGGCGCCGAGCTCCGACAAGCGCAGGAGTCGTTCGCGAACACCCGGGTAGAGCTGATCGTCCCTCTGCTCGTCAGGCCGAGATCGACTCGGCCGTCCCCCCGTTCGCCCCGACGAGCTCCCGCAGCAGATCGACCGCGTAGGTCGCCAGGAGCTCGGACTCGATCGTCCCGGCGGAAAAGATCCTCGGGAGGTGGTACCCGTACCGCCGGCTCAGCTCGAGGTGCGGCCCGCACAGCGGCACCATCCGTCCCCGGCGGTGCCGGACGACCACCTCGCAATCACCGGGCCCATTGCTCCCCCACAACGTGAAACAGAGGTAGCAGAGCAGCCGGAGCCGCTGCGGGTAGGCGAGTGCCGCTCGGAACCCGTGCTCGTGCTCGACGATCCGGCCCCACAGCGCGACGGTCCCGAGCACCGCGGGGTCGCGGGTCCTCCGGAGCTCGTCGGGGCTCTCGACGGCATGGAGGCCGCACGTGCAGTCGAGCTCGGGTCGGACGTGCGATCGGCGCCGGGTGCACGAGGCCTCGGCCGGGCGCCGAGGCGGCCAGGGCCTGCCGTCGCCGGCGATCGGCGCGAGCCGCACCCGCGATCCGTCCCGCGAACCCACGAGCGTCCACGTTCGCCAGGCGTGGATCGGTTCTGGGAGGGTCGCGACCGGCGTCTCGAGCCGGGTGGGCATCGGCTACCGAGAGGGCCTGGAGCGGTCGGGTTCCGCGGGCGCGGGTTCGGGCGTCGCCGGTTCGAGGTCGGGGACCACCTCGGGCACCGGGACCGACACGGGGTCGACCTCGATGATCCGCTTCGGCCGACCGATGTCCACTGACGGGCTCCTCGGGTCGTTCCCGGTGCCGAGCGTACCCCCGCGGGACGGCGGCCGGCCAGCCGCCTTCGATCAGCGGCGGACCAGCTTGTTGATCCCGTCGAAGTCACTGAAGAAGATCCTTCCTCCGGGCCCGACCTCGTACGAGAGGGTGCTCCCGCCGTGGTCGAAGACGACCGTGTGGCCGGCGATCGCGTTCCGTTGGTCGTTGAACACGATCCGGGTCACCTCGCCGTTGTTCACCGCTCCGAAGAATGCCGCGCCGTCGCTCTGCGGGCCGAGGCCGCAGCCGTTGCAGAACGCAACGCCGGTGATGCCGATCGTGCTCTGGTAGAAGAGCTCGGGCAGGATCGGGTTCGGGCCGTCCTGGTTCGTGTTGCCGGGGGAAGCGCCGTCGCAGGTCTCGTTCGGCCCCCAGCCGTAGTTCTCGCCCCCCAGGATCCGGTTGACCTCGTCGTTGCAGGACGGCCCGTTCTCGGTCTCCCACAGGGCGTCGGTCTGCGGATCGAAGGCGAAGCCG
>DASXTX010000252.1:0-23618 GCA_036505195.1 Actinomycetota bacterium
GAGCGGCGCGTCCTCGAACGCGATGTTCGCCGCCTTGCCCCCGAGCTCGAGCGTGAGCCGCTTCCCGGTCCCCGCGACCGTCCGCCGGATGATCTTGCCCACCTCGGTCGAGCCCGTGAACGCGATCTTGTCGACGTCCTCATGTTCGACGAGGTACGCGCCCGTTTGTCCGGCCCCCGTGACGATGTTCACCACCCCGGGTGGCAGGTCCGCCTCCTGGATCACCTGCGCGAGCAAGAGCGCGGTGAGCGGCGTCGTCTCCGCCGGCTTCAGGACGACGGTGTTCCCCGTCGCGAGCGCGGGTGCGATCTTCCACGCGGCCATCAGCAGGGGGAAGTTCCACGGGATGATCTGACCCGCCACGCCGATCGGCTTGGGCGCGCGGTTCGGGAACGCGTAGTCGAGCTTGTCCGCCCAGCCGGCGTAGTAGAAGAAGTGCGCCGCGGCGAGTGGCAGGTCGACGTCCCGCGACTCCTTGATGGGCTTGCCGCCGTTCATCGTCTCGAGCACGGCGAACTCGCGTGCGCGCTCCTGGAGCTGGCGCGCGATCCGGTACAGGTACTTGGCGCGTTCGCTCCCGGGGAGCTTGCGCCACCGATCCTTGGAGGCCTTGCGCGCGGTCCGGACCGCCAGGTCGACGTCCTCGGGGCCGGCGTCGGCGACCTCCGCGAGCGTCTCCTCGGTCGCGGGGCTGATCGTCTCGAACCACGACCCGCTCTTGGGATCGACGAACTCCCCGCCGATGAAAAGGCCGTAGCGCGGCTCCAGCTTGACGATGTCGGTCGACTCGGGCGCGTCGGCGTATTCCCAGACCGGCTCCCGGTCCTCGAGGGCCGACGTGGCCTTCTTCGCGATGTCGGTCATCAGTCGATCGTGTAATAGTCGGGACCCTGGTAGCGGCCGGTCCGCTCCTTGTCGATCTGCATCAGCACATCGTTCAGCAGGGTCGACGCGCCGATCCGGAACCTGTCGGGCGTCATCCACTCGGGCCCGAGCGTCTCGTACACCAGCACGAGGTACTGGATCGCCTGCTTCGAGGCCCGGACGCCGCCCGCGACCTTGACGCCAACGGCGCGACCCGTCTCGTGGAAGAAGTCCCGAGCCGCCTCCATCATGCAGAGCGCGGCGGGGAGCGTCGCGTTCACGCCGATCTTGCCGGTCGAGGTCTTGATGAAGTCGGCGCCGGCAGCCATCGCGAGCACCGACGCCTGGCGGATCCGGTCGTACGACCCGAGCTCGCCGGTCTCCAGGATCACCTTGAGGTGCGCGTTTCCCGCAGCCTCGCGCCCGGCGACGAGTTCCTCGAAGCACTGCGCGTACTGGCCACCCAGGAAGTACGAACGATTGAGGACGATGTCGACCTCCTGCGCGCCGAGGTCGACGACCTCCCGGATCTCGGCGATGCGGGCGCCGAGGGGCCCGAGGCCCGCCGGGAACGCGCCGGCGACGCTCGCGACCTTCACGCTCGTCCCCTTCAGCTGGCCGAGCGCGACCGGCACGAGGTGCGGGTAGAGGCAGACGGCCGCCACCGAGGGGATCGAGTTGTCGACCGGGTTCGGACGGACGGCCTTCGCGCACATCGCGATGACCTTGCCGACGGTGTCGGTGCCCTCGAGCGTCGTCAGGTCCATGCTCCGGATCGCGAGGTCGAGCGCCCACAGCTTGGACTCCCGCTTGATCGAACGCTTCGCGAGTGAGGCGGCGCGCTCCTCGAGCCCCACCGCATCGACCGCAGGCACCCGCGCGAGAAGCCTCGAGGCGTCCTTGGGCGCGTAGAGCGCCAGACCGGGGCGCGACCGTTCGATCTCGGCTGCCTGGGACATCGCCCGCCATGGTACGGCGGGCGATCGGATCGCGGCCATCCGCGCACCCCGGCGCCGAACGCGGCCGCAGCTATCCTCTGCCGGACCTATCTGGGGAGGCAGGATGAGGAAGCTCGTGTTCGTGCTGGTCGCGGCGTGCGCCGTCGGGCTCACGGCGTGCTCGTCCGACGACGGTGGCGGAACCACCGGCGCCGAGACCGGAACCACCGGGACGACCGAGAACGGCGACTGCGTCGACCTGACGGGCGAGGGCGCGACCTTCACGATCGCGATCTCGGACTTCGCCTTCGACCCGAACTGCTTCACCGCCAGCGCGTCCCAGGGCATCTCGATCGTGAACCAGGACGCCGCCGACCACACCTTCACGATCACCGGGACGGATATCGACGTCCCGATCGCCGCCGGCCAGACCTTCAACGGCGAGCCGATCTCGGGAGCCGTGAGCCCGGGGACCTACGACTTCCTGTGCACGCTCCATCCCACGATGACGGGGCAGGTCACGATCGTCGAGTAAGGCGCGTCAGAAGCCGAGCCGTTGGAGAGCCTTCGGGTCGCGCTGCCATTCCTTCAGCACCTTCACGTGCAGGTCGAGGAAGACGCGGTGCCCGAGGACGCGTTCGATCTCCTCGCGCGCGCGCGAGCCGATCGTCTGGAGGGTCCCGCCACCGTTGCCGATCACGATCCCCTTCTGCGAATCGCGCTCGACGATGAGGGACGCGTGGATCTTCGTGAGGGAGTCCGACTCCTCGAGTTCCTCGACCACCACGGCGATCGAGTGCGGGACCTCCTGCCGGGTGACCTCGAGCGCCTTCTCGCGGACGATCTCGGCCACGCGCACCTCGAGCGGCTGATCGGTGACCGTGTCGGTCGGGTAGTAGGCCGGACCCTCGGGCAGCCGGTCGACCAGCAGGTCCAGGAGCACGTCGACGCCGCGTCCGGTCTTGGCCGAGACCGGGACGATCTCGTCCCACGCCCCTAGGGCCCCCGCCGCCTCGAGCTGCGGGACCTCCTCTCGGTTGCGCAAGAGGTCGAGCTTGTTCACCGCGCAGAACTTCGACCCGCCGATGTCGCGCAGCTGGCGTTCGAACACGAACGCGTCCCCCCGGCCCACGCCCGCCTGGGCGTCGACCACCTGCACGACGGCGTCGACGCCCTGCGTCGCCTCGCCGACGAGGTCGTTGAGCCGCGATCCGAGCAGCGTTCGCGGCTTGTGGAACCCCGGGGTGTCGGTGAACACGACCTGGTAGTCGTCGCTCGATAGGACCGCGCGCACGCTCCGGCGCGTCGTCTGCGGCTTGGCGGAGACGATCGCGACCTTGCGACCGACGAGGGCGTTCACGAGCGTGGACTTCCCGGTGTTCGGCCGCCCGATCACGGCGACCAACCCGCTCCGGAAGCCCTCCTTCGGTTCGGTCACTTCCCGAGGTTCGACGGCCCGAACGCGTGCGGCAGGATCTCGGTCAGCCGCCACACGGCTCGCTCGCCCGTGGCCGACTCCACCGTGACCGTCATGTCGGGGCCGAACTCGTTCAGCACCTGCCGGCACCCGCCGCACGGCGGCGTGGGCTCGTCGGCGCGCGTGACGACCGCGACCGCGTCGATCGATCGCTTGCCGGCGTTGACCGCGGCGGCGACCGCGTTGCGTTCGGCGCACACCGACATCGGGTACGAGGCGTTCTCCACGTTCGCGCCGGCGAACACGTCGCCCTCGGCCAGGACCGCGGCGCCGACGTTGAAGTTCGAGTACGGCGCGTAGGAACCGTGTTCCATCGCATCGCGGGCCGCGGCCAGCAGCTCGTCGACGCGTTCGGTCGGCGCGCTCATTCGGCTCGCACCTCCTGTTCCTCGGTCGCGGGGTCTGGCTGCTCCTCGCGCGTGATCAGCACCTTCGAGATCCGGCGGCCGTTGACCTTCTCAGCCGTGAACCGCAGGTTCTGGAACGAGACCTCCTCGCCCTCTTCCGGGATCGAGCCCATGAGGCCGAGCATCAGCCCGCCGACCGTGTCCCACTCCTCGTCGGGGAGCTCGACGTCAAGGAGCTCGTTCACCTCGTCGATCGAGAGCTTGCCGTCCACTCGGAACACGTCGTCGGCCACCTGCTCGAGCTCGGGCTCCTCGGTGTCGTATTCGTCGGTGATCTCGCCCACGAGTTCCTCGAGGAGGTCTTCGAGCGTCACGAGGCCTACGACGCTCCCGTATTCGTCGGTCACCAGCGCGATGTGGAACTTCTCCTTCTGCATCTCGCGCAGCAGGTCCGCCACCCTCTTCGACTCGGGCACGAAGTGCGCCTCCCGCACGACGTCCGTCAGCGGCATGTCGTGCTTGCCCTGGTGCAGCGCCTTCAAGACGTCCTTGGCGTAGACCATGCCGATCACCTCGTCCAGGTCGTCCGAGAACACCGGGATCCTCGAGTACCCGTGCTGGAGCACCAGCGCCTGGACGTCGCGCAGCGTCTTGTCCGACTCGATCGCCGTGATGTCGGGCCGGGGCACCATCACCTCGCGGACGATCGTGTCGCCGAACTCGAAGATCGAGTGGATCAGCTCCTTCTCGCCCTCCTCGATCGAGCCCTCCTCGCTTCCGACCTCGGCCATCGAGCGCAGATCTGCCTCCGACACGAAGGGCCCTTGCTTCAGGCCCTTGCCCGGCAGCAGCCAGTTCGCGATGACGATCAGGCCCCTCGTCGGCGCCGCGAGCAGCCGACCGAGGAACCACACGAGTGGTGCCACCGCGAGCGCGGCGCGGTCCGAATGCAGGACGCCGAAGGTCTTGCTCATCGCCTCCACGAGGACGAAGTACAGCAACGTGAACCCGACGGAGACCAGCGTGACGCCCAGACCCCCGTACGACCGCTCGGCGAGGATCGCGACGATGATCGCCGAGCCGTTCTGACAGAGCATGACGGTCAGGTAGACGGCGTTCAGGTACCGCGGCGGATCGGCTTCCAGCCGCGCGAGGACCGAGGCGTTCCGGCGCCCCTCCTCGACGAGCGCCAGCGCCCGAACACGGGACATCCGCGTGAGCGAGGCCTCCGCGATGGCCAGCACCGACCCGAGGATCACGAGGACGGCGACCAGTACCCAGAGCCAGATCACCGGACGCGCACCCCCGAATAGCGCTCCTGGCGCGCCCACATCGTGGCCCGGTCCGCCTGCTCCATGTGGTCGTGACCCAGCAGGTGCAGGATCCCGTGCACGAGCAGCAGTCGCAGCTCGGAGCCGGGGTCGTCCGGGTTGTTCCGGGCGGCGACCGCCGGCGCGATCACCACGTCCCCGAGCTGGCGCAGCCCATCCTCGCCGGCTTCGTCGTCCAGCGGGAACGAGAGCACATCGGTCGGACCGGCCTCGTGCAGGTAGCGCTCGTGGAGCCCGGCGATCTCGTCCTCGGTGACGAAGGAGATCGACAGCTCGGCGTCAGCGATTCCCTCGCCGAGCAGGGTCGCGCGTGCGAGCGTCATGAGGCCTTCGAGGTCGACGTCGGCGTCCTGCCGGTCGTCGAGCGCGATGAGCGGAGGCTGGTCGTCGTCAGCCATCGGCGCGGGCACGCTGCTCTCCGAAGACGCGGTACGCCTCCACGATGTCCTGCACGATCTTGTGCCGAACGACGTCGCGGGCCCCGAGGTGAGCCACCTCGATGCCCTCGATCCCGCGCAGGATCTCCTGCACGATCACCAGTCCGGAGGTCTGTCCCGTCGGCAGGTCGATCTGAGTGACGTCCCCGTCGACAACCGCTTTTGAGCCGAACCCCAAACGCGTGAGGAACATCTTCATCTGCTCGGGCGTCGTGTTCTGCGCTTCGTCCAGGATGATGAACGCGTCGTTCAGCGTTCGCCCGCGGAGGAACGCGAGGGGGGCAACCTCGATTGTGCCTCGTTCCATGAGGCGCGGGAGCGCGTCGGCGCCCATCATCTCGAAGAGCGCGTCGTACAGAGGCTTCATGTAGGGGTCGATCTTCTCGTACAGCGTCCCGGGCAGGAACCCGAGGCGCTCGCCCGCCTCGACCGCTGGCCGCGAGAGGATCAGCCGCGAGACCTGCTTCTGCTCGAGCGCCCGAACCGCCGTGGCCACCGCGAGGTAGGTCTTGCCGGTCCCGGCCGGACCGATCGCGAACGTGACCGTCCCACTGCGCATCGCGTCGACGTATCGCTTCTGGCCGAGGGTCTTCGGCGCGATCCCGCGTCCGCGACCGGTGAGGAAGACGTCGCCGAGCACCTGGGTCGGAGTCGCCTCGTCGCCCTTGATCAGCTCGATCGACCGTCCGACCGATGACGCGTTCAGCTCGTGGCCGCGTTCGAGCAGCGTGATGAGCTCCTCGAACAGCAGCGCGACTCGTTCGACCTCGACCTCGGGACCGGCGATCGTGATCTCGTTGCCGCGGACCACGATCTCCGAATCGAAGGCAGCCTCGACCAGCTTCAGCAGCTCGTCGCGCTGACCGAGGAGGGCAACCATGCTCTGGTCCCCCGGGACCAAGATCTTGACTTGCGTGGTGGCTCTCGCCAAACGGCTCGCTCTGGGGTGGTGCCCCGCTCCTCTTCGATCGGAACCCTTGGACCAGGTCGTCGTCGGACGACCTGCGTTGGGTCCGGATTCTACCCCCGGGTGCGCGCCGTCACGCGCTCGTGCCCTCGGCATCAGCCCGGCGGCCAACGCATCGGTCGGCCTCCGAGGAGATGGAAATGCAGATGGAACACGCTCTGTCCGGCGTCGCGACCCACGTTGGTGACCAGCCGCCACCCGGAAGCATCGACGCCCTCGGTCTTGGCGAGGTGCGCGGCGGCCTGGAACAGGTCGTGGAGCATCCCGGCGTGGCGTTCCTCGAGGTCCCGGACGTCCGTGATGTGCTCCTTCGGGATCAGCAACAGGTGCGTTGGTGCCTGCGGTCGCAGGTCCCGGAACGCGAGCACGGTCTCGGTCGAGTGCAGGATCTCCGCCGGGTCCTCGCCCGCGACGACGCGGCAGAACGGGCAGCTGGAGCTCATCGCCCCTGCGTCCCGGGACGCCGGAGCGCCCCCTCGGTGCTCGTCCGCTTTCCCGCCACCTCGCCGCGCAGCCGCGCGAGCTCCTCGACCAACCTGCGTTGATCCCTGGACAGGTCGCGGGGGGTCTGCACCGCGATCGTGAGGAACAGGTCGCCCCGGCCTCCGCGACCCAGGTTCGGGATCCCCTTGCCCTTCAATCGGACGGTGGTCCCGGACTCGGTCCCGGGATCGATCACGACGCGTTCGGTGCCGTCCAGCGTCGCGACCTGGACCTCGCCGCCGAGCGCTGCCTGCACCATCGGCACCTCGAGCACCGCGAACGCATCGGCCCCGTGTCGTTCGAACACCGGGTCCTCGTCGACGTGGATCGACATGTACATGTCCCCGGGCGGGCCGCCTGCACGACCGGCGTGCCCCGCGCCGCCGATCCTGAGCTCCATCCCATCGGTGACGCCCGCGGGGACGTCGATCGGCACCGTCGCATGCGCCGCGACGCGACCCCGACCCTGGCAAGCCTCACACGGCGAGACGATCTCCTCGCCCGTGCCCTGACAGGTGCCGCACGGGTGCGCGGTCATCACGGTCCCGAAGATGCTCCGGCGCACGTCCTGCACCTGACCCGTGCCCCCGCAGGTGTGGCATCGCTGCGGTGCGGTCCCCGGCCCCGCGCCGCTCCCGTGACAGACGCCGCACGTCTCCATCCGCCCGACCTCGACCTCGCGCCGCGCCCCGAACGCCGCCTCCTTGAACCCGAGCGCGAGATCGGCGAACAGGTCCTCGCCGGGCTGCGAGCGACTCCGGCGACCGCCGCGGCGCCGACCGAACGTCCCGGTCCCGAAGAACGCCTCGAACAGGTCGGTGATATCGCCGAACGACGTCTCCATCGGCCCGTCGTGGCCGTAGGCGTCGTAGCGCGCCCGTTTGTCGGCGTCCGAGAGGATCTCGTAGGCGCCGGCGACCTCCTTGAAGCGCTGTTCGGCCTCGGGGTCGTCGTTCACGTCCGGGTGGAACTCGCGAGCCAGACGCCGGTACGCCGTCCGGATGTCCTCGGTCGAGGCGTCTCGCCCGATGCCGAGGATCTCGTACAGGTCGCGGACGGTGGCCATCCGGTCAGGCGTCGAGCTCGGTGGCGAGCTCGGACAGGCGCCGCGCGACGGCGCGGACCGACGCCATCACCCCGACGTAGTCCATCGCGGTCGGCCCCACCACACCCACCGCACCGAGCGCAGAGGATCCAGCCCGGAAGGGAGCCGACACGATCGATGCCTCCCAGTCGCCCGTGTGCGGGTGCTCGGCGCCGATCGTGACGGTGAGGTCCTCGGCGGTGACGTCGCGCAGCAGCTCGAGCATCTCCGACTCGTGCTCAAGCGCCTCGAACAAGCGGCGGACGGTCTCGCGGCGCCAGTGTGCGGCCTCGTCGGCCAGGTTCGCGACGCCGCCGATCAGCACGTGGTGCGACCCGGCGCCGACCTGCATGTCCCCGAACACGTCCGCGGCCGCCGCGAAGATCGTGCGTTCGGCCTCGCCGGCGCCTGCCGCCGCCTTGAGGGCCTCGGCCCGCGCCTCGGAGACGGTCTTGTCCCTGACCCGGTCGGCGAGCGAGCGCTCCAGCGCAGCGAGCGAGTCCGCGTCGAGCTCGTCCGGGCGATCGATCATCACCTTGTCGACGCCGCCGCGTTGGCCCACGACCAAGAGCAACAGCCCGCTCCCGAGCTCGATCAGCTCGGTTCGGACCACCACCTCGCTCGAACCCGAGGGGGGGACGGCGACGCTGGCGTACTGCGTGACGCGGGACAGCAGCTGGGTCGTCCCCTTTAGGACGTCCTCGAGATCGAGCATCGTCTCGGCGAAGAAGCCCGCGATCGCCCGCCGTTGGGTGTCTCGCATCCGCCCGCCCGGGGGCAATGCGTCGACGTACTTGCGGTAGCCGGCATCCGTCGGGATCCGCCCGGCGGACGTGTGCGGGTGCGAGAGGTACCCGAGCTCCTCCAGCGCCGCCAGCTCGTTGCGGATCGTCGCGCTGGAGACGCCGAGGCCGGTGCTTTCGGCGATCGTCTCGCTCCCGACGGGCTCGCCCGTACGCACGAACTCCTCGACGACGGCGCGCAACACCTCGACCTTCCTGGTTCCCATCTCGTGTTCCGACATGGCTTAGCAGTCTACCCCCGAGAGTGCTAGGGACCTCGGTGGTCGTGACAACCGTTCGCGCCCGACGCGCGTCCTAGAGTTCGAGAGCAGATGAGGGTCGACGAGGTCGCGATCAGGGAGTTCCTCCATACGTCCTATCCGAGGCTGGTCGCGGCGGTCGCGCTCACGAGCGGCAGCCGCCCGGCCGCCGAGGACGCCGTGCAGGAGGCGCTCATCCGGGCATGGGAACGCTCCGACAAGGGCGAGGAGATCGACTCTCTGGAGGGGTGGGTGACCACGGTGGCACTGAACCTGGTGCGGAGCGGGCTCCGCCGGATTCGATCCGAACGGCGAGCGCGGGCTCGGCTCGCGAGCCCGAGGTTGGGCGTGCCGCCGACGGCCGACCGCATCGACGTCGACCGAGCGTTGGCGGCCCTCCCACGGCGGCAGCGGGAAGCGGCGGTGCTCCGCTACTACCTCCAGATGAGCACGGTCGATGCGGCCGGGGCGATGCGGGTCAGTGAAGGCACGGTGAAGAGCAGCCTGGCCCGGGCTCGAGCCGCGCTCGCCGATCAGCTCGGCGTCACCGATGACACCGCCAGCGAAGAGGAGGCGAACGACCGTGGCTCGCCTTGACGAACGACTGCACGAGGAACTTGGGCGAGCCGCGCGGCCGGCCGATCCGAGCGGTGTCTACGAACAACTGATCCGACGTCACGAACGTCGCCACATGGTGCAGAGGTTGCAGGTGGCGGCCTTGACTCTCGTGGTCCTGGCGGGGACGACCTGGGGGTTGCTCGCTCTTGCACGCATCCTCGCTCCTGGCGGGGACGGTCCCCGGCCGCTCCGGCCCGTAGCGCCCCAACCCGCCACGAACGGCGACCTCGCGTACACCGATGGCGAGAGCATCGTGATCGCAGCACCGGACGGATCCGACGAACGTTCGATCCCGGCCCCCGAGCGGGGGCTCGCGTGGCACATCGCTTGGTCGCCCGACGGATCTCGGCTCGCCGTTGCGGTCTTCGGTGAGCCTGGCCGGAGCCTGTGGGTGATGGACGCCGATGGGTCCCACGCCGTGCAGATCGCGGATGCCGACAACGTCGGACGGCCTTCGTGGCATCCGGACGGCGAGCGCCTGACCTACACGGCCCGGCAGGGCGGCCGCACGGAGGTCCACGTGGCGGCGGCGGACGGCGGCAGCGACGAGGTGGTCTATTCGGAAGTCGCTCCGGGGACCTACGCCGTATTCTCATCGACCTTCTCTCCGGACGGCTCGCAGATCCTGTTCGACGCCGGGACCGAGGACCAGTACGACATCTTCGTGATGGACGCGGACGGCTCCAACGTTCGGCAGATCACGGACACCGGGACGGACTACAACCCTTCGTGGTCACCCGACGGGAGCGAGATCGTCTTCACGCGGCAGGAAGCCGCGAGCGAGTCCGACATCTTCGTGATGGACGCCAATGGCTCGAGCGTCCACCGGCTGACGGACGACGACGGCTCGTTCACCAATCTGAACCCACAGTTCTCGCCCGACGGGACCCGCATCACGTACGAGGCGGCGCGAAACGGCGGCGTGGGGCCGATCGTGGAGATGCACCCCAACGGCTCGCATGCCCGCACTCTGGTCGAATCCGACGTGCTCGGGTTCTCCTGGCAGCCTCTCACCACCATCGGCGCCACGGTCGCTCCCTCCCCGACGCCTTGGTGGAACGTGGACGGGGCTCAGGACATCGGGCTCGGGTTCCCCGTCTGCAACGTCACGTCCGTCCCCGGACGTTTCGCGGACCC
The DNA here is from genome assembly GCA_036505195.1 of Actinomycetota bacterium. GTDB lineage: Bacteria > Actinomycetota > UBA4738 > UBA4738 > HRBIN12 > DASSJM01. The sequence continues at coordinate 10,726 of DASXTX010000252.1, forward strand.
CAACACCCCCGGCATCGCGTTCGTCGCGACGAGGATAGGCGACCAGGGTGGATGCCCGGACGCGACGGGTGCGTTCAACGTGGTCGCGATGGACCTGAGCGGCGACGGCGTGGCCGACACGTCCTACGGCCCCATCGTGTGCGAGAACGCGGCCTGCGTGGCGTGGGCCGCACCCGACGTGGACGGGGACCGCACAGACGAACTTCTCGTCCAGAACGTCGCCTTCTCGATGCCCGGCCTGAAGCTGTTCGATCTCCTGGGGGACGGCGCGGACGGCCTCGCCCTGGTCCCCGTGACCGTCGCGCCGCCGGGCTCGGCCGAGTTCGGGTACGAGGGGTTCGAAGGCGGAACGGAGCCGCAGTTCTGGATCAGCGGCGACGCCTTCTCGGCCGCCTCGATCCGATGTGAACCCTCGAACGGCGAGCGCGCGTTCGTCTCGGTGGCCGCCGAGATCGTCCCCCCCGACGCCCCCGACGCCCACTGGGAGGTCGTCGAGACCGTGTTCCTCCTTCGCGACGGGCAGCTGCGGGTCGTGGACGTGCGCGAGTTCACCCACCCCTTCAACGACGATGTCACTACGTTCCTGTGGTCGGGAGGCTGCGGCGCCGACCTCCAGCACTACGGCTGATCGGTGAGCGCGAGCACGAGCTCGTTCAGGACGAGCATCCCTCGTTCGGTCGGGATCAACGCGCCGTCCCGATCCCGGAGCAGGCCGCTCTCGACGAACGGCGCTGCCTTCTCGGGCTCGACCCACGATGTCGGCACGCCCTCGAGGATCCGCAGGCGCAGGAACACCTCCTCGATGTAAGTATCGCTCGGCTCGAGGCGTTCCTCGCCGCCGACCGGCAGCGTCCCGGCGCCGACGAGCGAGAGGTACTCCTCGGGGGGGCGGACGTTCCACCAGCGACGGTCGTCGCGGTACGAATGGGCGCCGGCGCCGAGCCCGAGGTACGGACGCCGCTCCCAGTACCCGAGGTTGTGGATACACGCGAAGCCGGGCTTCGCCCAGTTCGAGACCTCGTAGTGCTGATAGCCGGCGTCGCCGAGGAGCTCACACGCGAGCTCGAACATGTCCGCCTGCAGGTCGGGGTCGGGCGCGGGCACGGCGCCGTGCTGCACCTTCCGTCCGAGCGGCGTCGAGGGTTCGATCGTGAGCGCGTACGCGCTCACGTGCTCGGGAGCGAGGTCGACGGTCTCGAGCAGGGTGCGCTCCCAGGACTCGAGGCGCTCACCGTCGGCGCCGTAGATCAGGTCGAGGTTCATGTTCGTGTACCCGGCCGCTCGCGCGTCCCGCGTCGCGCGCCGGACCGACGCAGGGTCGTGCAGGCGTTCCAGCGAGGCCAGCACCGCGGGGTCGAACGACTGCGCGCCCATCGACAGCCGCGTGAAGCCCGCCTCGAGCAGACCTTCGAACTTGAGCCGATCCACCGTGTCGGGGTTGGCCTCGATCGTGACCTCGGCGTTCGGCGCGACCGAGTAGCCCTGTCGCAGGCGCGCGAGGAGCGCCTTCAGGTCGGCGACCTCGAGCGTGGTCGGGGTGCCCCCGCCGAGGAACACGCTCACGATCTCGTCCCCCGACCAGCCGGGGGCCGCCAGCTCGGCCTCGCGCAGCAGCGCGCTCACGTACGGCGACGCGAGGTTGTCGAGCCCGGCGTATGCGTTGAAGTCGCAGTAGCCGCACCTCGTGAGGCAGAACGGCACGTGGACGTAGATGCCTGCTCGTTCCATGGCGCTCACTTCTTCGCCTCCGCTCGCTGGTCGACGCGGAGCGCCGCGATGAACGCCTCCTGTGGCACATCGACCCGGCCGACCCGGCGCATGCGCTCCTTCCCTCGTTTCTGTTGCTCGAGCAGCTTGCGCTTGCGCGTGATATCTCCGCCGTAGCACTTGGCGAGCACGTCCTTGCGCTTGGCCTTCACGGTCTCGCGGGCCACGATGCGCGAACCGATCGACGCCTGGATCGCGACGTCGAACAGCTGCCGCGGGATCAGCTCGCGCAGGCGTTCGACCATCTGCCGTCCGTACGGCGCCGCCTTCTCCCGGTGGACGACGCTCGAGAACGCGTCCACGGGCTCCCCGTGCAGGAGGATGTCGACCCGGACCAGTTCCGCCGTCTCGTACCCGATCGGCTCGTAGTCGAGCGAGGCGTACCCGCGGGTCTTGGACTTCAGCTGGTCGAAGAAGTCGAAGATGATCTCCGCGAGGGGCAGCTTGTAGTGGACCTCGGCGCGCTCGGGCGATAGGTACTGCATGTCCGCCAGCTCTCCGCGTCGGGCCTGGCAGAGCTCGAGGACGGGCCCGAGGTACTCGCTCGGCGTGATGATCGTCGCGCGCACCACCGGCTCCTCGACGCGGTCGTAGGTCCCCGGTTGTGGCATTTCGCTCGGGTTGTGCACCACGACCGTCTCGTCGCCTCGTATCACGTGGAACTCGACGTTGGGCGCCGTCGCGATCAGCTCGAGCCCGAATTCCCGCTCGAGCCGCTCCTTGACGATGTCCATGTGGAGCAGGCCGAGGAACCCGCACCGGAATCCGAACCCGAGCGCCCGCGAGGTCTCGGGCTCGTAGACGAGCGCCGCGTCGTTCAGCTTGAGCCGGTCAAGCGCCTCTCGCAGCTCCGAGTAGTCGCCCCCCTCGGCGGGGAACAGGCCGCTCCACACCATCGGCCTCGGTTCGCGGTAGCCGGGCAAGGGTTCGTGCGCGCCCTGCTTGCCGGCGAGCGAGACGGTGTCGCCGACCTTGACCTGGTGGACGTCCTTCAGACCGGTCACGAGGTAACCGACCTCGCCCGCCTCGAGCCTCGGCACGGGGGTGGCCTCCGGCGCGAAGACCCCCGCCTCCTCGGCCTCCGAGTCGATCGCGCTCGCCATGAACCGCACCTTCGAGCGCGAGGGCAGCAGGCCCTCCTTCACACGGAGGTAGGCGATCACGCCGCGGTACGGGTCGAACGACGAGTCGAAGATCAGCGCACGGAGCGGCCGGTCGCGTTCGCCGGCCGGGGGCGGGACGCGACGCAGGACCTCCTCGATCAGCTCGGTCACGCCCTCCCCGGTCTTGGCGCTGACGGCGAGGACGTCCTCGGGCGGGCACCCCACGACCTCGGCGAGCTCGCGCCGGGTCTCGTCGACGTCGGCCTGCGGAAGGTCGATCTTGTTGAGCACCGGGACGATGACCAGCCCGGCGTCCCGGGCGAGGTGGAAGTTCGCGAGCGTCTGCGCCTCGATCCCTTGCGCGGCGTCGACGAGGAGCACCGCCCCCTCGCAGGCGGCCAGGGAGCGCGAGACCTCGTACGTGAAGTCGACGTGGCCGGGGGTGTCGATCAGGTTCAGTTCGTGGTCGACGCCCTCGAACCGGTACGCGAGGCGCACGGCCTGCGCCTTGATCGTGATCCCGCGTTCGCGCTCGAGATCCATCTTGTCGAGGTATTGCTCGCGCATGTCTCGGTCGGCGACGGTGTGCGTGAGCTCGAGCAGGCGATCTGCCAGCGTCGACTTGCCGTGGTCGATGTGCGCGATGATGCAGAAGTTCCGGATGTGGCCAAGCTCAGTCATCGGAGTCCTCGCTCACGGCTCGCCTATCGTACGGGCGCCGCACGCGGCGACACCCTCGGGCGTGCCTGGGGCCGCTGGTACACTCGACCGTCCATGGCCAACATCAAGTCCCAGATCAAGCGGAACCGACAGAACGAGAAGCGGCGCAAGCGCAACCAGGGCGTTCGCTCCTCGCTGAAGACCGCGACCAAGAGGGCGACCACGGCCGCCGCGAGCGGCGACGCCGAGGCCGCCGCCGCCGCCGTCCGCGACGCGTCGCGCGCCTACGACAAGGCCGCCTCCATGGGCATGCTCCACAGGCGCGCCGCGGCCCGGCACAAGTCGCGTCTGGCCAGGGCCGCGAACCGGGCCGCCGCAGCAGCCGAGTAGCCCTCTAGACGGGCAGGGCCGCCGGCTCCCCCGCGATCGCCGCGACGAGCATCGGAAGGACGACGTCGTCGGTCGCCCCCGACTTCAGCGCGCGGTCGGCCCACGCGATGCGTTCGTGGAGGCCGGCGAGATCCTCCGCGGAGAAGCGCTTGGCCTGCTGACGGTAGCGCCGCACCTGCCAGTCGAACCGCAGCCCCGCCTGCCTGGCGGCATCGGCGGGCGCGAGCCGTTCCGGCAGTGACGCGACGCGGATCAGGTCGCGGAGCCGCGACGTGATCGCACCGAGCAACATGAGCCCCGCCTCGCCGGCCTCGAGCAGCGTCCGGAGCGACCGCATCGCACCGGGGAGGTCGCGAGAGAACGCCCGGTCGCACAGGTCCCACACGTGCTGCTCGCCCAGCCCTCGGAATTGCCGCGCGACGATCTCACGCGTGATCCGTTCCCCCGAGAACGCCGTCGCGAGCTGTTCGAGCGCGCGTTCGAGCGCCCCGGGGTCCTCGCCGAGCGTGTCGACGAGCGCGGCCGCCCCGTCCGGCGCCAGGTCGAGCCCCTTCGCGGTCGCACGCTTGAGGAGCCAGCCGGGAAGCTCCTTGCGCTGCATCTTGACCTCGGTCACCGCGCCGACACCCTTGACGAGCTTCACGAGCGCCGCCGGGGCCTTTGCCCGATCGCCGACCACCGCGACGAGCACGAGCGGCGCGCCCGGATCGGGGGCCTCGAGGTAGCGGGCGAGTTCCCGAACGCCCTCATCGGGCAGCGCCCTCGCGTTCGAGACCAGGAGCGCCCGCCGCTCGCCGAACAGCGAGGGCGTCGCGAGGTCCGCCGTCTCGCCTCCCTGCCACAGCCCGCCGTCCACCTCGACCGGCTGCAGGTCGCCGAGGAGCTCGAGTGCAGCCTCCCGCAGCAGGAACTCGTCCTCGCCCCACAGCAGGGACACCGGCGAGGACTTGGCGTTGGTCCGGCTCACGCGGCGGACTCTACAACCAGCCCCTCCCTCTCGAAGGTGACGGTCACGGTCCCTGCGAGGTCGGTCCGCAGCACCCGGGCGCCGGACGCGCGGATCCAGTCGAGGACCTCGGGGACCGGGTGGCCGTAGGTGTTCGGACCGACGCTCACGACGGCCACCTCCGCCCCGACGGCCTCGAAGAACGGCTCGATCGACGTCGCGGCCCCGTGGTGAGGAACCTTGAGGACGTCGGCGTGCAGATCCGCGCCGTCGTCGAGCAGCACCTGCTGGGCCGGCTCCTCGGGTTCGGTCGCGAACAGGACCGAGTCCTCCCCGAGGCTCGCGCGGACGATGATCGCGTCGTTGTTCGTGTCGGACTCGGTCCCGGACCAGCAGCGGTCCGGCGACAGGATGTCGAGGCGGACGTCGCCCACCCTGAGCACGTCGCCCGCCCTCGGGTGCCGGACCGTGAGGTGCTCGGCCGCGGCGGCCTCGTCGAGCGCGGCACCGTCCGGCGAGTCGTCCCGGCATCTCGGCTCGAGCAGCAGACCGACGGGGAACCGAGCGATCACCGCCGGGAGCCCCACGACGTGATCGGCGTGCGGGTGGCTCGCGATCACCAGGTCCAGCCGCTTGACCCCGAGCGCCGCGAGCTCGGTCGCGACCTGGGCGGGGTCCGGGCCGCCGTCGACCAGGATCGCGACACCCCCCGGCGACGTGAGCAACGCCGAGTCTCCCTGCCCGACGTCGAAGAACCGGACCGTGAGCGCGCTCGGTGGGCCCGCCGAGATGGCGTTCGACCAGACCAGCAGCGGCAGTACCGCGAGGATGCCGACGAACGCCCACCTCGGCAGGGGCCGCCCCGCACGCAGCCACCAGGCGAGGAGCGCCCCGAGACCCACGCCCAGGATCAACGTCAACGCTCCGCCGCCGGTGATCCACGGGATCGGCGCTCGGGCGAGGCGGTCGGCGACGATCTCGAGGTAGCGCATCGGGACGAGCGCGAGGATCGAGACGAGGTGACCGGCCGCCGGAACGACGATCCCGATCGTGGCGGCCGCCAGGCCGAGCAGCAGCGCCGGCGCGACGGCGGGGAACGCGAGCACGTTCGCGGCCACGGTCGAGATCGGGACCTCGTGGAAGTAGAACAGGAGCAGCGGCGTCACCCCGACCTGCGCGGCGAGCGTCGCGCCGGCGGCCAACGACAGCGACGACGGGAGGAACCGGAGCCGCCGCGAGATCGGCGTCGCGAGCGCGACCATGCTCGCCGTGGCCGCCACCGACAGCTGGAACCCGACCGACCAGACGAGCGCCGGATCGATCACGAGCAGGACGACGACGGCGCCCGCGAGGATCGACCCCGTGCTCCTCGGCCGGCCGAGCAGCACGCCGATGAGCGCGAGCCCGGCCATCACGCCGGCGCGCATCACCGAGGGCTCGGCGCCGGTCAGCACGACGAAGAACGCCACCGTCCCGATCCCGAGCGCGAACCGCGGCCACCGGGACCATCGCAGGGCGGCCCCGAGCGCAACGATCGGGGCGAGCACCATCGCGACGTTCTCCCCCGAGACGACGAGCAGGTGCGAGAGCCCGGTCGCGCGGAAGTCGCGTTCGAGGACCGGATCCAGCCTCGAGCCGTCGCCGAGCGCGAGCCCCATCAGCAGCCCGGCCTCGGTGGGCGGGAACGAGGACTCGATCGAGCGACCGGCGAGTGACCGGAACACCTGCGCCCACCGGACCGGCGCGAACGCCGCGGGACCGACGCGTTGGGCCACGTCGACCTCGAGCTCCGCGGCGATCCCGCGACGGAGCAGGAACGACGCGAAGCGCTGGTCCTCGACGGGACGCACCGAGCCCGAGACCCGGAGGCGATCGCCCCGGACGGCGTCGGGCGGCTCGTCGCGGCCCGAGAGCCAGACGGTCTCGCGGACGGCCGCGCCGCCGTCCTCCCAACGGACCGATCGGGCGTCGAGCACCGCGGACCACCGATCTCGCTCGACCGACGGATCGACCCGGAGCGATCCCTCGACGGTGACCGAACCCGAGATCCGCGCGAGCACCGCGTCGCGCACCCGATGCTCGTGCACGCTCCCCCACCCGATCGCGAGCAGGAGCGAGCCCCCGAGCGCGAGCGGTAGCGGCGCCCAGGCCGCTCGTTCCCGGCGGATCGGCGCGGGCGCGACCGCGTCCCGAAGGTCGCGCGGACCGGCCTCGACCAGACCGGCGCGCTCGAGCGACCCGGGACCTTCCGCCCGCCCGGGCGCGAGGGCCAACGCCGCCGCGAGCAGCCCACCGCCGGCCGACAGCCAGACCCACGGGTCGGCGAACCCGCCGACCCGTGGTTGCAGCAGCAGGCCGGCCCAGAAGACGGCTGCCAGCGCCGGAGTGATCCAGGTGCTCACACCGTGACGAGCTCGCGGATCGACTCCAAGATCGCGTCCCCGATGCCGCTCACGTCGAGGAGCTCGTCGACCGTGGCGAACGGGCCGTTCTCGGTCCGGTAGTCGATGATCCGTTGCGCGATGACCTCGCCGATACCGGGGAGCTCTTCGAGTTCGGTCGCGATCGCCGAGTTCACGTTGACGAGCCCGCCGGCAACCGCGCCGCCCGTCACCGGCGCCGGCGCCACACCCTCCTGACCTTCGCGAGGGACCAGGATCTGGGTGCCGTCGGTGAGCGGCGCGGCCAGGTTCAGCGCCTCGAGCACGGCACCCGAGCGAGCTCCACCCGCGGCGTCGATGGCGTCGATCACCCGTGCGCCCTCGGTGAACTCGTACACGCCCGGTCGGCGAACCCAGCCCGCGACGTCCACGAGGATGACGACCTCCGGTGAGGGGCTCGCCGACGCCGGAGCGGACGCCGTCCCCCCGCTCGGCGCAGCAGCGACCTCCACGGGACGCGGAAGCGACCGGACGTACCAGAGACCGGCGCCCCCCAGGGTTACGGCGAGGAGCGCAACCAGCCCGATGAGCTCGCCGCGCGAGAGCGCCGCGAGGCGTTCACGGATCGAGCCTTCGGACATGCCTCCCCCCGACCGGGGGAGGTCGCCGTTGCGAACGCTAGCGTCGGACGGCCGTCCGGACCGTGAGGTGGTTCACATCGGGCGAGATCGCACCATCCTCGCGAGCGACGGGAGCCGATGGCCCCGAGGGGCCAACGCTCACCTCCCGCTCACCCGGATCGAGCACTGGGAGCCAGAACGTGAAGCGCGTCCCGCCGAGACCGTCCTCGGGGGCATCGCCCACGTCGAGCTCACCGCCGTGCGCCCGCACCAGCCCGCGCGAGATGTACAGGCCGAGCCCCGTCCCGGGCGCTTCCGTCTCGTCGGCTCGACGGAACCGCTCGAAGATCGCCTCGCGATCCTCCTCCGCGATCCCGCCACCGGCGTTGTGGACATCGACCGCCACGCGGCGAGCGTCGCTCGAGACCGCGACCGTGATCGGCGTTCCTTCGGGCGAGTACTTCCTCGCGTTGTCGAACAGGTTCGTGAGGACGCGGACGATCGCGTCGGCATCGCACACCAGCCGGGCGGGCGCGTCGAGCTCGAGCCGCAGACGCTCGGCGGTGCTGGATGCACGCGCCGCGTCGGCGATCAGATCGCGCGGGTCGACCGGCTCCATCGACAGGCGGAGCACCCCGTCCTGGATCCGGGAGACCGTGAGCAGGTCCTCCAGCAGCCTCGTGAGGCGCTCGGCCTGCGCCTCGGCCCCGTCGATCAGGTCGACGCGGACCCTGTCCTCGAGCACCGCGCCGTGTTCCTTGAGCGTGCTCAGCACTCCGAGGATCGCGGCGAGCGGGGTCCGGAGCTCATGCGCCGCGACTCCGACGAACTCGGTCCGCGCCAGATCGACCTTCCGGAGACGCTCCACCTCCGCGCGCTCCCTGCCGAGTTGACGCCCCCTCGACTCGGCGATCGCCTCCATCTCGAACCGTTTCTGTCGCTGGTCCGCGCGCTGCAGCGAGAGCACCCCGATCGCGAACCCCGCGGCCAGCAGCAGGGTCGGCCGGTACAGCCTCGACGTCCACAGGGCGCCGTGCTCGACGAGCTGCGCCAACAGCAAGACCGCGAGCCCGACGGCCACGCCGATGGTCTCGACGATCCCGAACCGCAGCGCGACCGCCGCGATCACGATCAGGTACAGGGTCCAGAACTCGCTTCGACCGCCGCCGGTCACCTCGATCCAGGCCGTGATCAGGGTTACGTCGATCACGATCGTCACGGCGCGCCCCCACGGGGACGCCTCGTCGTCTCGGGTGGAGAGCACCAGGCACGCCAGCGCGTACACGAAGGCGTCGAACAGCAGGATGAGCGCGACCGGCACCGCGCCGGTACGGACGCCAACCGAGTTCAGGGACAGGACCGTGACGACCGCGAGCACGCAGATCCGGAGCAGCGCGATCGTCCGCTTGGTCCGCAGGACGGAGGGGAGCGAGCCGGACCCCTCGTCTCCGTCCGGCACTGGGGTTGGGGCGGCCGTCGCGCTCATCGGTGTCCTCGGTCAGGCGGAAGCAGGCCCACTCCGGCCTTGTCCTTCCTATCGGGACGGCTCGGGCGGATGTTGAGCGGCGCAGCGAGGCGTGCCTAGCGGGATGTGACGAGGTTCACCAGGCGGGGCGCCCGGACGATCACCTGGGCGAGCTCGCGCCCGTCCATCGCGCGCCGTGCCTTCTCCGAGGCGAGGGCCAGCTCTCGGCAGGTCTCCTCGTCGGCGTCGGCTCCGACCTCGATCCGGTCGCGCACCTTCCCGTCGACCTGGACCACCAGCGTGACCCGCTCGTCGTGCGCGAGCGCCTCGTCGAAGGTCGGCCAGTTCGCGGTGTGCACGCTCGAGGGGTTGCCGAGCACCTCGCGCCAGAGCTCCTCCGCCGCGAAGGGGGCCAGGGGCGCCAGCATGAGCGTGAGGGCGGCCGCGGCCTCCCGAGCGCCCTCGCCGGCATCCAGTGCCGAGCGCATCCCGTTCGATAGCACCTGCAGCTTGCTGATCGCCACGTTGAACCGGAAGCGCTCCATGTCGTCGGTGACCGCTCGGATCGTCCGGTGGGTCAGGCGCCGCAACGGCTCGGGGTCCGGAGCGTCCCGTTCGCACGCCCCGCCGACGGCCGCGAAGACGCGGCCGAGCCACGTCGTCACGCCCGGACGCCGGTCGGGATCGGGCGCGATCAGCTTCCAGTCGACGTCGTCCTCGAAGGGCCCGGCGAACAGGATGTTCAGACGCATCGTGTCGGCCCCCCAGCGTTCGACGAGCGGCATCGGTTCGACGATGTTGCCCTTCGACTTGCTCATCGACGCACCGCCGAAGATCACCTGCCCCTGGTTCATCAGCCGCAGCATCGGCTCGGTGAAAGCGACCATCCCCATGTCGAACAGCACCTTGGTGAGGAACCGGCAGTACAGGAGGTGGAGGATCGCGTGCTCGACTCCTCCGATGTACTGGTCGACGGGCATCCATCGCTCGACCGCCGCCGGGTCGAACGGCTTCGTCTTCTCGTGCGGCGAGCAGTAGCGGTAGTAGTACCAGGCGGAATCGACGAAGGTGTCCATCGTGTCGGTGTCGCGCGTCGCCGCTTCTCCACAGATCGGACAGGTCGTGTTCACGAACGCCGCGTGCCGCGCGAGCGGCGACTCGCCGCCGGGCCGGAAGTCGACGTCCTCGGGGAGCAGCACCGGGAGCTGGTCGTCGGGGACGGCCACCTCGCCGTGCTCGGGGCAGTGGATGATCGGGATCGGCGCGCCCCAGTACCGCTGGCGGCTGATCAGCCAGTCGCGGAGCCGGTACGTGACAGTGGAGCGTCCCTTCCCCTGCTCCTCGAGCCACGCCGTGACCTGCGCGATCGACGCCGGCGACCGCACGCCGTCGAACGGTCCCGAGTTCACCATCACACCCTCGTGGTCGTACGCCTCGGTCATCGTCGCGGCGTCACGCCGCTCGCCTTCGGGCTGCACCACCACGCGGATCGGCACGTCGTGGGCGCGCGCGAACTCGAAGTCCCGCTGGTCGTGCGCCGGCACCCCCATGACCGCGCCGGTGCCGTACTCCATCAACACGTAGGGCGCGACGAAGACGGGGACCTTCTCCCCGTTCACGGGGTTCACCGCGTGGACACCCACCCGGATGCCCTCGCGGCTCTCCGCCTGCTCGCGGTTGGCCAGGGGCGTCGCCCGAACGGCTTCGAGCATCGCCTCGACCTCGGTCTCGGTGCCACCGGCTTCGGCGAGCCTGGGCACGAGCGGATGCTCGAGCGCGAACACGAAGAACGTAACCCCCCACAGCGTGTCGGGACGGGTCGTGAACACCTCGACGGCATCGCCGGTCTCGGCGATCTCGAACGTGACGCTCGCTCCCTCCGAACGCCCGATCCAGTTGCGCTGCATCGTCATCACACGCTCCGGCCAGTCGAGCGGCTCGATGTCGTCGAGCAGCCGCTGCGCGTAGTCGGTGATCTTGAAGAACCACTGGGTGAGGTCCCTGCGAACGACCGGCGTGCCGCACCGCTCGCAGGCGCCGTTGATCACCTGCTCGTTCGCCAGGACCGTCGCGTCCTTGGGGCACCAGTTCACCGGCGCGTTCTTGCGATACGCCAGGCCGCGTTCGAACAGCCGGAGGAACAACCACTGTGTCCACCGGTAGTACTCGGGGTCGCTGGTGTTGATCCGGCGGGTCCAGTCGAACGACATCCCCATCCGGCGGAACGAGCGCGCCTGCTGCTCGATGTTGGCGTACGTCCATTCCTTGGGGTTGATCCCGCGCTTGATCGCGGCGTTCTCGGCCGGGAGGCCGAAGGCGTCCCAGCCGATCGGATGGAGGACGTTGTAGCCGCGCATCGTGGCGAACCGCGCCACCGCGTCCCCGCCGCTGAACGCCTCCGCGTGACCCATGTGGAGGTCGCCCGAGGGGTACGAGAACATGTCGAGCGCGTAGAACCGCGGTCGAGGGTCCGCGTGGTCCTCGGACGCCCGGTACAGGCCCTCGGCCTCCCACCGTTCGACCCACTTCGGCTCGATCTCGGAAGCGTCGTAGCGGCGCATAGTCTGCAGATGCTACCGAACCGACCCAGCCGGATCGGTCATGCGAGCGACGATCGGTTCAACGATCCGCCAGCTTGTCCAGGGCGTTGGCCAGGCGCTTGCGCTCGAGCGAGACGCCCCGGAGCTCGGCTTCCGCGGCCCGCAGCCGGTCCTTGGTCTCCGAACGCCGGCGGTCCAGGTCCTGGATCGCGCCGCGCTCGCGTTCGACGGCGGCGGCCGCGCGACGCTCCCGTGTCTCGGCCGCCGACAGCTCGCGGCGCAGCTTGGCGGCGTCGGGCTTGGGCTTCGGTGGCTCGGCCGGTGCCGCCGGACGGGACGGCCCGCCCTCGAGCACCCGGAGCCCGGCGCCGGCGAAGGTCGCCGGCGGCCGGACGGGCTTGGTGAGTCGACCGGCGCGGACGAGCTCCCCGGTCTCCTCGTCGACCGTGGCGGCCTCCAGGGTCCCCGCGATCGCGTCGGTCGTCGCCGACGTGGCGCCGCCCGCCCGCTCGAGGATCGCTCCGGCCTTGCGCGTGAGCTCGTTCACGAGCTGACGACGCTCCTCGGTCGCCGCGCGGAACGGCTCGACGTCCCTGCCCGACACCGCTCGGCGATGGGCCGACCGGAGGGTGTCCCCGAGCTCGATCAGCGCTCGGACACCGTCGGCATCCTCGCGGGCGAGGGCGTTCACGGCCCACGCCGCGACCACCGGCTTGCGGAGCGCCTTCACGCGGGCGGTGCCGGCGCGATCGCCGTCCGCGGCGAGCTCCTTGGCCAGCGCATCTCGTTCGGGCGTGAAGCGCTCGAGCGGGAGCGCGTACAGCGCGTCGATCCGCGATTCGAGCTCGTCGGCCACGCCTCCAACCTCTCACCCGGAGGTCGTGGACGCCACCTCCGGGAAGCTCCGTTCGTACCAGGCGACGTCCCAGTATCGCCCGAACTTGCGCCCCTGCTCCGAGTAGTAGCCGGCGCGACGGTACCCGTGGCGCTCGTGCAAGCGCACCGACGCCGGGTTCGGCAT
>DASXTX010000253.1:0-32745 GCA_036505195.1 Actinomycetota bacterium
TCTACGTTAGGCACACGCCGGGAGCCGTCCGGTTGGCCGCGCTCATCACGGGCGACGCCGACCTGGCACAGGACATCGCACACGACGCCTTCCTGCGTTCGGTCGGGCGGTTCCGGCACCTCCGGCAGCCCGAGGCGTTCGAGGCGTATCTGCGCCGAGCCGTGGTGAACGCCTGCACGTCCCTCTTCCGCCGCCGCAAGGTCGAGACGGCGTACGTGCGCCGTCGGTCCGGCGCTCCTGCGGCCTTCGACGAGCCCGACCACGGACGGCGCGACGAGCTCCGAGCGGCGCTCTCGGCCCTTCCGCCGCGGCAGCGTGCGGCGGTCGTGCTCCGTTACTACGCCGACCTGTCCGAACACCAGGCGGGCGAGGCCCTGGGCTGTTCCGAGGCCGCCGTCCGGTCGATGGTCGCCCGCGCGATGGAGACCCTCCGCGAACGGATCCCGAGGAGTGAGACCACGTGAACGATCTCGAACGCGACCTGCGAGACGTGCTCCACGAGGACGCGCGGCGCGTCCCCACACCCGCGTCGACCCCCGAGGGGCTCCGGCGGTCCGTCCGTCGCCGGCAGGCGGTGTTCGGAGGCCTCGTCGGGCTCTCGGCGCTCGCGATCGTCGCCGGGGTCGTGGCGGGCGCGACGATCCTGCTACCGGTCAGGAGCAGCCAGCCAGCTGGCGAGGGGCAGGTGACGACCGGCACGCTCAACGGGATCACGATCACCTACCCGCAGGCATGGAGCCTGATCGACCCGGACGAGGCGGGGCTCAACGGATCCGCTTCGATGGCAGAGGTCCCGCTCCCGCGCATCATGCTCGCGCTGGCGCCGACCGATCCAGGAGAGACGTTCGGCTGCCCGGGCCGGGCTGGTGGCGCAGCGACTTTTCTCATGACGATCCAGGAGGAGCCGTTGGCGCTCGACGGGCCTTCGTCCGAACCGTGGCCGGTCGAGCTCCGGGCGATGACCGTGAACGCGTCCGAGTCGGCCTGCTACCCCGACTGGGACTTCCTCCGCGCCGGGTGGACGGCGGCAGGCCGGACGTTCGAGGCCCGCGTCGGGTTCGCTCCGGCCGCGACGACGGACGAACGCGACGACGCGCTCGCGGCCTTCGCATCGATGTCCTTCGCGGCGTCGGGTCGCGGGGTCACGGCAGCCGTGCTGGGCGACGGGATCGCCGGCGGCGAGCCGTGGACGCTGTTCGTCCAGCGAACGGAAGGAGGTCTGAGCCTCTCACTGGAAGCGGAGACGATCGGAGCCGGCACCAGCTTCGTGTCGCCGGCGACGAGCGAGCTGCAACCGGCGTCGACGGTCCTGGGCCAGGGATCAAACCGACAGCTCGTCGCGTTCGGTGCGATCCCCATCGACGTGATTCGGGTCGAGGCCACGGCTGCCGACGGCTCCGTCGTGTCGGCGGAGGTCCTCGACATACCGGACGAGCTCGACGCGGACACGAACGCGTTCGTGCTCGTCGCCCCGCCGGGCCGAGCCGTGGTGCGTGGATACGACTCGTCCGGTCAGGTCGTGGCACGAGGCACCGCCGCCAGCAGCCAGCCGTCGCCGTCGGTGGATGCCGCGCTCGAGGACGGTCGCCACTTCGGGTACGTGCGCTCCGTCGACGCCGACGCGGGCACGATCGAGTTCGACCTGGCGTACTTCCTCTCCGGAGAGGAGGCCAACGCCGCGTACCAGGCGGCGGGCGGCACGGGTCCGGTGCCGAACGACCACTTCGTCGTCAACGACAACCCGATGCTCCGGAGCCTGCCACTAGCGCCCGACGTGAAGCTGCGCCTGCTCGACTGGAACCACTGCTGCGACACCTTCTTCGACGGCGACCTCGCGCTCTTCGCGCAGGCGATCCGGGAGCAGGCAGACGTCACCGACGGCGAGCTCATCTACCGCGGGCAGAGTCAGTGGTGGATCACCGTCGAGAACGGTGTTGTGACCGAGATCGAGGAGCAGTACTCGCCGTAACCGCTACTGGTTCTCGCCGTGGAAGATCTCGGAGACGCTGCTCTCCTCGAACACGGCTCGTAACGCGTCGGCGATCAGCGGCGCGATCGAGAGCACCTTCAGCTTCCCGAACCGCTTCTCCTCCGGGATCGGCATCGTGTTCGTCACGACGACCTCGGTGATCGGCGCCTCCTCGAGGTTCTGCACGGCCTTGCCCGAGAGCACCGGGTGGGTGGCCGCGGCGTAGATGGGGCCGGCGCCCTGCTGGGCGAGCGCGGTGGCCCCCTTGGCGACGGTGCTCGCCGTGTCGATCATGTCGTCCACGAGGATGCAGGGGCGGCCCCTGACCTCACCGACCACCGCCATCTCCTCGATCTTGTGCGCCTCCTTGCGCGATCGGCGCTTGTACAGGAACGCGAGGTCGGCGTGCAGGTACTCGCGCAGACGCTCGGCGGTCTTGATCCGTCCCGCGTCGGGCGAGACGATCACCAGGTCGTCCCCGTGCAGTCCGAGCTCGTTCTGCAGGTAGCCCGAGAGGACCGGCAGCGCCGTCAGGTGGTCGAAGGGGTGGTCGAAGTACCCCTGGATCTGCCCCGCGTGCAGGTCGACCGAGACGACCCGGTCCGACCCGGCGGCGCTCAGCAGGTCGGCGACGAGCTTCGCGCTGATCGGCTCCCGCGCGAGCACCTTCTTGTCCTGCCGCGCGTAGCCGTAGTACGGGACCACCGCGGTGATGCGCTTCGCCGACGCCCGCTTCATCGCGTCGAGCAGGATCAGCTGCTCCATGATCGATTCGTTGACGGGGTCGGCGTGCGTCTGGATCACGAACACGTCGGCGCCGCGTACCGATTCCTCCGGGCGGACGTAGATCTCGCCCGAGCCGAACCGACGGATCACACACGGCGCGATCGGGATCCCGAGATGCTCGGCGATCTCCTCGGACAACGCCGGATGCGTGGTACCCGAGAAGAGCATCATCCGCTTCTTGGTGACGATCTCCACCTCAGTGCGCCCCCTTGCGCTTCCCCCGCGCTTCGGTGTCGCCCGTTCCCCGGGCCGGTGTCCTCCGCTTCTTGTTCTCCGCCTCGGCGTCCCGTCGCTCGCGGTAGCCCTTGACCACCCGTTGCTCCGAACGCTCCACGGCGAGCGCACCCGCGGGGACGTCCGTCGTGATCACCGATCCCGCGCCCGTCACCGCCCCCTTGCCGAGCTTCACCGGCGCCACGAGCATCGTATCCGAACCCACCCGCGCATCGTCCCCGATCCGCGTCCGATGCTTCTCGTACCCGTCGTAGTTGACGAACACCGTCCCGGCCCCGATGTTGGCCCGCCGGCCGATCTTCGCGTCCCCGACGTAGGTCAGGTGCGGCACCTTCGCGGCCTCGGCGATCTCGGACGCCTTGATCTCGACGAACGCGCCGACCTTTGCGTCGGGACCCAGCCTGGTCCCGGGACGCACGTGCGCGTAGGGGCCCACCTGCGCTCGAGCCCCGATCCGCGAGGCGCGCACGACCGAGAACTCGACGACCGCGCCCTCCCCCACCGACGTGTCGACGACCCGTGTCGCCGGCCCGATCTCGCACCCCGCCGCGATCCGGGTCTCGCCCGACAGGAACGTCATCGGGTGGATCACCGTGTCGCGGCCGATCCGGACGTCCACGTCGATGTAGGTGGTCTCCGGGTCGTCCAGGGTCACCCCGTTCGCGAGGTGGCGCGCGTTGATCCGCTCGCGGACGACGCGCGTTGTCCTCGCGAGGTCCGCGCGCGAGTTGATGCCCATCGCTCCGCCGGTGTCGACCCGAACGACCGAGACGCGTTCACCCTTCTCGATCAGGATCGGGAAGACGTCGTTCAGGTAGTACTCGCCCTGCACGTTCTCGCGCCCCACGAGCGGGAGCGCTCGGAACAGGTCGTCGCGCCGGAAGACGATCCAGTTGGTGCCGACCTCGCGGATCGACCGCATCGAGGCGGGCGCGTCGCTCCCCTCGACGATCGAGACGAGGCGGTCGCCGTCGCGCACGATGCGCGAGTAGCGGCCGGGACGCTCGACCTCGGTCGTGATCATCGTGGCGGCGGCCTTCGTCCGCCGGTGGAACCGGATCAACGTGCGGACGTCCTCGGGGGCGACCGGGTCGAAGTCGCCGTTCGCGATCAGCACCTCGGATGCCCGCCCGGCCGCCTTCTCGGCCGCGAGGACGGCGTGGCCGGTCCCGAGCGCCTCGCCCTGCTCCACGAACACGGGCTCGGGAACGATGCCCCAGGACGGGACGGCCTCGCGGACCTCCTCGGCGCCGTGATGCACAACGATCACGATCTTCGACGGGCGCGCGGCGCGGACGTCCTGCAGCACCCACCACAGGGCCGGCCGGCCGCAGATCGGGTGCAGCACCTTGGGCGCGGCCGACTTCAGGCGCTTGCCCTTGCCTGCGGCGAGCACGACCGCAGCGAGCGAGTTCGTCGGGGGCACGGGTTCCTCTCGGTGGGCGGACTCTCTTTGTACCGGCGGGCGGCTCCGGCTGGCAAGACGGCCGGTCGGCCGTCGGACAGACGAGCTTGGACGCCGGGTCGGATCTCCTTCCTGGGCGAGCGTTCGTTCCGGGGGGAGGAGTCGAACCTCCATCGAAGGCTCCAAAGGCCCGCGTCTTGCCGTTAGACGACCCCGGACCGGCTCACGATTATGCCGCGTCCGCCGGCGGGCCCACGACCGGCTCCGCCCCCTCGAACCCCGCCGCCAGCGTCCGGGCGTGCGCCTCGTCCCGTGCCAGCCCGATCACGGAGGAGCCGCTCCCGCTCATCACCGCGCCGAGCGCACCCGACTCGATCAGGCCCCGCGTGGCCTCGCCGATCTCGGGGTGCCGGGCGGCGACGGGCCGCTCGAGGTCGTTGAACAAGAGGGGCCCGAGCGCCTCGGCGTCCCCCGCGGTCGCGGCGGCGAGCAGGCGATCGGGGTCGGGCCCGGTCCCGGCCCCGTCCTCGTCCCACCAGCGATAGGCGTCGGGCGACCGGACGCCGAACCCGAACCGGACCAGCACCCAGTGGTACGACGGGACCTCGGCCGGCGCGAGGCGTTCACCGCGCCCGCCCATCAGGACCGCCCGTCCGGACAGCATCGCGGGGACGTCCGAACCGATCCGCTCGCCGATCTCCTCCAGCGTGGCGGCGTCGACCTCGCACGCCCACAGCTCGTTGAGCGCGAGCAACGTGGCGGCCGCATCGGCGCTCCCGCCGCCGAGGCCCCCCGCGACCGGTATCCGCTTCTCGATCTCCACCAGGGCGCCGGCGGCATCGGGGCACGCGTCGGCGAGCGCGAGCGCGGCGACGAGCGCGAGGTTGAGCCCGCCCGCCGAGAAAGCCGGCTCACCGGCGATCTCGACCCGGAGCTCTTCGGCCGGACGGACCACCACGAGGTCGGCGAGCGAGATCGGGACGACGAGGCTCTCGATCTCGTGATACCCGTCCTCGCGCGTCGAGAGCACCCGCAGGAACACGTTGATCTTCGCCCGCGCCTCGCGCCGGATCGCCCCCCGGGTCACGGCGTCCACCCCCCTTCGAGCATCGTCCGCGCGATCGCGGCGAACGCGTCCAGCCCGAGCCGCTCCGCGCGGACGCTCGGGTCCGGGTCGACCGCTCGCAGGATCTCGGCGGCCTCCCCGGCGTCGCGGCCGAGCCGTCGGAGCGCGTTCGCCATCGTCTTGCGCCGCTCGGCGAACCCCTCGTCGACGACCGCGAACAGCGCCGCCGGATCCACGTCCACGGCCGGCGGCCGAGGGTCCAGCCGCACGAGCACCGAGTCGACCTTCGGACGCGGCCAGAACACGTCCGCCGGGACGCGGCGGAGCACCCGGGCGTCGGCCCGGTACGCGACCCGAACGCTCACCGCCCCGTACGCCTCCTCACCCGGACGCGCCACCAGCCGCTCCCCCACCTCGCGCTGCACCATCACGACGTACCGGTCGATCGGCGCGGTCCGCAGGAGGTCCAGGACGAGCGGGACCGCGACGTTGTAGGGCAGGTTCGAGACCATCGACCACCGGTCGGCGCCGAGCGCCGTCGGCCAGTCGGCGCGCATCGCGTCGGCCACCTCGATGCGGACGTTCGGGTAGGACCCGACGACCTCTCTGAGCGCCTCCGACAACCCGCGGTCCACCTCGATCGCGAGGACCCGGGCCCCGGCCTCGGCGAGCGCGACCGTCAGCGACCCGAGACCGGCGCCCACCTCGACGACCCGATCGCCCTCCCGAACGCCGGCATCGGCCACGATCGCGCGGGCGAGGTTCGGGTCGGCGAGGAAGTGCTGGCCCCGGATCTTGGTCGGCCGGATCCCGTGACGCGCAGCGAGGTCCTTCAGTTGGGAGCG
Organism: Actinomycetota bacterium; assembly: GCA_036505195.1. GTDB lineage: Bacteria > Actinomycetota > UBA4738 > UBA4738 > HRBIN12 > DASSJM01. The sequence continues at coordinate 6,306 of DASXTX010000253.1, forward strand.
GCCGAGGCCGACCCCGCGCTCACCAGCTGAGCCGGACCTGACAGACGCCTTGGGAGAGCGGGGCGATCCGGGCGAACGCCTCGTCGGAGAGGTCGATGATCCGTCCGCCGAAGGGTCCCCGATCGTTGATCACCACCTGAACGGTCTCGCCGTTCGCGATGTTCGTGACGGTGACCACCGTACCGAACGGGAGCCATGGGTGGGCCGCGGTGAGCCCGCCCTCCGGCGCGAACGAGTACCAGCTGGCCTCGCCGACCTGGATCCCGTCGGTCCCGTTGTCGATCCCGCCGGTCTCGTTGGCGCGGCCGACGACGCGCCGCGCGGCGATCGCCTCCTGCAGGACGGTCCTGGAGAGCACCACGGTGGCGACGGCCTTCCCGTTCACGAACTTGATCTGCGTGCGCTCCACCATCAGGCCGTCGATCCCCGCGCGTTCGACGCGGACGGCGCCGGGGCTCAGCGAGTCGGAGTACCTCGTGTACGCGGTGTACGGGATCGGGATGCGGACGTCGCGGGTTCGGAACGCGATCTGGTCGAAGCGGACGTGCATCCCTTCCTTGAGGGGGGTCCTGGGTGACGGAAGGACGCGGTCGTCGCGGTCGGGTGTGATCCCCATGGCCGAGAGGAGCTCGCGAACGGTATCGGCGTTGGTGAGGACGTCGTGGTCCTTCCCCTTCACCACGACGCTCGCCGGCACCACCTGCGACCACCCGGCCGGATCTCCCGCGGAGAACCAGTCCTCGCCGGACCGCGACGCGAGCATCAGATGCGGCGCGGTCGCTCCCTCCATCACCCAGACCCCCACATCGTCGGGCTCGGGACCCGTGATCCCGCCGTGCCAACCCCGCTCCACGATGACGGTCATCCCGTCCGCGAGCGAGGTCTGCGTCGGCGGCGTCACCAGGTCGCCGTACCCAACGAGGATCCCTTGCGCGTCGAGGAGCTCCCCGACGCTCGCGCTCATCGTTCGAACGGCCTCGGGTCGCCGCTGGTCCACCACGAGCGTCACGGTCTTCTGGATCGCGACGTACGTGAGCCCCCCCACGAGCACCACGCTCGCGAGCAACGCGTTCCCCATCGCCTTGCGCGCCCGCAACCGGCGGACCCGCGACGGACGAACCGGCACCCTTCCTCCTCGTGGAAGAAGGCCCCGGGGGGAAGCGGCCGTGGCCGGACCGAAGCCTTTCTACGACGTGCGGGGAGAACCGTATCAAACCCTCAACTCTTACTGCAAACTTCAATCTAGGCGATTTTTGAGGGCTTATTCGAGCCTGGGAAAGGCGATCCTGGCGTTCTCGGCGGTGGTTTCCCTCACGATTTCCACAGATTCGTCCCGAGCCCCCGCGACCGCCTCGATCACGTCGACGACATTCGATGGCGCGTTGTCGCGTCCGCGGAGCCGTTGGGGCGCGAGGAAAGGGCTGTCGGTCTCGACGAGGATCCGGTCGAGCGTCACCGCCGCGGCGGCCTCGCGGAGGTGGGCGTTCTTCGGATAGGTCACGTTGCCGGCGAACGACAGGAACCAGCCGCGCTCCGTGCACACCGCGGCGATCTCCGCATCGCCACTGAAGCAATGGAGGACCACGTGTTCGGCGGAACCCTCATCGAGCACTCGAAGGATCTCGGGCCAGGCATCCCGGACGTGGATCACGAGTGGAAGGTCGTACGCCTGCGCGAGGCTCACCTGCGCGCGGAGCGCGCGCTCCTGATCCGGCCGCGGCGATCGCATGCGGAAGAAGTCGAGACCGCATTCGCCAACCGCGACCACCAGCGGGTCCGCGAGCAGCCCCTCGATCTCCGTCGCGGCTTGGGCGTCCCACGCGTTCGCGTCGTGCGGGTGCATGCCGGCGGTCGCCCAGACGCCGGGCCACGAGGCGGCGAGCTCGACCGACCGGCGGCTCGACGCGGGGTCGATACCGACGCAGACGAGGGTGTCGACACCGCGTACCCGAGCCGTCTCAACCGCCTCGGCGGGGTCGTTGTCGAGTAGGAACAGGTGGCAGTGCGTGTCGACGGCGCCGCTCTGCATCGGCGGTTCAGGGTTCGACTCGGTCACGGGCCCGACACACTAATCGTCGCCACCGATCCTCGACCCCGGCTCGAAGATCCGGAGCAGAGCCACTCGCGGTGCACAAGCCGCTCTCGATCGGAAGTCGAGGAGGTGAGTGCCACGTGAAACGTGTTGGCGCGAACCCTCACTCAGGAGTCGAGCCGGGGGAAGAGCGGGTCGCCTTTGACGGTCTTCGTGCCGGGTCGCAGCCCGCCCCAGGCGGAAGCTCCCGGCAACCGCTGCGCCTCCAGCGGTTCCTCGATCCCCAGCTGATCCCACAACCGAATCGCGGCCCCCGGCATGATCGGCCCGATCAGGATCGCCAAGATCCGCAGGGTCTCGGCCGACGCGTACAAGATGCCCGCGAGCTCCGCCCGCCGCACCTCATCGTTGGCCAGGGTCCACGGCTGACGCTCGACGAGGTACCCGTTCGCCCGCCCGACGATCTCCCAGACGGCGGCCAGCGCCTGGGTGAGCGCGAGGTCCGCCATATGCTCGCCGTACCGACGGACCACGTCCGCGGTCAACGCCGGGAGGTCGTCCTCGACGCCGCCGGCCTCCGGTTCGGGGACCACTCCATCGAAGGACGCGGCCAGCATCGCGAGGATCCGGCTCGCCAGGTTGCCGAGGCCGTTCGCGAGGTCCGCGTTGTGCCGGTCGACCATCGACTCCCACGAGAAGCTCCCGTCCTGGCCGAACTGGATCTCGCGCATGAAGAAGTAGCGGTACGAGTCCACGCCGAAGTGGTCCGTCAGCTCGGAGGGATGGATCCCCGTCGCGTTGGTCTTCGACATCTTCTGACCCCCAACGGTGAGGAACCCGTGCGCCCACACCCGCTCGGGCGGCTCGACGCCGCCCGCCATGAGCATGGCCGGCCAATAGACGGCGTGGAACCGCACGATGTCCTTGCCGATCAGGTGGACGTTCGCCGGCCACACCCGTGAGAACCGAGCGTCGTCCGTGCCGTACCCCGCCGCGGTGATGTAGTTGGTGAGGGCGTCGAACCAGACGTAGCACACGTGGTTCGGGTCCCACGGGAGCGGGATCCCCCAGCGGAAATTCGTCCGGCTGATCGAGAAGTCCTGGAGTCCCCCCCGGATCAGCGACAGGACCTCGTTCCGCCGAGTCTCGGGCTGGACGGCCTCGGGGCGCCGCTCGTAGTGCTCGAGCAGCCGTTCCGCGTACGCGGACAGTCGGAAGAAGTAGTTCTCCTCCACCATGCGCTCGACCGGTCGCCCGTGGATGGGACACATCCCGTCGACGAGCTCGTCCTCGGTGTAGTAGGCCTCGCAGGACACGCAATACAGGCCCTCGTAGGTCCCCAGGTAGATGTCGTCGCGGCCGTTCTCGTGCACGGCGGTCAAGAGCCGCTGGACGGCCTTCACGTGGCGAGGCTCGGTCGTGCGGATGTAGTCGTCGTACGCGATGTCCAGGCCCGCCCACACCTGCTTCCAGCGGGGAGACATCTCGTCGACCCACTCCTGGGGGTCCTTCCCGGCGGCCTCCGCCCTTCGCTGGAGATTGAGGCCGTGCTCGTCCGTTCCGGTGAGGAACAGGACGTCCTCACCGCGGAGCCGGTGGTACCGGGCGATGAAGTCGGCGGCGACCGACGTATACCCGTGGCCGATGTGCGGGACGTCGTTCGGGTAGTAGATCGGCGTGGTGATGTAGAAGACGTCCTTGCCCATATCGGGGCCATGGTAGCCGAGCCTTTCGAACGGTCGGGGCAGTCAGGGGCGCGGGACGGTGGCCGCCTGGTACTCGGCGGTCGGTACGTCGAGGCACGGGCCCTCGCCGAGCTCCTCAAGACCCGCGAGGTCGCCCGTGCCCCAGTCGGTCACGAGTGGCACCGGGCTCATCAGCTGGAACGGATCGAGGATATGGCCGAGCCCGACCGCATGGCCGAGCTCGTGCTGGAGCACCGTCCCCACCGACGGGGCGCGATCGAACCCGTCCTCCAGTCCGGCGCTCGCGTTGATCACGACGACCCCGCTCACGAACTGCTCGGCGTCGAACCGGGTCGTGACGGGTATCGCGAAGCCGAACGCGCCTGGGACGCCCAACTCGCGCATCGCCGAACGGGACCGAAACGCGATCAAGACCGGTGACCAGTGCAGCCCGGCGGTCGTGGTCGTGACGAAGTCGCCCGAGCTGACGAGGTCGTTCACGGACGCGTGGACGAACCCGTCGAACTCGAACGCGAGTCCGCTCGCCCGGCTGATCCGACGGACCGCCTCCTTCACGTCGTCGAGGACGCGGTCGTCCATCTGTCCGCGGTCGACCTGGTAGTGGATCGTGGAGCAGGGATCCCACCGGAACGGCTCGCCTTCGGCGGAGCGCCCGATGAACGCGTGGGACCTCTCGCCTCCGAACAGCGGCCGCGGATCCCCCTTCGAGGGATGTGAGGCGATGACCGCCCCGATCCCGATGATGAGCACCAACACGAGCCCGATGGCGACCGAGACCAGCCCACGCGCCGGCCGGCGGGTCACGGGCTTCGTAAAAGCCTGCGCCGTCCGAGGCGCGGGAGGCATCGGGAACAACGGTGGATGCGGCGCGGGAGGGGCGGGGAGCTCGAGCCGGTTCATCGATCCGTCCGATCGCCATCCCGACGAGGTCCTGTCATTCCATCGGCGGACGAACGACGCCCCTTGAGTCACGAGGGACGCGCCGGACGTAGCTTCAGCCCGCCTGGCCCTCGCGGTCGACCAGCGCTCCGTAGATCTCGTTCGCCGATCCGCCGCCTCGTCGGGCGACCGCGACCGCCGCCTCGCGCTTCCGCATCCCGTCCTCGACCAGGCGGCGCGCCTCCTCGACCATCTCGTCTAGGCCGGCCGCCTTCGCCTCGGCCCCCTCGATCACGACCACCAGCTCGCCGCGCGGCTCGGCGTCCACCAGGGACGCGATCACCTCGGAGATCCGGCCTCGGACGACCTCCTCGTGGAGCTTGGTGAGCTCCCGGGCCACGGCGGCACGGCGGTCGCCGAGCTCCATCAAGACGTCGCGCAGGAGCGTGATCACGCGCAGCGGGGACTCGAACAGGACGACGGTCCGCGGATCGTGGGCGAGCGCTCGGAGCCGCTGGCGCCGCTCGCTCGGGCGGCGCGGGAGAAAGCCCTCGAACACCCATCGGTCGGTCGGCAGACCCGAGACCACGAGTGCGGCCGTGACCGCCGACGGACCCGGGACCACGCGGATCTGGATCCCCGCATCGGCGGCCGCCCGCAGGAGGCGGAACCCGGGGTCGGAGACGGCAGGCATGCCCGCATCGGAGACGAGCGCGACCCGCTCGCCATCGCGCAGACGATCGAGCAACTCGTCGATGCGCTGTCGCTCGTTGCCCTCGAACAGGGAGAGCATCCGCACCTTGACCCCGATGTGCTCGAGCAGGCGCCCGGTCCGGCGCGTGTCCTCGGCCGCGACGAGATCGGCGGTGGCGAGCGTCTCGCGTGCGCGGTCGGAGAGGTCGCCGAGATTGCCGATCGGCGTGCCCACCACATAGAGGTATCCGGCCATGTCCCGATGGTCCCACGCGATGCATGGAACGGAACCGCCGAACGACGTAGCCCGCCGTCGGACGCCGCTACAGTGCCGGACGTGGCCCCATCCCGATCGTCGGCCGGACACCGGGACTACTCGGCGACGCCGCTCGCCCGCAAGCTCGGGATCCGCGAGGGGTCCCACGTCCTGGTCGTCGGCGCACCGAGCGGCTTCTCGCTCGGGCCGGTGCCGACCGGAGCGTCGTTCGCCCGGTCGGCACGACGACCACTCGACGTGGTGCTCCTGTTCACCACGACCCTGACCGACCTCCGCCGTCGCTTCCCCGCCGCCGTTCGCGCGCTGGACCCGACCGGCAGGCTCTGGGTGGCCTGGCCCAAGAAGGCCGCCGCGGTCGACACCGACCTCACCTTCGAGGTCGTCCAGCGCCTGGGGCTGGACGCGGGGCTGGTCGACAACAAGTCGGCCTCGGTCGACGACGTCTTCCAGGGGCTCCAGTTCGTGATCCGGCTGAAGGACCGGGCCAAACGCACGGCCGCACGCCCCTCCTGAACGGCGGCCCTGCCGTACCATCGCTCGGATGTCCACGCTCACCAGGCCCGTACCGCCGTTCGTCCAGCGATCTCCGAGCGCCTCGCTGCGGATGTACACGTGGGTCAAGCGATTCAACCGGCCGGTTGTGGCGGTCCTGGCCGTCGGTCTGATCGCCGGCTACCTGCGGTTCGTGCACCTCGCGTACCCGGAGCACCGCGTCTTCGACGAGTACTACTACACGAAGTCCGCGTGCATCCTGCTCGGCTACTCGGACCAGCGGTGCGACATCAACAGCGCGGACGAGCGGTACTGGCGCGAGAACCAATGGGACACCGGCGCGTGGGTCCATCCACCGCTCGGGAAATGGATGATCGCGCTCGGCGAGCTGGCGTTCGGAACGGAGTCGATGGGGTGGCGCGCCGCCGCCGCGGTCACGGGGACCGCGACGGTGATGCTGCTCGCGGTCATCATCCAGCTGCTGTGGGCGAGCCCGATCTGGACGTTCACCGGCGGCGTGCTGTTGGCCACCGAGAGCCTGAACCTCGTCCAATCGCGCACCGGGACGCTCGACATCTTCCTCGCGTTCTGGGTCGTGCTCGTGTTCGTCTTCCTTTTACTCGACCGACGATGGATCGAGCGTCGGACCCCGCCGCCGGTCCCCGCGATGGACGGCCCGAACGACGCTGGTACGGGCGCCCAGCCCAAGCGGCGTCTGCCGGCGCCGCTGTGGCGTCCCTACCGGTTCGCGGCCGGCGCGGCCGGCGGCGCCGCGATGGCAACGAAGTGGTCGGGGCTGACCGCCTTCGTCACGGCGATCGCACTCGGGTTCCTGTGGGAAGTTATGCGGCGCAAGCGGTTCGGCACGTCGAAACCGATCGTCAGGGCGATCACGACCGAGGGGTTCGGCTTTGTCCTGGCGCTGCTGGTCACGCCGGCCATCGTCTACTTCGCCACCTACATCCCGTGGTTCGTGCACTTCGGGTGGGACTTTCAGCGGTGGGCCGAGATGCAGGGCGACGCCGCGAAGTTCCACGCCGACCTGAAGGCGGTGAACGATCAGGGGCAGCCGTGGCACGCCTACTTCGCGCCGGCGTGGAAGTGGATCGTCCTCGCCCGACCCACGTACTACTACGGGGCCTTCAGCTCCGACGGTGTCCGCCAGGTGATCTACGCGCAGGGCAACCCCGCGATCTTCTGGGGCAGCCTGCTCGCGATCCCCTACGTCGCCTACGCGTGGTGGCGCACGCGCGATTGGCGGGCGGGGTTCGTGATCGTCACGATCGCCGGGCTGTACCTCCCCTGGTTCCTGGTCTCACGGCCGCAGTTCTTCTTCTACGCGACGCCCCTGACGCCGTTCTTCGTCCTCGCCTGCGTCTACGCGCTCCGGGACCTGTCCGAGCTGCACGTCGCCGGTTCCCGGTCGCGTCCGTTCCTCCCCTTCGTCGTCGGCTTCGTCGCCGCGTCGGTGATCCTGTTCATCTGGTTCTGGCCGATCCTGACGGCCGCGCCGGTGAGCGACGCCGCCTCCAAGCTCCGGTACTGGTTCACCTCGTGGGCCTGACCGGCACGCGATCAGCGACCGCGTGGATCGACCCGCATGCGGAGCGCGAGCGAGCATCGCGCGCCGCGCGGGGGGCCGTGCACCGCATGGTACGGACGGCCGTCGCGGACGCCGGCGAGACCCGGCGCGCGCATCAACGTGACCGAACCGGCCCGCGCGTCCCAGCGTTCGAGCAGCTCGCCCTCGCGCGACGACCGCACCTCGAACCGCGCCGAACCGGCGACCGTGAAGACCGCGACGAGCCGCCGGTACCAGCGACCGTCCAGGTGCGAGGTGACGCCGACCGAACCCGATCGGTAGACGGCGATCCCCGCCTCGTTCGGTCGCCAGGTCCGGAGCCCACGGATCTCGTCGCCGTCCGCACGGACCCGCGCCGTGAACGAGGACGCGAGCTCGGTCATGAGCGGGAAGCCTTCGAACGGCGCCTCGACGTCGTAGCCGTCGATCTCCATCCGCACGCCCGCCGCGCCGAACGTCCCCGCCATCCTTCGCAGCGGACCGCCCTCGACCTCGCGACGGAGAGCGCGCAGGAACGCCTCGCCCAGCAGCCCGTCGACGTGCGCGAACCCCCGACCCGCGACGCGGCGGAGCGCCGGCGACAGCGACCGTCGGACGAGCGGCCCGCTCATCCGAACCCCGGCAGGTGCTTGCGGAACAGGATGAACCCGATGCCGGCGGCGGTGTCGAGCAGGAAGTGCGCGATCACGATCGGCCACGCCCGCTTGGTGCGCGTGAACACGAACCCGAACAGCACGCCCATCGCGACGTTCCCGAGGAACCCGCCCCAGCCCTGGTACAGGTGGTAGCTGCCGCGCAACAGCGCGCTCGCGCCGACGGCGGCCACCTCGGTCAGACCGAGCTGCCGCAGCCGTGTGATCAGGTAGGCGACGACCACGACCTCCTCGAGCAGCGCCGCCTCGGCGGCGTTCAGCAGCAGCACCGGCACCGTCCACCAGTGCCCGAGCGGCGGCACCGGCACGACGAACCGGTTGACGCCGAGCGCGACCGCCGCGAGGTACAGCCCGATGCCGGCCGCCCCGACGACCAGGAACAGGAGCGCTCCGCGGCCGATGTCCTGCCGCGGGCGGTCCCACCGCAACCCGATGCCATCGAGCCCCTCGCCGCTGCGCCGGACGAGGTAGACCACCAGCCACACCGGCGCCAGCGAGAACAGCGTGCCGAAGATCTGCCGCGCGAGCTGGGTGCTCTGCGACACCGAGGCGACGGTCACGCCCCGAAGGGGAGCCTCGAGCAGGCTGAGGATCGCGAACACCGCGCTCGCGAGCAGCGAGAGCGACAGGACGATCAGCGTCTCCTCACCGAGGAGGCGGCGCGGCAAGGGCGCGGGAGCCGATTCCGAACGGCCGGGTGGCGGCATCCGGCAAGGGTACGGCCGCCGCGTACGATGCGCGACGATGCGGTTCAGCTTCGAGAGCGTGAACGCGACCGACTACGACGAGCTGCGCCCGACCTACGCGCCCGAGGCGATCCGGTGGGTGGCCGATCGCGCGCGGCTCGAACCCGGATCGCTCGTGGTCGACCTGGCGTCCGGGACCGGACAGCTCTCGCGTCGGTTCGTCCATCTCGGCGTCCGCGTCGTCGCCGTCGAACCCGCCGCCAACATGCGCGCGGTTCTTGCGACGAACCTGCCCGACGTGACCGCCGTCCCCGGGACCGCCGAGGCGATCCCCCTCGGCGACGGCGAGGCCGACGCCGTCGTGGTCGGGAACGCGTTCCACCACTTCGACGACCAGGCCGCCTTCGCCGAGATCCGGCGCGTGCTTCGCCCGGGGAGCGCGCTCGCGCTGTTCTGGGCCCGAACGGACCGGCACGCCGACGGCCTGCGGATGGGCATCCGGGAGATCGACGAGCTCGTCGAACGCGAACGCGGGTCCTCACCGGTCGTCGAGGCGTATCGAGCTTGGTACGAGCCGCCCGAGCGCGTCGAGGGATTCACGACGCTCGAACGCCGTTCGTTCCCGACCACCCGAACGATGCCCTCGGCGCGGCTCGCGGACCTGTTCGCGACGTCGAGCGACATCGCGTCCCTGCCCGAACCGCGGCGCGGGCGGCTCCTGGAACGGATCGGCGAGCTCGCGGCCGACCTCCCGGAGACGCTCGAGCTCGCGGAGCGGAGCGACGTGCATCTGTGGTTCCGAGACGGGGCGGGTTAGTCCCAGCCGCCCTGGCAGTCGGCGGGCATCGTCGCGTTCGTCCGCCCGAATGTCACGATGTCGCCCATCGCGGCGACGCACAGGTACCCACCGTTCGGCTCGACGACGGTCACGAGCACGACCGTCGTCGGCGAGACCGACATCGCCACCGTGTCCGCGGCGGGGGCGCGCGCGTAGACGATCGAGGGGTCGTACCCGGCGGCCGCCTCGGGTCCGAACCCGTCGAACGTGCCGTGCTCCGCGTAGTAGACCTGCGAGACCCGGATCGCCTGGTTCAGCATCGCCTGGGCCCGCACGTCGTTGGCCTCGCGGATCGGATCGGAGACGGGGTCGCCCGTGCCGGTCGCGCCGGTCGCGCCGGTCGTCCCGCCGGCCGGCTCGCCGATCGCCGTCGCTCCGACGGCCGTCGGACCCGTCGGTTCGGTCTTCACGTCCTGCAGGAGCAGGAGCGGCACGACCCACACGGCCGCCACGACGAGCCCGAGCAGGACGAGCGCCCGCACGGACACGAAGCCGCGTTCCGAACCCACGCCACCACCTCCCCACGCGGTATCGGCGCGGCCGGGGGCGCCCTGAAGAAGGCCCCGATGGGTGCGGGCGTTCCTTGGAAGGTGCCCGGAGCGGCTAGAGCGAGAGCACCGGGCAGGTCAGGGTGCGCGTGACACCCTCGACCGACTGGATCGGCATCACGATCGCCTTGGCGAGCTCGTCGAGGTCGGTCGCCTCACCGCGGGCGATGACGTCGTAGGGACCGGTCACGGGGTCGACGGACACGATGCCCTTCACGCCGTTGATCTCCCGGGTCACGTTGCTGGCCCGTCCCACCTCGGTCTGGATCAGGATGAACGCGCTGACCACGTCGACCTCCTCGTCAGGGTCTCGGGGCATCGTACGTCAAGCCCCCGACCCGGCGCGAACCGCCCGTGCGCGCGGGCCCTCAGAGGACGGGTTCGACGTCCCGTGCGGGACGGGACAGGGCGGGCGTGGACAGCGCGATCCACGCGACGGCCCCTCCGCCGAGCGTCAGGAGCGAGGCGCCGACGTACAGCGTCGCCGGTCCGAAACGATCGAACACGAGCCCGCCGAGCCCCGCGCCGATGATCGGCGCGATCCCGAACCCCATCGTCGCGGCGAGCGACTGACCGGTCGAGTAGAGGTTCGACGGGAGCATGCGTCCGATCACGACCACCATCGTCGTGAACAAGAGCGCGAACCCGGCGCCTTCGAACACGGTGAGGACGGACAGGATCGTCGGGTCCTCGACCAGACCCCACAGCAGGAACCCCGTCGCGTACACGACGCACCCGGCCACGTACACCGCCCGCAGGCCGAAACGTTTCGAGAACCGCGACGAGAGCCGCATCACGGGCACCTCGACCAGCCCGCCGAGCGCGGTGCCGATCCCCACCAGCAGCGCACCGCCGCCGGCGCGCTCGATCTTCAGACCGATGAAGTTCCACGCCGCGTTGAACCCGGTCCACACCAGGAGCAGGGCGAGCAGGAACATCCAGAACCTGGGGGCCGCCCGGAACACCGCGCCCACCGCGCCGAGCCGGCCGTGCCGGATCGAGCGAGCCGGCCGGTCGGGCTCGATCGCCACCGCCGCCCACACGAAGATGGCGAGGGCCGCCGAGGCGACGACCGGCATCGCCCACCGGATGCCCACCTGCTGCAGGAGCACGCCGATCAGCAGGCACGCCGTGGCATACGCCAGGCTCTCCCATCCTCGGATGCGCCCGTACTCGGTCATCCGGTCGTCGCCCAGGAACTCCAGGGCGATCGCGTCGACGTTCGGCGCGACGGTGGCGCTCAAGGCGGCGAACACGAACGCCGCCACGACGATCGCGCGGTAGGTCTCCGCCCCGAACAGGGCGAACGCGCCGATCGCACCCCCCAACGCCCCGATCTGCAGCGCGCGACGCCGGCCAAGGGTCGTGTCGGCCAGATGGCCCCAGAGCGGGCTCAGGAGCAGGCGCGCGATCGCCATCGCGGCGATCACCGCGCCGATCTCGCCTGCGGTGAGCCCCTTGCCGTCCAGGAACAGCGACAGGAACGGGAACGATGCCGCGATGAAGACGCCGAAGAGCACGAACAGCGTCTGCACGGCGACCGCGGGACGGATCCGTGGAGCCCCGACCGCCCGCATCGAGCAACGGTAGCAGGGGGCCTCGCGCGGCCGGCCTTTCAGCGGCGTTCGTGGGGTCAGGATTCGCGACGCATCATGCGGACGCGGAGCTCGGTGCCCTCGCGCAACGGCTCTCGTTCGCCGGTGTCCTCGAACCCGAGGTGCTCGTAGAAGGTGGCGGCGCCCGTGTTGGTCTCGGTGACCGCGAGGATCACCGATCGGGCGCTCCACGAACGGGCCCAGGACAGGACCCGCTCCACGAGATCCGCACCGACGCCTCGGGCGCGCCACGCCGGTTCGACCCACATCCCGTACAGGTGGGCCTCGGGCTCGTCGCCGGTGCGCGAGCCGAGCGCCATCCCGATCCATCCTTCATCGCGTTCGGCGACGAACATCACGTTCGTCGCGCCCTCCCAGCCTTCGATCCAGTCGATCCACCCCGCCTGTCCGAGACGGCGCTCCCGTTCGAGGGTGGAGGCGAACGCATCGGGCGCGTCGGCGAGGGCGCGCAGTCGGAGCTCGCGGACGGGCTCCCACTCCTCGCGACGAACGCGTCGAATCCGAATCTCCCGCGTCACCCGAACGTGGCTCGGGCGCTCGCCTCGGCGAGCCGCGGCCGAGGTGCGACGACCTCGCGAACCGCCGGTCCGACCAGCGGTGCGATCGCGATCACGAAGCCCGCGTACACGGCGAGGTTGATCCCGAAATGGAACCAGACGAGCCCGAACTGATCCCCGATGAGTCCTGGTGCCGGGTCGAGGCCGCTGGTGACGTGCTGCAAGATCTTCGCGACATGCTCCGCGAGGTGATACGTCTGGATCAGCAGCGCCGACAGGACGAAGCCGTACCCGATGGCGGCAGGACGCCAGGCGGGATCCAGCCTCGCCGTCATGCGCCACGCCCACACGAGGAACATGAGGACGGCGAGGTTGTAGCCGAAGTGGACCCACTCGGTATCGAACGCTGCACCGGCCAGACCGCGGCGGACCTCGGCGTCCTGGACGTTCACCTGGATCACCTGGACGACATGCTCGAGCATATGGAAACTCTGTACCACGAAGCCGGCCAGCAGCACGGCAACCGCGCCGGAGGCGACCGTACGGCCGCCGCGGCCGGCCAGCCGACGTCGGCGACGGCGAAGCAGTGGCGTGAGACCGAGGCGCACCAGACCGAGCGTCCCCAGGGCGATCGCCGCCACCCCGATGCCCGGCAGGGTTCCCCGCCACCCGGGCGGCCAGATCGAGAGCGGGAACGCGTCCGTCCGCGTGCTGCCGAGGGTGACCCGAACCGGATGGGGGGCTTCGAGACTTTCGAAGCTGTTGCCGGCGAGCCGGATCCTCGAGAAGTACCAACCGACCACTCCGTAGCCCTCGGCGCTACGACCGGCTCCGGGTGCCGCGGTGACGTCGCGGACGACGTTGTCACGGATCTCGCAATGCGACATATCGCCGCAATACAGCGCCGCCCCAGCGACGTCGTGCACATCGTTGTTCGCGACCAGCCCCTCGCTCATCTCGGTGACGGCGATCCCACGCAGCGACGTACCGGACACGTCGTTGCCGACGAACTCGGCCCGAGCGACGTGCGTGAGCAGGCCCTCGCGGCCGCCCGAGACGCGACAGCCTCGTACGACGCTCCGCGGTCGCCCGGTCGAGTTCCGCACCTCGATCCCCTGCGCGTACTCGCCCTCGAGCTCGATCGCACAGTCGATCACGGTCGCAGAGCCGTTGGAGACCTCCATCCCGTGCATCGACGCGCCGCGAACGGTGATCTGGTCGAGCGTCACGCCGTCCACATCCATCACGGAGACGCCGTTCTCGCCGCCCACGACCGTCACGTCGCGGATGGTCGCGCCGTCGGCCCCGACCACGATGGGTGAACGCACGGTCGCGCCTGGCATCCCCTCGACCGTGACGGGGCGATCGACGAAGAAGGAGTCGTGCACGCCCGGCTGCAGCCGGATGACCGAGCCGTCGGGGACGGCCAGGATCACGTGCGAGATCTCTTCGCCGGGTGGAACGTCGAAGACGAGTGGATGCGACGCGAACCCGAGCGCTGCGAACGCCGCGACGGCAGCCGCGATCACGACCGCCGACGCCGACGCGAGGAGGCGGCCGGCGCGGGTTCTCACTTCGTCGATCCCGCGAGGAGGCCCTGGACGAAGTACCGCTGGAAGGCGAAGAAGACGATCAGCGGTACGAGCAGCTGCAGGAACGCACCCGGGGCGATCACATCGATGTTCGATCCGAACGAGCGAAGCTGCTCTCGGATCGTGACGGTGAGCGGCTGTGATTCGCTGCCGGCGAAGACGAGAGCGACGAGCAGGTCGTTCCACACCCACAGGAACTGGAAGATGAGGAGGGACGCGACCGCCGGGAGTGCGAGCGGCATCACGACGCGCCCGAAGATGCGCCACTCGCTCGCGCCGTCCATCCGCGCGGCCTCGAGGAGCTCGTGCGGGATCCCGACGAAGAAGTTCCGCAGGAGGAAGATCGCGAACGGCAACCCGAAGGCCAGGTGGAACAGGACGACGCCGGGGATGGTCCCGAACAGGCCGAGCACGTTGTAGAGCCGGGCGACGGGGATCAGGGCGATCTGCAGCGGTACCACCAGCAGGCCGACGACGACGATGAACAGTAGGTCCCTGCCCGGGAACCGCATCCAGGCGAACGCGTAGGCCGCCAGGGCGGCAACGAGCACGACGAGCGTCGCGGAAGGGATCGTGATGAGCACCGTGTTCACGAACGACCGCACCATCTCCTCGTCGCCGAGCAGGTTCCGATACGGCTCCAGCGTGAGTTGGGCCGGCTGCGTGAGCGCGGTCCACCAGCCGGTCGCGTTGTTGTCGGCGGCCGTTCGGAACGAGGCGACCAGCAACCCGAACGTAGGGACGAGCCACAGGATCGCGACGATCAGGAGGAAGATCGAGAGCGGACCGTGGGTGACGGCCCTCACGATCCGCCCCGACCGCGTCGTCCCCTTGGCCGTCGCCGTCTCGGTCGCGGTCGCGGTTGCAGCCATCTATCCCTCCTCGGCCCGCAGGCGCCGGATGTTGAACAGCATGGCCGGGATCACCAGCAGCAGCAGGAACACGGCGAGGGCGCTCCCGAGGCCGAAGTCACGGGCGCCGAACCCCGTCTTCCACATCTGGAGTGCGATCACGTTCGCGGAACGCTGCGCCGAACCCGGCGCGATGACGAGCACGAGGTCGAAGACCTTGAGGACGTTGATCACCAGGGTGACGAGGACCACGGCCAGCACCGGCGCGAGCAAGGGGACGGTGACCCGGCGGAATACCTGCCATTCGTTCGCACCCTCGACACGAGCGGCTTCGAGCACGTCCCGGGGGATCGCAGCCAGGCCTGCGCCGATCACCACCATCGAGAAACCGGCCCAGATCCACACATAGGAGACGATGATGGAGGGCGTGACGAGCGTCGGTCCAAGCCAGGACACGCCGCCGAATGGCTCGCGGAAGTTCGACTCGGCGAGGGCGAGCTGGTAGGACCCCTGGGGGAGGTCCGTCATGACGAAGGTCCCGTTCGGGGCCGAGGTGGCGGAGGCGACGACGTCGTCTCCTCGGAGCGCTTGTACCTCGACACCCGGCAGGCCGCTCTCGGTCGGGTCGATCACCCCGGATTCGCCGCCTCCACCGGTCGTGAAGTCGAGCCAGACGGTTCCCGAGATCCCGCCGTCGGGCGCGGGCGGCTGGACGGCAGCGACCGCGTCCGGGGGGACCTCGTCCGGCGGGATCGCCACGAGCCCGAGCGTCGAACGGTCGCCGGGCGAGAAGGTCTCCGAGGTCGCGTAGCCCTGCCCCACGGGGGCAAGCAGATCCTCATCGGATGGGCGTGCGCCCGGATACTCCCCCGGCGGACGGAAGACGCCGACGATCCCCCGCGCGGCCGCGTTCGCGAGCCCGAGGTCCGGGTTCTCCTCGTAGATCAGCCTCCACGTGACGCCCGCCGAGAGGAACGAGATCGCCATCGGCATGAAGATCAGCACCTTGAAGGCCGTCCCCCACCGCACGCGTTCGGTCATCACGGCGTACATCAAGCCCAACGAGGTCACGATCGCCGGGGCGAACGCGACCCAGATCAGGTTGTTCTTCAGCGCCGTCAGCGTGGCGGAGGACTGGAAGATCTTCCCGTAGTTGTCCAGGCCAACGAAGGAATCGCCGGCCTTGTCGAACAGACTCCGGCCGATCGAGAAGAAGATCGGATACACGACGAGCGCGCCGAGCACGACGAGCGCCGGCAGGAGGAAGAGCACGGCGACCAGCGAGATCCTCGGCCGGCGTCTCGGTAGCGGTCCCGGGCCCGTCTTCGGTGCGGCCGCGCCGGCGGTCGCCGAAACGGGCGCCTCTTCCCGAGGCGCGGTCTCGGTGGCAGCCGGCTCGTCACGCATGATGCGTCCGTCCCGGCCCGTCTCGCTCACGGCCCGGTCACCGCCCCGGTAGCACGCTCCGTGTCGTCATCCTCGGATCACTGCCCGTAGGCGGCGTTCGCCGCGTCCTCCAACTGCTGGGCCGTCCCGTCTACGTCGGTCGGGTTCTGCATGAACTCCTGCAGGATCCCCCAGATCCCCTGGCCGGTCGTCGCACCGAACTCCGTTGGCTGCAGGTCGGAGAGGTCGTACTTGACGGAATCACCCGCGTTGATGAGCGCCTCGGCGGCGCGCTTGTCCACCGGGTCCGTGTACGCCGTGACCGGCACGTTCTTGTTCGGCGAGATGTAGCCGCCGAGCCCGGCCCAGATCTCCGCCGCCTCGGGGGTCGCCAGGTATCGGATGAGCGCCTGCCCACCCTCGCTGTCCTTGAGCAGGACCGCGAGGTCCCCGCCGCCGACGACGGCGGGCGGCGATCCCTCGATCGATGGGAAATCGAAGAAGTCGGCGTCGGTCCCGACCTTGGCTTGGGTCTCGCCGGTGATGACGCCGCCGACGAAGTTCCCCTCGAAGATCAGGGCCCCGTCCGGTGGATCGGCGAAGACCTGGGTCACCGACCCGTTGAAATCGGTCTGCAGCGCGCCGGAGACGCCGCCCGCGATCAACGCATCGTCCCCGACGATGTCGGCCATGACGCCCAGGGCGTCCTTCACGGATTGATCGGTCCACGGGATCTCGTGCGTGGCGAGCTGATCGTACATATCCGGTCCCGCCGTTCGGATGTAGATGTTCTCGAACAGGTCGGACAGGGTCCAGCCGTCACCAGCACCCAGCGAATACGGCGTGACGCCGAAGTCGGAGATCGTCTGCGCCGACGACTCGAGCGCGTCCCAGTCCGCCGGCGGCTCCACGCCCGCATCGTTGAAGACGTTGACGTTGTACCAAACGGTCGACTTCTGGGCCGCCCTGAACCACACGGCGTACAGCGTGCCATCGACCGAGCCGACGTCACGAGCGCCGGGAGCGTAGTTCTCGTCCACCACGTCGCCGGCGAAGTCCTCGATCGGGAGCAGGTCGCCCTGTTCGACGAAGCTGTTCAGCACGCCAGGTTGCGGGAGGATGGCGACATCTGGCGGCTGGCCGCCCTCGATCTTCGGACCGAGGAACGCGGCGACGTCGTCGCCGGCGGAGAGGAACCGGACGTCGGCACCGGTCTGGTCCTCGAAGTTCGCGAGCACCTGTTCGAAGTTGTCCTTCTCGGAGCTCGTCCACGTCGCGGCTACCTCGACGGTCTGTCCCGTCAGATCGGGCGCTTCCCCGGTCGCGGCGGTCGCCCCGCCGTTCGTGCCCCCGCCGCCCTCATCGTCTCCACCGCACGCCGTCGCGAGCAGTGCGAGGACGGCGCCGATGGCGAACCATCTCACCCAACGCACGGATCGATCCATCGAGCTCCTCCTTTCGGGTCCGGATCAGCCGCCCGGACCGTCGTAGATCCCGAGTCCCGTCTCTGGATCGAAGAAGTGCAACCGTTCCGTGTCGATGAACAGCTCGAGCGATCGGCCTTCCTCCGCATGCGTCCTGGGATCCAGCCGGGCGACGAACGTCGACGTCCCCGCTTCCACCCGCCCCTCGAACTCCTCGATCGCCGCCCCCGTGTCGCGTGCCAGCTCTCGGGTGTCCTCGGTCAGCACCGGGGGCGCATCGATCGGGAAATGAACGAGCACCTCGGATCCGAGCGCCTCCCGCAGGACGATCGGCACACGTACCCGACGGTCGGCGGCGACGTTTGGAAGGATCGAAGCGTCCTCCATGTTCTCCGGGCGGATGCCCAGGATGACTCGACTCCCCTCGAACGTCCGGAGTGCAGGCCGCTGAGCGACGATCGCGTCGGCCAGGTGCAGGGTGACCGGTCCGAAGGTGGCCGAGAGGCCTCCGTCCCCCCGCACGAGCTCGGCCTCGACCATGTTCATCGCGGGCGAGCCGATGAAGCCGGCCACGAACACGTTCGCCGGCCGGTCGTACAACGTCTGAGGGGCGTCGACCTGTTGGAGCATGCCCTTCTTGATGACCGCGACGCGATCGCCCATCGTCATCGCTTCGGTCTGGTCGTGCGTGACGTAGATCGTGGTCACGCCGAGGTCGCCCTGCAGCCGCGAGACCTCCGCTCGCATCTGTACCCGCAGCTTCGCGTCCAGGTTCGAAAGCGGTTCGTCCATCAGGAAGGCCCTCGGCTCCCGCACGATGGCACGCCCCATCGCGACGCGTTGTCGCTGGCCACCCGAGAGCGCCTTGGGCTTGCGTTTCAGGAACTCGGTGAGGCCGAGCACCTCCGCCGCGTCACGCACGCGTCGGTCGATCTCATCCTTGTTCGTCTTCCTCAGGCGAAGGCCGAACGCGATGTTGTCGTACACCGTCATGTGCGGATACAACGCGTAGTTCTGGAAGACCATCGCGACATCGCGGTCCTTGGGAGCGACGTCGTTCACGACCCGGTCGCCGATCCTGACCTCTCCCCCCGAGATCTCCTCGAGGCCCGCGACCATCCGGAGCGCCGTCGTCTTGCCGCAGCCGGATGGACCGACGAGCACCATGAACTCGGCGTCGGCGATGATCAGGGAAAGGCCCGACACGGCTTCGGTGCCGTCGGCGTAGACCTTCGAGACGTCATCGAGGACGATCTCGGCCACCCCAGACCCCCTCGTCGGCCTCTGCGCCCCCCTAGAACCCCCGCGAAGGCTCTGGTGTGTTCCAGGGAAGACTCTACCCCGCCTCTACGCCTCCGCGCATGCCCTCAGAGGGACGCCCGAAGGGACGGTACCCTGCCCTCGTGCCTCGGATCGTGCTCCTCGAAGGCGACCTCACCGCCCAGGACGTCGACGCGATCGTGAACGCGGCGAACCGTTCCCTGCTGGGCGGCGGCGGGGTCGACGGCGCGATCCACCGGGCCGGTGGACATTCGATCCCGGCCGAATGCGAGGAGCTGCGGCGGACCACCTTCCGCGACGGGCTGCCGACGGGCCGGGCAGTGGCCACAGGTGCCGGCGACCTCCCCGCGCGCTGGGTGATCCACACGGTCGGACCCGTCTACGCCGCATCAGCGGATCCCCCGGGCGAGCTTGCCTCCTGTCATACGGAGTCGCTGCGGATCGCCGATGAACTCGGGGCGCGGACGGTGGCCTTCCCCGCGATCTCGACGGGGGTGTTCGGGTACCCGGTCCACGAGGCGGCGGTCGTGGCGGTCGGTGCCGTGCAGGGAGCCGAGACGGCGGTGGAGGAGGTCCGTTTCGTGCTCTTCGGGCGGGAGGCGTTCGACGCGTTCGAGCGGGCGCTCGGGCGCTGAGGGCGTCCTTCCGGTGTTCCGCACCTCGCTGCTAGGATTCGCATCGACATGAGCGACGTGGCGACGGACCTGACGACCTCGAGCGGCCTGGCGGAGCACCTGGACGACGTGCAGGTGGTCGACTGCCGCGAGCCGTACGAGTGGCAGGCGGGCCGGATCGAGGGCTCGATCCATATCCCCCTGAACACGATCCTCGCGGGCGCGACCGGCCAGCTCGATCCCGAGAAGACCACGGTCGTCGTCTGCCGCTCGGGCAACCGCAGCGAGCTCGCCACCCTGATGCTGCGGGCGCGCGGCTTCGAGGCCTACAACCTCGAACACGGGCTCGAGGAGTGGGCCGACCAGGGCCGGCCGCTCACGACGCCCGACGGCGCCGCCGGTCACGTCGCCTGATCGCTCAGCTCGAACGCCAGCGCCGGTAGAACGGGTCGCGGTCCGTGCCCTCGTAGGTCGTGCCGACGGCCTCCTCCACCGAGAGCGCGTAGAACGCGAGCGGCGTCCGCGTCGCCCGAGCGATCTCGATCGCCGCCGGATGGTCGGGCGAGATCTGCTCCATCCATCCGCGGACGAGGAACTCGCCGCCCACGCCGTCCGGGTTGTCCATCGGTGAGTGCAGCGCGTACCGAGCGTCGCGGCCGACCTCGCGCACCTTCGGGCTCTGCCGTCGGAACCGAACCATCAAGAGCCCCGCCGCGACCCAGGGCTCGACGGGATGGACGCGAGGGCTGCCGTCCCGACGCAGGGTGGCGTGGAAGCAGACGCGGCCATCCAGCCGCTCGCGTCCGAACGCGGCCAGCTGAGCGTCGGCCCGCTCGAAATCCGCCCACGTCGCCACCGGCTAGGCCTACCCTAGGAACGTGGCCGATGTCGAGGGCGCCCGGCGAGCGCTCGAGGAGGCGCTCGGCGCCGGCGAGGTGCTCTCGGACCCGCTGGCGCTCCGTCTCTACGCCCGCGACGCCTCGATGGTCGAGGGCGGCTGCGCGCTCGTCGCGTTCCCCCGGTCGCGCGACGACATCGTCGCGTGCGTCCGCGCCGCCGCCCGGCACGGACTGCCCGTCGTCCCCCGGGGTTCGGGAACGGGGCTGGCCGGAGGCTCCACGCCGATCGGGGACGCGCTCGTCGTCGTGACGACGAAGATGACGGACATCCTCGAGGTCAGGCCGGAGGACCGCCTGGCCTGGGTCGAGCCCGGCGTCCCGAACCTCGACCTCGCGAACGCGCTCCGCCCGCACGGGTTCACGTTCGCGCCCGATCCGTCCTCCCAACAGACCTCGTCGATCGGCGGGAACGTGAGCACGAACGCGGGCGGCCCCCACTGCCTCGCGTACGGCGTGACGTCGAACCACGTCCTGGCGCTCGACGTCGTCCTCGCGGACGGCGGCGTCGTCCGCCTGGGCTCGGAGGCTCCCGAGGCCGCCGGCTACGACCTGCGCGCCGTGATGGTGGGCAGCGAGGGGACGCTCGGGGTCGTGGCGGCGGTGTGCGTTCGACTGACGCCGCTCCCCCCCGCCGTTCGGACGATGCTGTTCGACTTCGCAACCGTCGAGGACTGCGCGGCAACCGTGAGCGGGATCATCGCGAGCGGCGTGACCCCCGCCGCCGTCGAGATGATGGACCGCGGCATCGTGGTGGCGGCCGAGGGCTTCGCGCACGCCGGCTACCCGACCGACGCGGCAGCGATCCTGATCGTCGAGGTCGACGGCACGGCGGCCGCCGTCGAAGCGCAGTCGACGGCGGTCGAGGCCGCGGCGCGCGCGAACCGCACCCGCAACGTCCGCGTCGCCGTCGACGAGGCCGAACGCGCGCTGATCTGGAAGGGACGCAAGAACGCGTTCGGCGCGGTCGCGACGATCGCACCGCACTACCACCTCCACGACTGTGTCGTCCCCCGGACCAGGCTCGTCGAGGTCCTGACGGGCGTATACGAGATCGCGGCGCGCCACGAGCTGGTCGTCACCAACGTCTTCCACGCCGGCGACGGGAACCTGCACCCGCTCCTCTCGTTCGACCGAGGCGTGCCCGGAACGCTCGAACGCGTCCTGCGCGCGAGCGAGGAGATCGTCCGGCTGTGCGTCGACGCGGGCGGAGCGCTCTCGGGCGAGCACGGGATCGGGCTCGAGAAACGCGACTTCATGCCGCTGGTGTTCTCCGCCCAAGACCTTTCGGCGCAGGCCTGCGTTCGGTCGGCATTCGACGCCGAGGGGCGGATGAACCCGCAGAAGGTGCTGCCGGACGGGGCGCGGTGCGGCGACTTCGCGATGGCGCGCGGCTCGGACGCCTCGGCGGCGGCCGCGGAGCTCCCGGAGGGATCGTGGATCTGATCCACCCGTCGTCGAGGGCCGACGTCGTGGAGGCGGTCCGCGACGCGAACGCGACCGCGCGCCGCCTGCTCGTGGTCGGCGGCCGGTGGCACGTCGACAAGGGCAACCCGGGCGAGGTCGACGCCGAGCTCTGGACGACCCAGCTCGACCGGCTGGTGGCCTACGAGCCCGCCGAGATGATCGCGGTGGTCGAGGCCGGGATGCGGATCGGCGAGCTCGACCGGATCCTGGCGGACGGCGGCCAGGAGTGGCCGAGCGACGCACCCGCGGACGCGACCGTCGGCGGCGTGCTCGCGAGCGGAGCGTCGAGCCCGCGACGGCTGAGGGTCGGCGCGCTCCGCGACACGGTCCTGGAGGCCGAGATCGTGACGGGGGACGGACGGCTGGTGCGGAGCGGCGCCCGGACCGTGAAGAACGTGACGGGGTACGACCTCCACAAGCTGGTCGTCGGCTCGCTCGGGACGCTCGGCGTGATCGTGCAGGTCGCGATCAAGGTGCGACCGCTCCCCCACGCGCGGCGGACGCTCCGGTTCGTGGGCGACCTCGCGCTCGCGCGGGAGCTCGTGGACGCGGTGCACGGTTCGACCGCTGTCCTCGCGACGCGGGGGACGGTCGAACTTCGGCTCGAGGGGTGGCCGGAGGAGGTCGAGGAACAGACCTCGAGCGCCCGGCGCGTCGCCGACGGAACCGCCGAGGACGACGCGCCGTTCCCGCTCGAACGGCCGTGGGAGGCGATGCCCGTCGTCGTTGAGGCCGCGGTCCCACCCTCCAAGCTCGACGCGACGATCGTCGGAGACGCGTGGGGCGCGCTCGCCGGCGTCGGGCTCGCGTGGGTCGGGCTGGGGTGGCCGAACGGCGAGCTCGTCCAGGTCCGCGAACGCGTCCGCGCGATCGATGGGATCGCGCCGGTGGTCCGCGGTCCAGGGGGTCTCGGGGACTCGCCCGTGGCCGCGCCGGAGGTGCAGCGCCGGCTGAAGCAGGCGTTCGATCCGAACGGGGTGCTCGCGCCGGGCCGCGGCTGGGAGGCCACCGAGGCCTAGGCGAACGCCTTGCGGAGCCGGGCCCCGGCCTCCTCGAGCGTCTCGACGCGCTTGCAGAACGCGAACCGCACAAGATGCGTCCCGAGCTCGGGGCGGGAGAAGAACGACGAGCCCGGCACGACCGCGACCCCTACGTCCTTCGTCAGCCGGTTCGCGACCTCGACGTCGTCGCCCATCCCGAGGTGGGACACGTCGGCCATCACGTAGTAGGCGCCGCGCGTCGGGTGCGACCCGAACCCCGTCTCCTCGAGGATCCGCAGGAGCGTGTCACGCCGCTCGAGGTACTCGATCGCGAGCCGCTCGTAGAACGCCTCGGGCATCCCGAGCGCGACCACCCCGGCCTCCTGCAGGGGCGCCGGCGCGGCCACCGTGAGGAAGTCGTGCACCGAGCGGATCCCGCCGGTGAGCGCCTCGGGGGCGACGATCCAACCCACGCGCCAGCCGGTCACCGCGTAGGTCTTCGAGAGCGCGCTGATCGTGACGGTCCGGTCCTCGAGCCCGGGCACGGCGCCCGGCGGTACGTGGCGGAACCCGTCGTACGTGATGTGCTCGTAGATCTCGTCGGTGAACACGACCACGTCCCAGCGCTGGCACAGCTCCGCGATCACGCCGAGCTCCTCGGGCGAGAACACCTTGCCGGTCGGGTTGTTCGGCGTGTTGATCACGATGCCGCGGGTCCGCGCGTTGAACGCCGCCGCGAGCTCGCTCTCGTCGAACGTCCAGTCCGGCGGCGAGAGCGTGACGGTGCGAGGCACGGCGCCCGCGAGGATCGTGTCGGGTCCGTAGTTCTCGTAGAACGGCTCGAACACGACGACCTCGTCCCCCGGGTCGAGGACGCCGAGCATCGACGCGATCATCGCCTCGGTCGAACCGCACGTGACCGTCACGTCGCGCTCGGCCTCGACCCAGGTCATGCCGTATCGCGTGCGGTACTCCTCGGCGATCGCCGCTCGGAACGGCTCGGCACCCCATGTGATCGGGTACTGGTTGATGTCGTCCGCGATGGCCTGCCGGGCCGCGTCCTTGAGCTCCTGCGGCGCCGCGAAGTCCGGGAAGCCTTGGGACAGGTTGATGGCGCCGTGCTTCACGGACAGGCGCGTCATCTCACGGATGACCGACTCGGTGAAGGACGACGCGCGGCGGGAAGGCCTGATTCTCGGCATACGTGGACGCGTATCCTAGCCCGCTGAAGGACCTGCTTGAGGAGCGGGCGGAGAAGCGATGGGCGAGGCGTCGGCCGTGCCTGTGGCCGCTCGTGCCGCGGCGGTGCTGCTGTGGATCGTTGCAGCGGGATGGGGACTTTCAGCCCCGTGGCTGATGTGGTGGGTGCTCGTGCGCGGTCGATTGCCGGTGTTGCCGATCATCGGCGAGCCCAATGGTGGCCCGTTCTACTTCAACTTCTCTCGCGGCACGTTCGTCGCGTTGCTGGGCGCATCGTTGGTGCTGGCACTCGCCCAGGGGTGGGCGGGCTGGCTACTGTGGTCCGGCAAACGCTCGGGAGCCCTGCTGGAGTTTGGGTTGCTGCCAATCGAGGCGGCGTTCTGGTACGGCTTCGCTCTGCCGATCCCGCCGCTGCTCGCCATCATCCGCGTGGTTCTCACTGCCTTGGCCTGGCGCGGTCTGACGTAGGCGACCTCGAACGGAGGATCGGCCGGGCCATCGCCCGCTGTCTCCAGTCATCACTGGAAGCGTGCGCTCCCAACCCTTGAAGACCAGCCCTGGAAGAACGCGCTCAGGGTGACGGGCTGGAAGGGGCCATTGTGCTCAGGTCTATGCCGGATCTTCGATATCCGAGCGATGATAGTTAGGGACGATGCCTAGAACCACTGTCGCGGAACGCGGTGACGCACTTAAGCGCTCCCGGCGAAGTCGACGCTGGTCCCTGATCGTGATCTCGGTCGTCGTCCTGCTCGCCGGAGCTGTGACCGCATGGTGGTTCCTGTGGGTGCCGAACTGGCGGCCACCTTTGAGGGAGGGCGAGCGATACGGCATCGACGTATCCGCTCATCAAGAGGTCATCGATTGTTAGCGTCCCGAGAAGTGGTGGGAATTCGGGGTGGACTTCCGGGGTGGAAATCCCCGTGACGTAGATGGCCACCGCCATCCTCAACGACAGCTGAGTCGGATGAGGAGGGACGATGGCCACCCCCAGGATGGACATCACGTCGTTCGTGGGCAAGCTGCTCGAGCAAGACGACGTCGATGCGCTGCGTGAAGGTGTCAGGGTGCTCGCCCAAGCGGTGATGGAGACCGAGGTCTCGGGCCAGATCGGCGCCGGGCCGTATGAGCGGAGCTCCGAGCGGATCGCCTATCGAAACGGGTACCGGACCCGCCGGTGGGACACCAGGGTCGGAACGATCGAGCTCAAGATCCCCAAGGTGACGGCCGGCGCGTACTTCCCGAGCCTGCTCGAGCCCCGCCGGCGTGCCGAGAAGGCGCTGCACGCGGTCGTGGTCGAGGCCTACGTGAAGGGG
Organism: Actinomycetota bacterium; assembly: GCA_036505195.1. Lineage (GTDB taxonomy): Bacteria > Actinomycetota > UBA4738 > UBA4738 > HRBIN12 > DASSJM01. The sequence goes on from DASXTX010000253.1 coordinate 31,809, forward strand.
GTCTCCACCCGCAAGGTCGACGACCTGGTGCGCGCGCTCGGCATCGACGGCATCAGCCGCTCGGAGGTCTCCCGGATCTGCAAGTCCCTGGACGAAGAGGTCAGGACGTTCCTGGCCCGAGCGATCGAGGAGCCCTGTCCGTACCTCTGGCTCGACGCGACGTTCCACAAGGTCCGTGAGGCCGGACGGGTCATCTCCGTCGCCACCGTGGTCGCGATCGGGGTCACCGAGCAGGGAGATCGGACCGTGCTCGGAGCTCAGACCGGGGCGAGCGAGGACCACCAGTTCTGGACGTCGTTCCTGCGGAGCCTCGTCAAGCGGGGGCTGAAGGGCGTTCGATTGGTGATCTCCGACGCCCACGAGGGCCTGCGCCAAGCGATCGCCAAGGTGCTGCACGAGGCGACCTGGCAGCGGTGCCGGGTCCACTTCATGCGCAACGTGCTCTCGGCGGTCCCCAAGCAGGCCCAAGACGCCGTGGCCGCGATCGTGCGCACGATCTTCGCCCAGCCCGACCACACCTCGGCGATGGACCAGCTGCACGAGGTCGCGAAGATGCTCTCCTCGAGGTTCCCTCAGGTCGCCGGGCTCCTGGAGGATGCCTCGGAAGACGTGCTCGCCCATCTGCACTTCCCCATGGAGCACCGCCGACGTCTCCACTCGACGAACCCGCTCGAGCGCCTGCACAAGGAGATCAAGCGTCGCACCCGCGTCGTCGGGATCTTCCCGACCCGGGACTCGCTGATGCGGATGGTCGGGACGCTGCTTGCCGAGCAAGACGACGAATGGCAGGTCTCAGACCGTCGCTACTTCAGCGCCGGCTCGATGGCCAAGGTGGACGCCGTCGAAGGAGGTGAGGACCCCAAGGAGCTGCTCGCTCAGATCGCGTGAGGAGCGAGGTTGGCGGTGATCAAAGTCCACCACTTGACGGGACGTGACC
>DASXTX010000254.1:0-15559 GCA_036505195.1 Actinomycetota bacterium
GTCCGTGATCAGCTCGTCGACCGCGTCCAGCGGGCAGATCTGCGCGAACGCGACCCGTCCGAGCTTGGAGCTGTCGGCCACCACGACGACCAGACGGGCCCGCTCGATCATCGTCCGGTTCGTGTGGGCCTCGATCTCGTGATGCGTGGTGAGCCCCGCCTCGAGCGAAATCCCGTCGACGCCGACGAACGCGACGTCCAGGTTCAGGCGTTCGAGCGCCTGCTCGGCGACGGGCCCAACCAGCTCGTAGGACTCGGAACGGGCGGTCCCGCCCGTGACCACGAGCTTCAGGTCGGCGCGGATCGCGAGCTCACCGGCGATGTTGAGAGCGTTGGTGACGACGGTGATCCCGCGCCGGTCCAGGATCGCCCGTGCCACCTCCGTCGTGGTCGTCCCCCCGGTCAGCCCCACCACCGCACCGTCGGCGAGGCGCGTCGCGGCTTCAGCGGCGATCCGCTGCTTCTCAACCTGGTGCCGCGCGGCCTTGTAGCGGAGCGGCAGCTCGTACAGGACGTCGTGCGCGACCGCGCCGCCGTGGGTGCGCGACAGCATCCGCTGTTCCTCCAGGAGCCGGAGATCGCGCCGGACCGTGGCGGCCGAGACCCCGAGCCGTTCGACCAGCGCGGTGACGTCGACCGTGCCCTCGGCGGCCAGGACCTCCAACACCGCCGCAACCCGTTCGGCCTGCCGCATCGAGCGCGAGCATACCCCCGATGTGCGTGGTTCCGGTCGAGCGCCGCTTGACCGGATGCTCGTTCGTGATCTAGTTTGGCCTAGAATGAGCGCGATCGCGCAGGAAGTCGAGAGCCAGCCGGCGTGCTGGTCTCGTGCGGCCGAGCTCGCGGGTCCCCTGCGGGACGAGCTCGGCGCGCCGGGGCGGCGGGTCGCGGTCGCCGGGTGCGGCACCTCGCTGTACATCGCCCGCGCGTTCGCGACGCTCCGGGAGAGCAGCGGCCGGGGGGAGACCGACGCCTTCCCCGCCTCCGAGTTCCCGAGCGCGCGCCGCTACGACCGCGTGGTGGCCATCAGCCGGAGCGGCACGACCACCGAGGTGGTCCAGCTCCTCGAGGGCCTCGCCCACGTGCCCCGGACGGTCGTCACCGCGGACGCCTCCTCGCCGGTGACGTCGCTCGCCGAGACGACGATCGCTCTCGACTTCGCAGACGAGCGTTCGGTCGTGCAGACGCGGTTCGCCACGTCGGCGTTGACGCTGTTCCGTGCGCATCTCGGACAGGATCTCCGTCGAGCGATCGCCGACGGCGAACGCGCCCTGACCCAACCGCTCGAACCGGAGCCGACCGGGTTCGACCATGCCGTCTTCCTCGGGCACGGCTGGACGGTGGGGATCGCGGAGGAGGCCGCCCTCAAGCTCCGCGAGGCGACGCAGACGTACAGCGAGGCGTACCCCGCCATGGAATATCGACACGGACCCATCAGCCTCGCGGGCGAGCGATCGCTCGTGTGGATCCTCGGCTCGCCCGACCCGGCCGTAGCCGAGGACGTGCGGGCGACGGGAGCCACCGTGCGCGTGGCCTCGCTCGACCCGATGGCCGAGCTGGTCCTCGTGCACCGGATAGCGATCGCGCTCGCCGAGGCCAAGGGTCTGGATCCCGATCATCCCGTCCACCTGACGCGCTCGGTCGTGCTCCCGTGACCGAGCCCCGATCGAACCGGAGGTGTTCCCGTTGAGACGACGACTGTTGGTGCTCCTCGCCGCGCTCGGCCTGCTGGCATCCGCGTGCACGGGCGGCGACGACAACGAGAGCGCGACCACCGGCGAGACGGCGTCCGGCCCCGTCACGCTCACGTTCTGGCACGGCTACACGGACTACGAGGCCGACTGGCTGAACGCAGCGCTCGACACCTGGAACACCGAGCACCCCGACATCCAGATCGATCCGCTGTTCGTCAACAACGACAAGGCGCTGCAGAAGCTCACGGTCGCGCTGCAGGGAGGCGAACCGCCGGACATCACGTACCAGTACGGCTCGTCGTTGCCCGAGGTGGCCACGGCGACCGGTCTGGTCGACCTCACCGACTGGACCCAGCAGCCGGACGTGAACTGGGAGGACTTCGTCCCCGGGGCCCGGGAGGCCGCGACCTTCGAGGGGAAGGTCCTGGGCGTGCCCGCGCTGGTCGACAACCTGGCCATCGTCTACAACAAGACGCTGTTCGACGAGGCGGGGCTCGAGTACCCGAACGCCGACTGGACGTGGGACGACCTGCGGGCCGCCGCCAAGGCGCTCACCGATCCGGCGAAGAAGCAGTTCGGGTTCTCCTATCCGATGGACGGCTCGGAAGACTCCGTCTGGCACTACGAGCCGCTCCTGTGGCAGAACGGCGGCTCGATCCTGAATGACGACAACACCCAGGCGGCCTTCAACTCGCCCGAGGGCGTCGAGGCGCTCGAGGTCCTGAGGGCGATGGCCGTCGAGGACAAGTCGGTCTTCCTCGACCTGCAGAACTCTCCCTACACCGGCCTGTTCAACAGCGGCAAGATCGGGATGCTCGAGACCGGCCCGTGGGACCTTGGGAGCTTCCCGGACGTGGATTACGGCGTCGAGATCCTTCCCGGGTTCAACGGCGACCACCAGACGATCGCCGGGCCCGACATGTGGACCGTGTTCGACAACGGCGGCGGGCGGGCGCAGGCGGCGCTCGAGTTCCTCCAGTGGCTGACCGCGCCCGAGCAGATCCAGCAGGAGGACCTCGCCACGGGCCACCTGCCGATCCGGCTTTCGGTCGCCCAGGATCCGAGCTTCATCGAGGACTTCGCGAAGACGATTCCCGGGGTCGACGTGTTCGCGGCGAACCTGGCGAACGTCGAGCAGGCGCGGCCGGTGATCGAGGCCTACCCGACGCTGATCTCCGAGGCGATGGGACTCGCGATCGTGGCGGCGCTGCTGGGAGAGAAGGACTCGCAGACCGCACTCGACGAGGCCGCGGCGCAGACCAACGATGCGCTTGCGCTTGCCGGGTAGGCTGCGACCGGTCCGGCCACGGTGACGGGCCAGAGGCGACGGAGGACGGGTGGAGCGCGTTCGGCGGTTCCTGGTCTCGGATCACGCCGCCGGCTGGGCCTTCATCCTTCCCTCGGTGATCCTGATCGTCGTCTTCGGGATCCTCCCGATCCTGTGGGGCCTGATCCTCTCGTTCCAGAAGGCGGGCCTGATCTCGCCGGAACGCGAATGGGTGGGGGTCGGCAACTACGCGAAGATCGCGAGCGACCCCAAGGCGCGGCAGGCGGCCGTCAACACGATCTACTACACGGCGCTGTTCGTCCCGACGTCGATCCTGGTCTCGCTGTTCCTCGCCCACGCGCTGAACCGCCGGATCGCGTTCGTCCGCTTCTACCGCCTCGCGGTGTTCATCCCGGTGGTCACCTCCACGATCGCCACGGGCATCATGTTCCTGTGGCTGTTCGACAAGAACTACGGCCTGGGGAACTGGCTGCTCGGCAAGGTGGGGCTGGGGCCGTTCGGGTTCTTCGAGGATCCCAACCAGGCGATGATCGCGCTGGTCCTCATGACGATGTGGGGCTGGCTGGGGTTCGACACGATCATCTACCTGGCCGCGTTGCAGGGCGTCCCGCAGGAGCTGCTCGAGGCGGCGTCGATCGACGGCGCGAGCCGTTGGAGCTCGTTCTGGCGGGTGACATGGCCGATGCTCGGCCCCGCGACGCTGCTGCTCGTGGTGTGGTCGACGATCAGCGCCCTCCAGCTGTTCGACGAGGTGTTCTTCGTGACCCATGGCGGGCCGCTCGGCCGCACGTCGGTCGTGGTCTTCTACGTCTACCGGCTGGCCTTCGAGCAGGGCCTCGGGAGCCTGTCGCTCGCCGGCTACGCCGCCGCCATCGCCTACGTGCTCTTCCTGGTGATCCTGCTGCTGACCCTGGCGCAGTTCTGGCTGGGCCGACGCGTGGTCCACTACTCGTCATGAGCGCCGTCGCCGAGGCCCCCGTCCGGACCCGGACCGACCCGCGGTCGATGCCCGGCGAGACCGGAGTGGTCGAGCGCCCACGCCGTCGCTACCTGCCGTTCGATCCGTGGCACCTGTTCCTCGCGCCGCTCGCCGCGGTGATGCTGCTGCCGCTGCTGTGGATGGTGGTGACGTCGCTCGAGACCGAAGCGCAGACCTTCCACTTCCCGCCGATCCTGTGGCCGGGGACGCTCCGGTTCGGCAACTACGCGGAGGTGCTCGGCCAGTCGGCGTTCGGCACGTGGTTCTGGAACACCACCGTCGTGACCGTCACCGTCGTCGTCAGCAACCTCGTCCTGTGCACGCTCGCGGCGTACGCCTTCGCGAGGATCCGGTTCCTCGGGCGCGCGTTCGTCTACTTCCTCATCCTGGCCACGCTGATGGTGCCGCTGCAGGTCGTGCTGATCCCCACGTTCCTGATCGTGAAAGAGCTCGGGCTCCTCGACCGGCTCGGCGCGCTCGTCGTGCCGAACCTCGTCAACGTCTTCGGGATCTTCCTGCTCACGCAGTTCTTCCGCACGTTGCCGATCGAGCTCGAGGAGGCGGCGCGGATCGACGGCGCCTCCCGCCTGTCGATCCTGCTGCGCATCGTCGTGCCGCTGTCGTTGCCGGCGCTCGCGACGCTGGCGGTGATCCAGTTCCTGTGGACCTGGAACGACTTCCTGTGGCCGCTCGTGACGATCCTCACGAATCAGGACGCGTTCACGCTGCAGCTCGGGCTCGCCACCTTCCAGGGAGCCCACAACACCCAGTGGCACCTCGTCGCGGCCGCCAACATCATGTCGATGCTGCCGATGATCGCGCTCTTCCTGCTCGCCCAGCGGTACTTCGTGCGCGGCATCGCCACCCAGGGACTGAAGGGCTAGCGCGATGGCCCGGGTCGCGTTCGACGGCGTCACGAAGGTGTACCCGGGGCCGGTCGTCGCGGTCGAGGACCTCACCCTCGAGGTGGCGGACGGCGAGTTCCTGATCCTGGTCGGGCCGTCCGGGTGCGGGAAGTCGACCGCGCTGCGGATGGTCGCCGGCCTCGAGCGGATCAGCGACGGGACGATCGCGATCGGCGACCGCGTCGTGAACGACGTGCCGCCGAAGGATCGCGACATCGCGATGGTGTTCCAGAACTACGCGTTGTACCCGCACATGACGGTGGAGAAGAACCTCGGGTTCGGCCTGCGGCGGCGCCGAACGCCGCGGGAGGAACTGCGGCGGCGGGTCGACGAGGTGAGCCGGATGCTCGGGCTGGACGACCTGCTCCGTCGTCGTCCAGGCCAGCTCTCGGGCGGCCAGCGGCAGCGGGTGGCGATGGGGCGAGCGCTCGTTCGCGAGCCCGAGGTGTTCCTGCTCGACGAGCCATTGTCGAACCTCGACGCCAAGCTCCGCGTCCAGATGCGGTCCGAGCTCAAGCGGCTCCACGATCGCATCGGCGTCACGACGATCTACGTCACCCACGACCAGGTCGAGGCGATCACGCTCGGCGAACGGATCGCGGTGCTCTCGGACGGCGTCCTGCAGCAGGTGGGCCCGCCGCAGGAGGTCTACGACCATCCGGCGAACGTGTTCGTGGCCGGGTTCATCGGGTCGCCACCGATGAACCTGCTGGCCGGGATGGCGCTCGATGGGCACGTCACGATCGGCGAGGTCGAGCTCGAGCACGCCGGCGCGCCCGACGGGGAGGTCCTGGTCGGCATCAGGCCCGAGGGCCTCCGTCCGGTGGGGGCGGAGCGCGCGGGTCCGGTCTTCGAGGTCTGCGTCGACGTCGTCGAACCGCTCGGCGACGAGGTCCTCGTGCACGGCTCGGTCGCGGGGGCGGACGGCACCCCGGCGGCCGAAGCCGACGGGGCGATCCTGGCGGCCGAGTCGGAGAGCGGCCGAGCGAGCGTGGTCGTCCGCCTGCCGCCGGAGGACCGACCGGCTACCGGCTCGCTCCTGCGAGTGACGCCCGCGCCGAACGCCCTCCGCCTGTTCGACCCTGCCACCGGCCGGGCCATATCGGCGACGTGACCGGCGAGCGGCGGACCGTCGTCGTGCTGTCCGTCGTGTGTCTCGCGCTCCTCGGCGTGACCGTGTGGGCGCTCGCCACCCGTGACCCCGGAACGCCAACCTCGATGCAGGGTCCCGTCCACTGGGTGGCGATCGAGGGCGACGATGCGGGCCCGGGGACCCGAGACGAGCCGTGGGCCACGCTCCAGCACGCGGCAGACTCGGTGGGTTCCGGCTCGACCGTGTACGTGCGCGAGGGCGTGTACGAGCAGAGGGTCGAGATCAGAGCCTCGGGCCTGCCCGGACGACCGATCACGTTCGCGGCGGCTCCCGGCGAACGGGTCGTGCTCGACGGCTCGTCGCTCGAGGTTCCCGCGGGGCAGAACGCCATGATCGCGATCGACTCCCAGCACTTCGTCACGATCCGCGGGTTCGAGATCACGGGGTACCGGAGCGACGCGTCCGGGCACGTGCCGATCGGGATCCTGGTGACGGGCGCCGCCGACCACATCCGGCTCGCCGGCAACGTCGTCCGCGACATGGGGACGACGTTCGAGGGCCGCAACGGCGGGGACGCACATGGGATCGCGGTGTTCGGCTCCGCCGGCGACCATCCGATCGAGGAGGTCGAGATCGTGGACAACGAGCTCGCGAACCTCACCTTGGGTTCGTCCGAGGCGCTGGTCGTGAACGGCAACGTGAAGGACTTCCGCATCGAAGGCAACGAGGTGCACGACACGAACAACATCGGGATCGACGTGATCGGCTTCGAGGGCACTGCGCCCGATCCCACCGTCGACCAGGCGCGCGACGGGATCGTGCGCGGCAACGTGGTGTGGAACGTCGACAGCTACGGGAACCCCGCCTACGGCAACGACCGGAGCGCCGACGGCATCTACGTCGACGGCGGCCGCGACATCCTGGTCGAGGGCAACACGATCCACGACGTGAACATCGGGATCGAGCTCGCCAGCGAACACGCGGGTCGTTCCACGCGGAACGTCACGGCACGCAACAACCTGGTCTACGACTCGACGGCGATCGGGATCGCGATCGGCGGCTACGACCGGCGCCGGGGGAGCACGGAGGACTGCGTCATCGTCAACAACACCGTCGTCAACACCGACGGCGTCGAGCTGCTCGTGCAGTTCGACACGCGGAACAACGTGATCGCGAACAACGTCATCGTCGCAGGTGCACGGCACGTCTTCGTCGAGAACGACTACCGCGAGAACGCAGGCAACGTCCTGGATCACAACCTCTACTTCTCCGTCGACGGGAGCTCCACGGGCACGTGGCAGTGGAGGGGCGTTCGCTACGACGACTTCGATCGTTGGAGCGCGCGTTCGGGGAACGACCGTCACTCGACCTTCTCGGATCCCAGGTTCGAGGACGACGCGGCGCATGACTTCTCGCTCCGGGCCGGCTCGCCCGCCGTCGACGCGGGGGCGTTCCTGGCCGCGTCCGGTGCGACCGACCTCCGCGGCGACCCCCGGGCGCAGGCCGCGGGGATCGACCTGGGAGCCTTCGAGCAGACGGCGCCGCCGCCCTCACCCACTCCATCGATCGCGGTGCCCGTCACCTACGCACGTGACCTGGCGTGGCTGCGGTCGAGCAACGGGTGGGGGCCGCCCGAGGTCGATCGGAGCAACGGCGAGCGCGCCTCCGACGACGGAGGGCCGATCCGGATCGGCACCGCGGCGTTCGATCACGGGATCGGGGCGCACGCACCGTCGCGGATCGTCGTGGAGCTTGACGGCCGGTGCTCGCTCTTCCTCGCGGACGTTGGACTCGACGAGGAGGTGGGCGATCGAGGTTCGGTGGTGTTCGAGGTGTGGGGCGACGGCGAACGTCTCGCCGTGAGCGGCATCGTGCGAGGGCCTCAGGTCGCCGTCCCGATCGCGGCCGACCTCGAGGGCGTCGGGCGGATGACCCTGGTGGTGACGCCCGGCGGAGACGGGAATGCGTTCGATCACGCCGATTGGGGGGATGCGCGCCTCGCGTGCTCGGGGTGAGCTCCTGCCTGCTATCGCCCCCCGTCGCCCAGCGAAAGCAGCGTCAGGACCTCGTCCATCGTCGGCTGGGCGTCCACGCCGCCCACGGCCCGCGTCGAGAGTGCGCCGCACGCGTTCGCGATCGCCAGCGACCGCTCGAGCGGGTCGCCGGCGAGCATCGAGGCCAGGTACCCGGCGTCGAACGCGTCCCCGGCCCCCGTCGTGTCGACCGCCTCGATCGTGGGAGCGGCGGCGCGGACCAGCCGTTCGCCGTGGGCCGCGAGGGCGCCGTCGGCACCGGCCTTCGCGACGACGACGCCGGCACGCTCGGCGAGCGCGAGGACCGCGTCGCCGAGCTCGTCGATGCCCGCGATGCGGGAGGCCTCAGTCGCGTTGGGTAAGAAGGCGTCGATGTGACCCAGCAGGTCGCGCAGGCCACCGTCCCACCCCTCGGACGGGTCCCAGTTGGGGTCGACCGAGGTGGTGGCGCCCCCGGCCCGAACGCGCCCGAACAGCGCGGGGAGCTCGGGCGCAAGGCGCTGCTGCAGGAAGTAGGAGCTCACGTGCACGTGCCGAGCCCGTCCGAGACGCTCGGGGTCGATCAGGTCGGCCCGCAGGTCGGCGACCGTTCCCGCATGCGTGAGGATCGCGCGGTCGTTCGTGCGGGCGAGCACCACGGTCACGCCGGTCGGCCGAGCCACGTCGACGACCAGCCCGCCGACATCCACCCCGCGGCGTTCGAGCTCGTCGCGCAGGAAGTCACCGAACGGGTCGTCGCCGACGACGCCGCAGAACGCGACGCGGAGCCCGAGCCGGGCGGCGCCGGTCGCGGCGATCGCGCCCGAGCCGCCGACCGTGAGCCGCGCGTCGTCGACGAGCCGCTCGGTCTGGCCGAACCGCGGCTCGACGTCCCCGGTCAGCACGAGGTCGGGGTTCGCGTCGCCGAGGACGAGGAGGTCGAACGGGTCGGACACGCCCGGACGATACCGGAGGCCTCCACGGTCGTCCCGACCCGCCGAACTACGATGCGGAGGAGCACGGTAGCGAGCGGAAGGGGGCGACATGGACGAAGAGGTCGCTCGTCGGAGGTACGAACGCGAGCACGACCCCGCGCGCGTCCTGGCGCTGAGCGACGGCGTCTTCGCGATCATCATCACGCTGCTGGTGCTCGAGATCCACGTGCCCGAGCTCTCCCAGGGTCAGACCCTCAAGGTGGCGATGGAGGAGGTCCGGCCGTCGCTCTTCGCGTTCCTCATCAGCTTCGTGGTCGTCGCGATCTCATGGGTGGGGCACCGCGACTTGTTCGCGCTGATCCGGCGGACCGACCGACTGCTCGTGTGGCTCAACATCCTGTACCTGCTCCCGCTCTGCGTGATCCCGTTCGGCGCCTCGCTCCTGTCCCGGTACGAGAACGCGGCGATCGCACTCCAGATGTACGGCTTCCTCCTCCTGGCGGTCGCGGCGACGAGGCTCGGGATGTGGTGGTACGCGACCGGAAGGTCGCACCTGCTCTTCGAACCGATCGACGCGGAGTCACGACGAGGAGGCGTGTGGCTCGTCGCGGGTCCCGCGGCCGCCTACCTGGCGGCGATCCTCGTAGCGGACCCTGCTCCCCTCGTCAGTCGGGTGATCTACGCCGCGGTCCCGGCGGGGTACTTCGTGCTCGTCTGGCGTCTCCGCCACTCCGCGCCACCGGGCGCGGCCGAACGCGACTTCACGTAGCGCTCAGGAGGCTGCCGGTCCGGGAAGAAGTCGAACGTGCCGGAGGTCACGGGCGCGTTTCGTCGTGAACGCGGTCCGCGGCCGGGTTTGGACGAACCGGCGGGTCGTCGTGTGCCGCCCGAGGATCGATGACGCGGCGTAGGGTGGGCGAACCGATGAGATCGATGCGTGCAGCGACCTCCCGGCTGACCGCCGGCTTGCTCGTGATGCTCGCTGCCTGCACGGGGGCATCGACCGAGGGTCCTCCGACCTCCGGCTCCGGTACCGGTTCCTCGCCGTCGGCCATCATCACCAGGTTCGCGAACGGCCAGCCCCTACCCGCCGGCTGTCCGGCCGGCGAAAGCGCCCGAGCGCAGACCGTGGCCTTCGTGGCGGGTGGAAACGCCTGGGTCCTCGACCCCGAGAGCAGCGACGCGAGCTGCCTGTTCCCGACGCCCGCCCCGGGACCGTTCACGTGGAACCCGCGCGGAGATCGCATGCTCCTGAACGGGCTTTCGATCCGGTCGATCGACGGAAAACACCTGCGCGACGCGACATCCCCGACGAGCCCCCTGTCGTCGTGGGGTCATCCGATCGGCAAGGCCGTCGTGTACATCCCGCCGAGCGCCGCGAGCCTCCTCAAGGTCTACCCCGGCAGCCAACGCACGGACGACATCACACCGGTCCCCGACGTCCGCTACCTGAACGTGATCTACCACCCCTCGGGCCTCGCGCTCGCCTTCGTGGTCGACACGGGCGACGATCAGGAGATCTGGCTCTCGTCCAATGTCGGCGAGGATCCCGTGAAGCTCGTCTTCGCGGTGGGAGGGACCACGTTCGGGGCGCTCGGGTTCACATCGGACGGGCGCACGTTGCTGTACGCGGCTGTCCACCGGGACGACGCTCCGGTCCTCCATGCGATCGACCTCACCGATCCCACCATCAACCAGGGGCTGTGGCACGGGGATGCCGGCGACCGGATCTCTGCGATCTCTCCGCAACCGAAACGGTACGGGGACCTCATCGCGTTCACCGTCGGGACAGCGTGCGGTGACTCGACGGCGATGCTGTTCCGACACGGCGAGCCGGCCCGGCCGCTCGCCGACGCGCCCTCCCGCATCGTCGGCTGGCTCGACGCTCGAACGGTGCTGGTCGCCTCCGGCGGCTGCGAGGGTCCGTCCGACCTGGCCTCGGTCGACGTCACCCAGGACGCGACGGTTCCCCTGGTGGATGGCGTGGACATCGCCGCCGCCCGGACGCCGTTGCTCGGGTTCGTGCCGCCGCTCCCTCAGCACATCGAGGAGGAGGTCGGCTCCGGCGTCGGCTGATGATGGTTCGGGCGGCCGGTCGGCCGCCGAGGCGAAGCACTCCGAGGCGGCCGTAGACTGCACACCGCCAACTGGGGGAAGGAGCCGACATGTCGTTGCAGGGACCGGGAGGACCGGGAGGCCGCGATCCCGGAGCGCAGCGGTGGGGCGCCGAGAAGGAAGAGATCGACAAGCAGGCTCGAGAGGAGCACCTCGCGCACGAGGCCGAACGCATCCACGCCGAGGAGGCCGCCGAGATGGCCGCGGAGCGGGGAGAAGCCCTCAAGCCGAAGCGCCCCTGGTGGAAGTTCTGGGGCTGAGAGCACCTCGAGTTCTAGGGAGGTCGATCGCCCTCGGGGCGGTCGTCGCGATCACCGTCCTCGGTTCGGTATCGGCTTCGGCGGCGTCGACCGTCGACGAACGAGAGCTGCTCGGCCAGTCCTACGAGGGCCGGCCGATCCGAGTCTTCCATCGAGGGGATCCCGACGAGATCCGTGTGCTCGTGGTCGGCTGCATCCACGGCGACGAGTGCGCGGGGGTCCGGATCGCGCGGCGGCTGCGAAGCGGCCGTCCGCGCTCCTCCCTCGACCTGTGGATCCTGCCGAGCCTGAACCCGGACGGCCGGGCCGCGCACACGCGGCAGAACGCGCGCGGCGTCGACCTGAACCGCAACTTCCCCTACCGCTGGCGGCGCGGACCGCGGGGCCGCTACTACCCGGGACGGCGTCCCGCGTCCGAACGCGAGACGCGGATCGCGATGCACTTGATCCAGCGGATCGAGCCCGACATCACCATCTGGTTCCACCAGCCGCTCGCGCTCGTCGACGCGTCGGGCGATCTCACGATCGAGCGCCGCTACGCGCGCCTGGTCGGCCTGCCGCTCGTCTACCTCGGCCGGCTGCACGGGACGGCGACGTCCTGGCAGAAGCACGTCCTGCGAGGCACCGAAGCGTTCGTGGTCGAGCTCCCCGGCGGCGCCCTCCGCCCGCCCCGAGCCCGCAGGTTCGCCAACGCCGTGTACCGCCTCGTCCGCGCGTAGAGCGCTCCAGGTCGACGCAGCCCGGGCAGCGTGACCGAGGTCACACGGAGACCGTGCCGCCGGTCCGTGCGGCGGATGAGCGGTGGCCGCACTCTCGGACCCTGTTCGTGATCACGGGTCGATCACGACGAGGGACCGGGGGGTGCAGCGATGATGCAGATATCGGACACGAGGGTCGTCTCGCCGGACCCGCGACAAGCGCTGAACGCCGTCCGCACGCTGCGGGGGATCATCGCGCGGCTCGGGCTTCCGGACGGGGTGCGCTCGGAAGCGTGCGGCCAGCTCGAGCAGATCGAGAAGGAGATCCGGATGCCCGATCCGGATCGCGGCGTCGTCACCGCCCGCTTCGAACGCTTCACCGGGATCCTCACCGGCGCGGGCGTGGATATGACCCGCAAGTCGCTGATCCGATCGATCCGGCAGATCGCCGTCTGGCTCGGCCCGATCGGCGTGCCACTCGTCGGTCGTCTCGCCTGACGCGGGTTCGACCGAGGCGTCCGGCGGTTACCGGGGATCGGGCCAATGGGTGGTGGGTGACCGTCCATTTATGGGGGAGGAGACGGTCCTTCACCTGATGGGATAGGCCATAGGCCGTTCAGGAAGTGGCCCGAGATCAGAGCAAATGCCGCGACGCCGCGGGAGCCCTGTGCGCCAGGAGCGTTTGGGCGTATCAACGAGTGGGTACTGCCGCTTTTTCGCTGCCAGCGGCCGCCCCGAGCGGCCCGAAAGGGGGGTGCAGGCCATGGCTGCGATGTCACGGCTTTGCGACATCGATCACGTGCGGCCGGCCGTGGGATCGATCCAGGTCATCCGGCCGGGTCAACCTCCCGAGACCCTGTACCTGTGCGAGGAGCATCTCGCCGAGCGGCGGCGGATGGGATCCGGCCTCGGCTCGGGCTTCGGCGGGCTGGGGATGTTCGACGACTTCTTCTCCCGCTTTTTCTCGGATTCGGCGCTCGGAGCAGGCGGTGGTGCAGGCAGCCCCGGCGGCACCGGGGGCGCTCCGGCGCGGCGCGGCGTCGAACAGATCGACGTCACCGAGCGGTTCAGCGACGCAACGCGGGAGCTCCTGCAGCGGGCCGCGCAGACGGCCGCGACGTGGGGGAGCCTCGATCTCGACACGGATCACCTCCTGATCGGAGCCCTCGGCGACGAGGTGGTCATGAACCTGCTCGAACAGGCCGGGGCGGATCCGAAGTCGATCGCCGCGGAGATCGAGGACGCGGCCGAGAAGGGTCAACCGCTCGACGTGGCGCCCTCGCTCGCGCCGGACGCCAAGCGCGCGATCCTCGGGGCGTACGAGGAGGCGATGGAGCTCGGCGCCTCGTACATCGGCCCGGAACACGTCCTGCTGTCGCTCTCGCGGGACAAGGACGCCGAGGCCGGCGCGACCCTTCGGAAGTTCGGCCTTTCGCACACCAAGCTTCGGGGCCTGGTGGTCCGCGGCGTCGATCGCGAGGGACAGGCGAGGGAGCGGAGCACCACCAAGACGGTCGACGAGTACAGCCGCGACCTCACCGAGCTCGCCCGCGAGGGCAAGCTCGACCCGGTAATCGGACGTGCCGACGAGATCGAGCAGACGGTCGAGATCCTCTCCCGGCGGACGAAGAACAACCCCGTGCTGATCGGCGACCCCGGCGTCGGCAAGACCGCGATCGTTGAGGGCATCGCCCAGCGGATCGTGAACGACGAAGTCCCCGAGACGCTCGCCGGGCGCCGACTCGTGGCGCTCGACCTGGCAGGGATGATCGCCGGCACGAAGTACCGAGGGGAGTTCGAAGACCGCCTGAAGTCCGTGATCGACGAGATCCGCGACAACGGCGACCAGATGATCGTCTTCATCGACGAGTTGCACACCGTCGTCGGGGCCGGTGCCGCCGAAGGCGCGATGGACGCCTCGAACATGCTGAAGCCCGCACTCGCCCGCGGCGAGCTCCACGTGATCGGCGCGACGACCATCGACGAGTACCGCAAGAACGTGGAGAAGGACCCCGCGCTCGAACGCCGTTTCCAGCCGGTGCTGGTCCGCGAGCCGACCGTGGACGAGACGGTCATGGTGTTGCGGGGCCTGAAGGACCGGTACGAGGCCTTCCACCGTGTGCGAATCCCCGACGAGGCGATCGTCGCGGCCGCCGAACTCTCCGACCGCTACATCGGCGATCGGTTCCTCCCGGATAAGGCGATCGACCTCATCGATCAGGCCTCCGCACGCGTCCGCCTGAGGGCCAAGACCAAGCCGGTCGACACGAGGGCGATGGAGGAGGAGATCGGTCGCCTCGAACGTGAACGCGATCAGGCGGTGGGTGCGGAGGACTACGGCAAGGCGAACGAGCTGAAGACGACCCTGCAGGAGAAGCAGGATGCGCTATCCGGGCAGAAGCACCCCCGCCAGCGGGCGCCGGAGGTCACCGTCGAGGACGTCGCCGAGGTGGTATCGCGTGCCACCGGCATCCCCGTCTCGCAGCTCACGCAGGAGGAGCGCGACCGGCTCCTCAAGCTCGAGGAGCGGCTGCACGAGCGCGTTGTCGGTCAGGACGAGCCGGTGGCGGCCGTCGCCGAGGCCGTTCGCCGTGGCCGGGCCGGGCTCGGGGACCCGAAACGCCCCGTCGGGAGCTTCCTGTTCCTTGGGCCGACCGGGGTCGGGAAGACGGAGCTCGCGAGGACGCTCGCCGAGGTCCTGTTCGGCGACGACGACCTGATGATCAGGTTCGACATGAGCGAGTTCCAGGAGCGGCACACCGTAAGCCGGCTCGTCGGGGCGCCGCCCGGGTACGTGGGCTACGAGGAGGCCGGACAGCTCACCGAGGCCGTCCGGCGTAAGCCGTACTCGGTGGTGTTGCTCGACGAGATCGAGAAGGCGCACCCCGACGTGTTCAACCTGCTCCTGCAGATCCTGGACGACGGACGCCTCACCGATGCTCAGGGACGCACGGTGGACTTCAAGAACACGGTCGTGATCATGACGAGCAACCTCGGTGCCGAACGAATCCAGGCGCACGCCCGTCGGAACGAGGACTTCGAGGAGCTGAAGGAGGACCTGATGCAGCTCCTGCGGTCCCATTTCCGGCCCGAGTTCCTCAACCGGATCGACGAGATCATCGTGTTCCGGGCGCTTACCAAGGAGCAGGTCATCCAGATCGCCGAGCTGCTCCTTGACCGGGTTCGCCGGCGCCTGCGCGCCCAGCGGATTGAGCTGACGTTCACGCCGGACGCCGAGGCGTTCATCGCCGATCGCGGGTACGACCCCGAGTTCGGGGCCCGCCCGCTTCAGCGGACGATCCAGCGGCTCGTTGAGAACCCGCTGTCACGGATGCTGCTGGACGGAGCGATCCGTGAGGGTGACGCCGTAACCGTCGGTGTGGTCGACGGAGGGCTGGACTTCGACGTGCGGAGGCCCGCCGGGTCGGAGCGGAAGGACGAGAAGTCCCGCAAGGACGGGAAGTCGGACGAGGAGAAGGAACTGGTCGCAGACGAAGGGTGATCGAGTGCGATGAGTTCGCCTCCCCCAGAGGCGGGGGCGGCGTTTCGCTGGATCCTACCTCCTATCCCTCAAGCGCAGC
>DASXTX010000255.1:0-16700 GCA_036505195.1 Actinomycetota bacterium
ATCTTCGCCATGTGGCCCGGTGTTTGAGTTCGTTCGCACTTTCGGGGACGAAGAGGGGTCCGCACTCGGCGGACCCCTCTCGGACCTGCGTCTTCTTGGTCGCGGGGACGGGATTTGAACCCGTGACCTCTGGGTTATGAGCCCAGCGAGCTACCGGACTGCTCCACCCCGCACGTCGATGATACCGACCCCTCGCGTAGCCGCCAAACCGCGGCACGCTCAGACGACGTCGACCGTGCCCCGCATGCCGTACACGTAGTGGCCGGGGAGGTGGCACCCGAACAGCAGATCGCGCTCGCCGAACGTGAACGTCGTGCTGACCGTCTCGCCCGCCGGGATCGTGATCTCCCCCGGGCGCGGAGGGTGGAACGCCTCGGTCCCGAGCTCGTGAGCGACCTGCACATCTTGGTCCCCGATGATGAACTCGTGATCGATCGGGTCCGTGTTCGTGACGACGAAACGCACCGTTTCGCCCGGCTCGATATCGATCGCATCCAGCGAGAAGGCCGAGTAATGGATCCCGATCGCCACCGTCTGAACGGACGTCGATGCGGACGCCGGCGCGCACGCGGCGACCGCCACGAGCGCGACCGCGAACAGGCGGCGTCGCATCGCGGACCTCAGACCGCCGGGCGTCCGGTCCGGCGGCGTTCGCGTCCCGCTGCGACGCCGAGGAGCACGAGGACGGCGATCGCGGTCCAGATCGCGGGTCCGTACGAGGGCGCGCCGGCGAGATCGGGCGCCGCCTCGGGGGCGAGGCCGGCCGCCACGGGCGATGGCTGGCCGGCGCCGCTCGCGTCGATCGCGAGGTCGTAGTCGAGGTCGCCCGCGCGGGCGTCGACCCGCAGGTAGCTGAGCCACATGCCGCTCGAGGGGAGCCAGTCCATACCCTTGTCGTCCCGGAGGTCGGTGAGCAGCGATGGAGAGGCGGCCTCGCTGCGTTCGAGCACGAGGCCGGGACGCACGCCCTGCGGCAGACGGGTCGCGAGACCGGGGGTCAGCGGTGCCGGGAGCGTCGCGGGCTCGAGGTCGGTGAGCAGGTAGACATCGGCCTCGACCGGCGCCTCGGGTCCCGCGCCGAGACCCAGGATCCGCAGCGGGACCCAGGGGTTCGTGGTCGGGATCACGACGTGGACGGGGGTGCCATCGCCGGCGCCGAGTCCCTGCTCGGCGGCGCGGCTCGGGTCGAACCGCACCGTCATGAAGATCGGGCTGCGCTCCGCGTAGAAGTCGAGGACCTCGGGGGCGTCCGGCGGCAGGAAGAATCCGTGTTCGCGCGCCCAGTCCCCAACCGCCGTCCCGCCGCCCTCGAGGACGACGATGTCGAGCGCATCGATCTCGGTCTTCAGGATCACCTGCGCCCGATCCTCCGCCGCGCCGGCGGTCGCCGCGAGCGCGAACGCCTCGGGCTGCGGTTGCGTCTCCTGCACCAGACGTTGGAGCGTCCAGTCCCCGCCGCGGATCACCTTCGTCGGCACGCCCGGGAGCGGGATGATCGAACCGAACTCCCCCGTGCCTCCGGCGAACTCGAACGACGTGACGTAGTGCTCGATCCCCTGGTGGTAGGCGGCGAGCGTCGTGGTGCGGACGAGCGTGACGCTCCCGTTCGTGTTCACGAGCCCACCGCAGGCCCAAGCGGGCGCGGCGAGAAGCAGCGCGAACAGACCGAGGACGATCGCGAGCGGCAGACGGAGAGGTCGCATCGGAGGTGCTCCTTCCGGTCGACGTATCGCGGTTCGACGGCCGCACGCGACCGGGTGGTTCCCCTTTCGACCGGATGATCCGGACCGTCAGCCGGAGGGGCTCGGCGACGGCGAGGGCGAGACCGAGGGCGAGGGCGAGCCCGTCGGCTGCGCGCCGAGCAGGTTGGCGATCAGCTGCTGGGCCTGCTCGGTCGCGGTCTGGGCGGCCTTGATCTCCCGTTGATACGTGGCGAGATCGCCGGCGCGCAGGGCAGCGTCCGCCGCGGCGAAGTGCTGGGTCGCCTGGTCGAGCAGCGCCTGGATCTGCTCCTCGACCGACCCTTGCGGCTGGCCTCCACCACCCTCCGGCGGCACGACCTCGCCGAGCGAGTCCGTCAACGCCGCGCGCAGGGACGAACCGATCCCGATCGCCGAACCGTTCGCCACCACGACGCGTTTGAGCTCGGGGATCGCGTTCTCCTGGTTGGACTGGACGTACACGGGCTGGACGTACAGCAGCGAGTCCTGCAGCGGGATCACGAGGAAGTCACCGAACACGATGCTCGACCCGCCCTGGCCGAGCAGGGTTCGCTCCGCGGAGAAGCGCGCATCCTGGTTGATCCGCGAGAAGACCTGGGTGGGGCCGTCGACGTTCACCCCCGAGGGGAACTCGAAGCTCACGATGTCCCCGTAGGCCGGGCCGGGGTCCGACTTTGCGGCGAGCCAGGCGACCATGTTCTGGCGGTCGAGGGGTGTGAACGGCAGGATGAGCACGAACGTCTCGTCGTCCTCCCCCGGCAGGCGCATCAGGACGTAGTACGGACGCATCAGGACGCGGCTGCCGGCGGTGGACAGCGTCGGATCGATCGGCAGGGCCCAGAAGTCCTGCTTGCCGTAGAAGACGTTCGGGTCCGTGACGTGGTAGTTCGTGTACTCGAACGCCTGGATCTGGAAGAGGTTCTCGGGGTACCGGAAGTGCGCGAGGAGCTCCGGCGGCGCCTCGTCGAGGTCCGTGAACATCGTGGGGAACGCGAGCTTCCACGCCTGGATGATCGGGTCCGACGGATCGGCCACGTAGTAGCGCAACGAGCCGTCGTACGCGTCGACGACGACCTTCACGGAGTTGCGGAGGTAGTTGACGTCCCCACCGAGCGAGGGGGCCTGCTCCTGCGCCGAGGGCGACGCGACCTCCGCCAGGTCGACGAAATCCGAGTACGGGTACTGGTTCGTCGTCGTGTACGCGTCCCAGATCCACACGAGCCGCCCGCCCACGACGGCGGAGTACGGATCGGCGTCGAAGCGGAGGAACGGGGCGGCCTTCGGGACCCGCGCCGTGATGTCCCGATAGATCATGATCCGGCTGTCGCCCTGGATCAGGTCCGAGATCAACAGGTTGACGTCGCGGAAGCGCCACGCGAACAGCGCGCGTTGGAACAGGCCGCCGACCGGGATGCCTCCGTCGCCGTCGTAGCTGAACGTGGCCTGCGCCTGGTCGTCGGTCGCGGTGCCCTGGTAGTCGAGCTCGTCGGTGCCGGTGTCGACGACGACGAAGGCGGCGTCGCCCGGCGCGCCCTCGCCGTAGTAGACGCGCTGGCCGTTGCCCTCGAGCGCTGGGGCCCCGATCGGCGGGATGTCGCGGAGCGTGAAGACGGGCTGGCCCTCGGACGTCGCGGCGTTCACCTGCGACGCCACGGCCCCGAACCCATGTGTGTACTGCAGGTGGACGTTCTGCCACGTCTTGCCACCCTCCGGGATCCCGCCCTGGCTCACCTCGCGCGTCGAGATCATCAGGACGCGACGCTGCCCATCGATGACGTACCGATCGACGTCGACATCGTTGAACTCGTAGTACGAGCGGAACCGCTGGAGCGATGTGTAGTTGTCGCGGAGGACGTCGGGGCGCCACAGGCGGATGTTCGAGATCGTCGCTTCGTTCGCGCGCGCATCCTCGCTCGTGACCGAGTTTCCGATCGGGCGCGAGCTGCTCTGGATCCCATCGAGCGAGAACGCCCGTCTCGTCGCCTCGATGTTGTCCACGATGAACGGCTGTTCCCGCTGGAACTCCTGCGGCGCGACCCGGAAGCGTTGCACGAACGCCGGATACGCCGCCCCGGCGATGATCGAGACCAGGGCGAGAAGCCCGACCGCGATGACCGGCAGCGCCCACCCGCGGAGCCGGATGTTGACCAGGAACAGGATCGCGCAGGCGATCGCGATCACCACCAGGATCCGGAGCGCGGGCAGCTGCGCGTTGACATCGGTGTAGGAGGCGCCGACCACCACCCCGCGGGTCGAGGTGAGCAGGTCGAACTGCCCCAGGTAGTACCCCCACGCCTTCGTGAGCATGATCAGGCCGAGGAGCACCGACATGTGCGCCTTGACCTGCGGCGTGACCTTGTCGACGAACCCCGGCGCCTGCGGTCGGATCCCTCCCCACAGGTAGTGGGCGAGCGCGGTCAGGAACGTCACGCCGACCAGCGCCGAGAACAACCAGCCCTGCATGAACTTCAGCCACGGGAGGCTGAACACGTAGAAGGCGGGGTCGCGGTCGAACAGCGGCTCGGGGTGCCCGAACATCAACCCGGACCCGTTCCGCCACAGCAAGTACGTCTGCCACTGGGACGTCACCCCGAGCCCGACGAAGAACGCGATCACGAGCGCGAACAGGGGCAGGAGCCAGCGGATGTACGGCTCGAACTGCATCCGGTAGCGCTCGATGACCTCCTGCTCGGGGGTCAGCGCGTGGAAACGCGGCGTGATGCGGCGCACGATCCACAGGTTCGAGAACAGCAGGACGAAGAACGTCAGCCCGAACGCGAGCCCGAGGAGGACCTTGGTCCGCAGGACGGTCCAGAACACGTCGGAGAGGCGGACCTCGCGGAACCACAGGACGTCGACGAAGAACCCCGAGAGCGCAGTGAAGAGCACGAGGAAGGCGGCCACCACCGCGACGACGATGATGATGAGCCGACGCCGTCCCTGCGAGGGCGCAGCCGTCGGAACGCGTACGACCATAGGTCCCTGGTGTCCGTCTTTCGCGGTCGATGGGAGAGCCGCGCCAGCCTATCACCGGCGCCTGCGGAGGACGGACCCGGCTATCGACCGTCCAGGTACGCGAGGGCGTCGTCGAAGGTGGCGACCGGCACGAGCTCGAGCCCGTGGTCGCCCGATGCCCTCGCGGCCCTCATGCTGTCTTGCGGGACCAGGAAGACGGACGCGCCGGCGTCCGCGGCCGCCACCAGCTTCTCATCGATGCCGGCGATCGGGATCACGGTGCCGTCGAGGGCGATCTGACCGGTGCCGGCGATCGTCCGGCCGCTCGTCAGGTCCCCCGCCGTGAGCAGGTCGTACAGGCCGAGCGCCCACATCAGGCCGGCCGACGGGCCGCCGATCTCCCCGCTCGAGATGCTCACCTGGAAGGGGAAGCTGTTGATCATCCGAACCCCGACCAACGGGTCCCGGCTGTCGCCACACGGCTCGCGCACGAGGTCGACGGTCTCGGGATCGCCGTCGACCGACAGGTCGAACGTGAGCGTGGACCCCGACGGCGCGGCCTCGATCGCCCGACTCGCGTCGCGGTAGCTGTCGACCGGCTCCCCGTCGATCGACAGGATCCGGTCTCCGGGGAAGAGCTCGCCGTCCGCCGCGCAGCCCGAGACGACGCTCTCGATCAGGACGCCGTCGCCGTGGTTCCTCGGGTAGCCCTCGAGGGTCCGCAGGACCACCGCCGACGCGTCGAGCTTGCTCGAGTCCATCTGCGAGATCGAGCGCTCTCGTTCGACCTGGACGTCCTCCCCGTCCGGGTACAGAACCGACCGAGCGACCACGGCGCGGTCGGGGTCGAGCCAGGCCAGGAGCATGTCGAAACCGGTCAGCGGCGTGTAGCGCACGGAGGTCATCACGAAGCTGCCCTGCGATTCGTACCGTGTCCTGTCCCCGAACCGGATCAGCGGCTGAACCGCGCGGGCCGGGCCCGGGCCGACCGCGTACCACGGGAGATAGACGGTGACGGCGAGCCCGGCGATCACCCCGATCGTCACGTAGAGGACGACACGCTTCCGGCGCAGCATGGGAGCGATGGTACGGGGAGGCGAGCAGACGAGGGAGGAGCGGGGGTACGCTCCCCGCCATGCCGTTCATGATCGTGGCCGTGCTGTCGGTGCTCGTCGGCTGCGCCGTGTACCTGGGGACGGTCCGCGGTCCAGGCGCGCCGTCGGGGACCGGGTTCGGGCAGACGGAACCGGAGGAGGACCTCGAGGCGATCGAACCGGGGGCTCCTGCCCCCGGGTACGCCTACCTCCAGGTCTCGACGCAGAGTCCCGAGCTCCGCGAACGGCTGCGCGGATTGGTCGGCGTCATCGCCCTGCTCGGGGTCGGCGCCGCGGCGCTCGCGTTCGCGCTCTACGAGCTCGGGCACCTGGTCAACAAGACGATCGAGGCCTTCCTGGACTAGCGCCCGGGCGGGATCCGTCGCCGGTCAGCGCTTGCGGACGAGCTGGAACGACGTCCGGTAGTCGTCGAGGTGCTCGAGCATCGCGCCCAGGCCGAGGACCACGGTCTCGAGCGGCCGTTCGGTGAGGTGGACCGGCACCTCGCACTCCTGCGACAGGAGCAGGTCCAGCCCTCGCAGCAGACCGCCGCCGCCGGTCAGGAACATGCCGGCCTCGAGCACGTCGTGGGTGAGCTCGGGGGGCGCCTCGGCAATCGTCCTCCTCGCGGCCTCCACGATCCGGTGGACCGGCTCGGACATCGCCTGGCGGATCTCGTCCTCGGTGACACGGATCTCGGTGGGGGCGCCGGTCGCGAGCGCCCGACCCGTCACGATCGCGGCGCGTCCCCGCGGGACGGGGAACGCCGAGCCGATCGCGATCTTGATCTCCTCGGCCGACTTCTCGCCGATCGCGACGTCGTACGCGCGACGAAGGTGGTCCTGGATCGCGGCATCGAGGTCGAACCCGCCTAGGCGCGTCGAGCCGCCCGAGACCACGCCGCCCATCGAGGCGACCGCCATCTCGGTCGTGCCGCCGCCGATGTCCACGATCAGGTTCCCGATCGGCTCGTGGATCGGGAGACGCGCACCCACCGCCGCGGCGAGCGGCTCCTCGACCAGCACGACGTCCCGCCCGCCGGCGAACTTCACGGCTTCCCGAACGGCCCGGCGTTCGACCTCGGAGGACTCGCTCGCCACGCACGCGAGCACGCGGGGTCTCGGGAAGCGGGAGACGCCGACGCGGCGCAGCACCACCTCGATCATCCGCTGGGTGATGTCGAACTCGGTCATCACCCCGTGACGCAGCGGGCGGAGGGCGACCACGTTCCCCGAAGGCCCGCCGATCATCTGCCAGGCCTCGTCGCCCATGGCCTCGACCCTGCCGCTCGATGCGTTCATCGCGACGACGGTGGGCTCGTTGAACACGATCCCCTCGCCCTGGCGGTACACCAGCGTGTTCGCGGTCCCGAGATCGATCGCGAGGTCGCGTCCCATCAGCGGTTCGGGGCCCCCAACGTCACGACCCCATCACCCAGCTCGAGACGCCGCTGGTGAGGTGCTCCTTCTTCCAGATCGGCACGTCCCGCTTCAGCTGCTCGATGCCGTACCTGCAGGCCTCGAACGCCTCGGCGCGGTGCGCCGACGAGCACGCCACCACGACGGAAACGTCACCGAGTCCGAGCTCGCCGAACCGGTGGAGGAACGCCA
This sequence comes from Actinomycetota bacterium, assembly GCA_036505195.1. GTDB lineage: Bacteria > Actinomycetota > UBA4738 > UBA4738 > HRBIN12 > DASSJM01. Next base: position 7,381 of record DASXTX010000255.1, read on the forward strand.
CCTTGCGGAGAGGCCAGCGTTCGAACAGCTCGTCGGCGAGCTCCTCGAGCCGGCGCACCGCCTGGTCCTCCCATGCCTCGTACGTGAGGCCCGTCACGGCCCCGGCGTCCGAATGATCCCGCACGGTCCCCAGGAAGACGCAGATTCCGCCCGCCGCGGGGTCGCTCACGAACCCGATCGCCTCCCCGGCGCCGATCGGTTCCGCCGTGACGCGCACGAGCAGGTCGGGTCGCACGCGTCCATCGTAGCGAGCGTCCCGGGCCTTCGAGACGAGCATGGATCCGGGCGCCGGCGTTCGGCCCGCTCGGCCGTAGGATGGCCGCATGAGCCCAACGCCCGAGGAGCAACCGTTCGGCGTCCCACCCGGCGACGTCTGGAACGACGTCCCGCTGTTCCGAGAGATCCAGCGGGTCCTGATGTCGTCGAGCGGACCGGTGAACTGGGAGCTCGCGAGGCAGGTGGGGATCGCGTCGGCGTCCTGGGGCACCGAGGACCCCACCCCGAGCGAGGAGGACCGTCGCGGGTTCGACGAGGCCGTCCGGGTCGCGGAGCTCCAGGTGGCCGGGTTCACCGGCCTCGAGGCCCCCTCCGACGTCCCGAAGGTCGAGGCCGTTCGGCGCGGGCAGTGGGTGCAGGCGAACATCGAGGGGCTGCGGGCGTTGCTCGAACCGGCCGCCGCGAAGATCGGCGACGCGATCGCGACGGCGCAGCGGGATGCGGTGCCGGAGCAGGCGCAGGCCGGGGTCGCGCAGATGCTCGGCCAACTGTCGCCGCTGCTCCTCGGGGCACAGGTGGGGACCGTGCTCGGGACGCTCGCTCAGCAGGTCCTGGGGCAGTACGACATCGCGGTGCCGAGGCCCGACGGCGCCGGCGCGCTGCTCTTCGTCGTGCCGAACATCGCCCGCTTCGAGAAGGAGTGGAGCCTGGACCCGACCGAGTTCCGTACCTGGATCGCGATCCACGAGGTGACGCACCGGTTCGAGTTCGCGCGGCCGTGGGCGCTCACGAGGTTCCGTGAGCTGATCGACGACTTCACGTCGACGCTCACGCTCGACGTGGAGGAGCTCCAGCAACGGCTCGCGTCGCTCGATCCTTCGAACCCGGAGGGCATGCAGGAGATGCTCGCCGGGCAGGACTCGCTGTTCGGCGCCGTGATGGACGACGAGCAGCGGCTCAAGCTCCGCCGGGTCCAGGCCTTCATGACCGCATCCGAGGGCTACGGCGACCACGTGATGCACGCGCTCGGGGCGCAGATGTTGCCGTCCTATGCCCGGATCGACGAGGCGATGCGGCGGTACCGCGAGGCCGAGCACGTCGATCCCGTCTTCGAGCGGTTGCTCGGGATCGAGGTCAAGCGCGAGCAGTACCGTCTGGGTCGGGCCTTCTGCGACACGGTCGTGGAGCTCACGGACGAGGCGACCCTGGCGCGGATGTGGGACTCGGCCGAGGCGCTCCCGTCGATGCCCGAGCTCGAGGAGCCACGCCTCTGGCTCGCGCGCAGCGCCTGAACCGGCGACGCGCCAAGAGCGAGCGAACGGCACGTGCGCGACGCGTGAGCGGGCAGGCGTCGGGTATCCTCTCGCGTCGATGACCGTCGGCGAGCTCGTCTCCGCCAACGTCGTGGACCAGCGGGTCTGGGACACCTACGGCGAACAGGGTCCACCGGGCGTCTACCTGCTCGGCTCGCCCGGCACGGCGCTGCCCTTCGTCGTCACCCGCGCCTGGAAGATCGGGACGGGCATGGTGACCGAGGAGATCCACTTCTACGGACCGTCCGGGCGCCTGGTGCATCGCTGGGGTCCAGCGGTCCGCCGCATGATCGGCTCGATGGATCTCACGGCCGAGACGGACACGATCACGGACGCCTCGTTCGACGAGACCGGGACCTACGTCGTGTCGTTCGTCATCGACGAGGAGATCGTCGGCGAGATCGAGGTCCCGGTCCTGGTTCAGCTCGCGTCGGCGAAGCTCCCCAAGGCGATCGAGGACGGCCTCAAACGGTCGGACGTGATCTGGGTCGGTGTCGAGGCGAACGATCGGCGCAGGCTGGTCCCGTCCTGGTTCGTCTACCGCAACGGCAAGATCTTCGTGCTGTCTCAGCGGGCACCCGGGCCCGAGGATCAGACCGTGCCGGGCATCCCCGGCGCGTCGGAGCTCGTCGTCGTGACGCGGCGCAAGGGCCGCGACACCGCGGCGAACGAGTTCCACGCGGCCTCGCGCATTCTGCAGGGCCCCGAGTGGGAAGACGCGGCCAAGCTCCTCGTCGACAAGCGCAAGAGTCGCGCGGGTGCCCCGAGCGAATGGCTCTCGCGCTGGCGCGGCTCATGCGACATCGCCGAGCTCACGCCCGTGCTCCCCGGCTAGCGGCCGCCTGCTCTCGTTCGGCCCGCTGGGCAGGCAGGCCGGTCCGGGGGCCGTCACCGACCCCCGGACACGAACGTCGCTCGACTACGGCGAACCGGCGGGGCAGTCGTTCCCGGTCCCGGGGTTCGGGTCGAAGCAGTGGATCCGGGCCTGGATCGCTGGCGAGATCGGCGTGTTCGCCGTGATGTAGTCGGCCAGGACCTGATCCATGATGTCGCGGGTCGTCGCGCGCGCGAAGAAGTTCGGGTACCCGTCGCCGCCGTTGACCATGAAGTCGTTCTCGGCGATCGAGTACGCGGTGCCCGACGTGAGGTCGACGGGAGCGCCGGTGCAGCTCCCGTCCGACGCTTGGCGGACGGCCCCGGTCACGCGGTTCCCGGCAGCGGCTTCGATGTTGTATGTGAAGCAGAGACCCGAGACCTGTGGGAAGCGGCCCTGCGCCGACGGCATGAGCGAGACACCGTTCTCGAGCATCGCCTTCAGCTCGGCACCGTTGACCAGGAGCGTGACCACCACGTTCCCGAAGGGGAGCACCGCCAGGACCTGGCCCCGTGTGATGACGTACGGGGGCGGGGTCGAGGGCGGGCAGAACCCGTTCCCACCCCCGGCGGCCGGACAGGTGAGCCGGTCCCGCAGGCCCCCCGAGTTCGTGATCGCGAAATCGGCGCCGTACGCGTCGCGCATCGCGTCGGTCGTCACATCGCCGACCAGCGACTCGCACAGCCTGCCGTCGACCCGACCGCAGACGTCGGAGCGCAGGATCTCGACCGTCGAGTTGCCGATCACCGTTCCGAGGATCGGGGCGAGCTGCGCGTTGAGGTCGTCGATCTCCGCCTGGATCGCGGGATCGGGCGTGACCCCGGTGGTCCACGGCTTGTGGAAGTCGGCCGTCTTGTAGACGACCGCCTTCGTGTTCGTGTCGATCACGAGCCGGATCCGCGTGAAGCGCGCTCCCTTGCTGAGATTCTCCGTCAGGAGCACACCGTTCGGACGGGTCGTGAGCACCTGGAAGTTGGTGTGATCGCCGATCACGGCATCGACGCCCGTGAGCGCGTCGGCGAGGTTCACGACCGGGCCGGTCGGGGCCGTGAGCGTTCCAGCCGTCGCGCCGTCATGACCCATGACGACGATCGTGTTGACCCCCGTGCCCCTGAGGCGGTTGACCTCGGCCTGCACGGCCTGGACCCGGGATGCGACGTGGAAGGGCCCGAGCCCGCCCGGGAAGATCAGTTCGGGGATGTCCTCGTTCGAGAAGCCGACGAGTCCGATCTTGGTCCCATCGAAGCTGAACACCGTCGACGGGGACCACTCCGGGGGTGTCTTGCCTTCCGCGTCCACGATGTTCGAGGAGAGGTACGGGAAGTCGGCGAGCGGGATCAGCGTGTTCCGCAGGTACTGCTCGCCCTTGTCGAAGTTGTGATTCCCCAGCCCGTCGGCCGAGAACCCCATCAGGTTCATGATCTCGATCGTGGGCGTGTCGCCGAAGAAGGCGGAGATTGGTGGGGTCGCACCCACCGAGTCACCCGCGGCAACCGTGATCGAACCGTTCGGAGCCTCGGAGCGGTACAGGTCGAACCACGCCTTCAGGAAGGCAGACCCGCCGATCGGGAACGTCGGGTTGGCCGTCCCGGCTCCCGAGAGGTTGTCGGCCGCCTCCGCCAACGGGACGAGCTGCCCGTGGTAGTCGCTGATGTCGAGGATCGTGGCGGTCTTCCAGCGACCCGGCTGGGGGAACAGCTCGGTCAGGATGCGTCCGCGCGCGTTCTGCGGCCCTGGGATGCCCATGAGGAACGCGATGGTGGGGGCGACGTCGACGGCCCGGATGCCGGCGACCGGATCCTGCTTGCGGATCCCTGCTCCGGCCGCGACGAAGGTCGCGTGCATGTTGACGTTGTGCGGGATGTCGACCAGATCGGGGAAGTACCCGTGCTGCCCGAAGAACTGTGAGAAGGCGATCCGCTGACCCGGTGTCGCCGCGTCGAACTGGTACGGCGGCCGAAGGACCACCACGACGTCCCCGCTCCGGCTGGGGTGGAGGGAGTCGCTCCCATCGACGTCGCGCAGCTCTTCCTTGAGGAGGACGTCCTCCACGACCTGCGCGCCGGGGTTCGCCGGGTCCGTCAATTTCTCGAACGCGGTCACGATCTGGTTCCGGACGGCGTCGTAGTTCGCGGCTGGGACCGTGCCGCCAGGATCACGTCCGGCGAGGTTGACGTAGATCTGGGCCGTCCCTCCGGCGAAGCACGCCTTCGCCAGGTTCGTCGTTGCCGCCGCGCGGCAGTTGGTTGGTTGTTCCGGGGACTGCAGGCCGGCATCGCTCAGGATCTTGCCTGCGTTCACCGCGTACCACTGCGGAGCGAACCCGTGATCCGAGCTCGCGAACACGGTCGCGGTCGGCATGAACGAACGCGTCCGACCCAGCTTCTCGTCGGCGCCGGCGTAGGCGCTCTGGATAAACCCTTCGCGGATCGCGATACGCCCGTCCGGGGTGCCGTTCCCCTCGAGGTCGTCGTAGTAGGGGTTCGGGTCGCCGTCGATATCGGTGGGCGTGACGAGGCCCATGAACTGGTGCGAGAACTCGTCGGTGACCGGGAACCCGACCAGCGCCAGGTCCGTTGAGGGTTGCAACGTGCCGAGGACGAAGTCGAGGACGGCGTCCCCGTACGCCTTTTCGAGGTCGAGTCCCTGCTGCACGTATGTCTCCTCGTCGATGATGCGCGCCTCGAGCGGCGCGAAGTCGGCGGAGACGGCCGTCGGCAGGTTGTCCGCGATGTACTTCTCGAGCCTGTCTTCACCGGCGCCACCCGCTGGCAGGGCGTTGCATGCAGCGGTCGCGCAGCTCGCGATCGCCCGCTCGACCGATGTGAAGTAGAGCTTGAACGACGAGAGGTTGGGGGACAGCGTGATGAGCTTCGTGTAGAAGCCGGCCGTCTGACCGGCCCGGGCACCGATCAATCCGTCGGCGTTCGTGAGCTTGATCTCCTTGAAGTCACCAACGGCAAGATCCACCGATGTCTGGCTCCCATCCTTTGCGGCCGCGCTCCGAACGAGGATCGTGTGGTCGTAGGCGGCCGTGCCGTCCACCACCGAGTCGTAGACGTAGACGTCGTAGACGCGCGTCGGATTCTGCGCGGCGAACGTCGTGGCGATCGTGAGCTGCGTCTGCTGCGACGGGGCGACCGGATCGCCCGCCGGCACGTTGGTCCATCCGCTCGCGGGGGCGAACGACGCCACCTGGTACGAGATGCCGAACGATGCCGCGCCCGCCTGCTCGCTGGCGTTCAGCGGCGCGGCCAGGACCCCGCGCGTGGAGAAGAAGTTCGCGAAGTCGACCGTCGGGCCGACGATACTGGCGCTCCGGCCGCCCACCCATTCGATCTGGGCGACCTTCTTGCCCGCACGCTCGGCGGCGTTCGCGATCGTGTCGGCCTGCAGGATCCCCTGCGCGAACGACGTCCGGTTGTTGAAGTTGGCCTCACCAACGCGGTGGAACGTGTTGTTCGTCGAACCGTGCTCGCCCGGGTAGGCGCCGGTCGCGAGGGTGAACCAGCCCACTCCCGTGTTCGGCGGGAACGCCTGTGTAAGCCCGTTGTCGCCGCGAACGCCTCGGACCATGAGATCCGCGTACGTGGGCATGAGCCCGTCGGCGGCGTATCGCTCCATCAGGTCGGGCCGCATCCCGTCGGAGGCGAAGAGAATCACCTTGTCGGCGTGGGGCGTCCCGGCCGGCGGATTGTTGTTGGCGGCTCCCGCCGGGATGGCGATGACGAGCGCCAGGACGATCGCGAGCGATGCCAGGGTCGAGCGGGTTCGTGTATGCACGGCCGAACTCCTTCCCCCGAGGCTGGGGCAACCCCAGCGGTCCATCCTTCCGCGCCGTCGTGTCCAGCGGAGGGCCGGACTGCGGCTCCCGGCGGAACGACGGGAAGAGCGTAGGCACATCAGGCTCGCTCGCGCGAGTCGGGTCCGAGGGGGTTCGGTTCCGATGGGTTCGGTTCCGCTACTCGGCGTGGTTGAACGGCCGGCCGAGCGCCGCGGCGAGCTGCTCGAGCTCGCGGCCGAGATCGAGCATCTCGTCGGGCGTGAGCGCCTGTGGGCCGTCGCACAGGGCGCTCTCGGGATCGGGGTGTACGTCGATCATCACCGCGTCCGCGCCGGCGGCGAGCGCCGCCCGCGACATCGGCGCGACGAGATGGCGCTTGCCGACCGCGTGCGACGGGTCGACGATCACGGGCAGGTGGGACTCGGTCTGCGCGACCGCCATCCCCGCGAGGTCGAGCGTGTTCCGCGTCGCGGGCTCGAACGTCCGGATCCCGCGCTCGCACAGGATGATCTCGGAGTTCCCCCGCTGCGCGATGTACTCGGCGGCCTGGAGCCACTCCTCGATCGTCATCGCCAGGCCGCGCTTCAGCATGACGGGCCGGCGAGACAGCCCGACCTCCTTCAGGAGCTCGAAGTTCTGGGCATTGCGCGTACCGACGCGGATGCAGTCGGCGACCGCGGCGACGTGTTCCACCTGCGAGACGTCGACGACCTCCACGACGATCGGCAGCCCGGTCTGACGCCGGCACTCCTCCAGCACCTCGAGCCCCCGTTCGCCGAGCCCCTGGAACGAGTAGGGCGACGTCCGCGGCTTGTACACGTCGCCGCGCAGGATCGTCGCGCCCGCGGCCCTCGCGGCCTTGGTCGCGAGCATCGCCTGCTCCTCGCTCTCGACCGCGCACGGCCCGGCGATCAGCGTGAACGTGCCGCGACCGACCGGCGTCGGGCCGACGTTCACCGTGGTGGGGGTCGGGTGGAGGTCGGCGGCGACCATCTTGTAGGGCTTGCCGATCTGGATCACATGGTCGACGCCGGGGAGCTGCCTCCAGGGGATCGCCTGGAACCGCTCGGTGTCGCCGACGAGGCCGATGATCGTGTGGACCGCGCCCCGCGAGACGAACGCCTCGCCCCCGGCGGCGCGGACGCGTTCGGAGACCTGCTCGATGTCGGCCTCGGTGGCCTCGCGCTTCATGACCACGACCATCGCGTTCCCCCGCCTCCCTCGTCGTCCCTCGGCACGTCTCAACGGGCCTCGGGAATGACGAAACCCCGGGCTCCCGGCCCGGGGTCCCTGTTCCCTTCGGTTCAGGCGACTAGGCCGGGCACCGCCCGCCGTAGAACCAGAAGCCGAAGGTCTCCCGCATCAGGGGGTCATCGTGGCAGCCTCGCCGAGGTCTGGCAACCCATCGCGCGCGACGGCATCCCCGTGAGCGGGGGCCCGGCCACCCCCGGTAGGATGCGCGCGTGTCCGTGACCGTCGTGGATCACGCGCTCGCCGGCCATCTCCTGGCGCAGCTCCGCTCGCAGGACACGGCGCCACCGGTGTTCCGAACGCTGGCCAAGCGCCTGGCCCTGACCCTAGCGCTCGAGGCGATCCGCGATCTGCCGACCGCGGAGATCACCGTGCGGACCCCGCTCGAGGAGACGACCGGACGCGTGCTGGGCGATCTCGTCGCGGTGCCGATCCTCCGCGCAGGGCTCGGGATGTTGGAGGCGGTGACGGAGCTGTTCCCCGAGGTCGCCGTCGGGTACATCGGTTTGGAGCGCGACGAGGCGTCGCTCGAGCCGCAGTCGTACTACCGCAAGCTGCCCCCAGTCGAGGGGCGCCACGTGCTGGTGCTCGACCCGATGCTCGCCACGGGCGGGTCGGGTTCGGCGGCGACGTCCGCCGTCAGGGAGGGCGGACCCAGGTCGATCCGTTTCGTCTGCGTCGTCGCAGCGCCCGAGGGGATCAAGCGGATGGAGGCCGACCATCCGGACGTGCCGATCTTCACCGCGGCGATCGACCGGCAGCTGAACGAGCGCGGGTACATCGTGCCGGGTCTCGGCGACTTCGGGGACCGGTTGTTCGGGACGGAGTGACGCTCGGACCGGTTCCCGCCTACGTTCCGCCGCCGCCCTCGTAGGCCTTGCCGGCCGCAGCAGGGGGCCGCACCCGCCCCACGAACCCGGCGATCGCCACGATCGTGACGACGTACGGGATCATCCGGATGAACTGGGGCGGGAGCGCCGAGATGACCGGCGCGTCGTTCAGCCGGAGCGGGATCGCGACGGCGAACCCGAACAGCCAGGCGAAGAACATCAGCCGGATCGGATTCCAGTTCGACAGGATCAACGCGGCGAGCGCGATGAACCCGAGCCCGAGCGTCTGTCCCTCCCGCCAGTTCCCGATCACCTCCGAGGCGAGGAACGCGCCCGAGAGCCCGGCGAACGCGCCCGAGAGCAGCACGCCCTGGTAGCGGTACAGCGGGACGCTCACGCCGAGGGACCTCGTGGCCTCGGGGTTCTCTCCGCAGGAGCGCAACCGGAGCCCCCAGCGGAGACGGTTCAGGACGTACCACACGGGAACGACCATCAACGCCGCGACGATCACTACCGGCGACAGGGATTCGAAGGCGCGGCTGAGCCCGCCCGGTAACGACGACAGCAGCGGGATGTCCAGCCTCGACAGGTGCGGGCCGCCCGGGTCGGACTGTGTCGATTGCCCGTTGAAGAACGCGGACGAGAGGAACCGCGCGAGCCCCACCGCGACCAGGTTGATGACCACGCCAGAGACGATGTGATCGACGCGGAACGTGATGGTGGCCACCGCGTGGACCCCGGCGAAGATCGCCCCGCACAACGCGCCGAACAGCAGGCCGAGGATCGGCCCCCACGGGAGCCCCAGATCCATCGTGTCCGTGAAGAACCGTGCCCCGAACGCCCCGGTGACCGTTCCGATGATCATCAGCCCTTCGAGGCCGATGTTCACGATGCCCGAGCGCTCGCTGAAGAGCCCCCCGAGCCCGGTGAGGTAGATGATCGTGAAGTAGGTGAACGAGATCTGGAGCGCGACGGCGATGTCCGTGAACGGCATCAGACGCCACCCTCCCCGGCGCCCTCGAACGCCTCCCGACCGGTGATCTCCGGGCCTT
>DASXTX010000256.1:0-4358 GCA_036505195.1 Actinomycetota bacterium
AAGGACCACACGGTTCCCTGGGCGATCGCCAACGCCGCCTACAAGCGGCAAAAGCGCAACCCGAGCGTCACCGAGATCAAGAAGCTGCCCAACCGCGGCCACTCGCTGACCATCGACCACGGCTGGCAGGAGGTCGCGCAGCCCGCGCTCGACTTCGTCAAGCGGTTCGTCCCGGCCAAGCCGAGCTAAGGCCTCGATCTCCCGCCGGAATTTCGCGGCCGGCGGGACGCCGACCAACGAACTCCACTTGCTCGTCTGCATCGGGGTCGTCGACGTCGACGCGCTGGTCGGATCAGAAGAAAGAAGTAGGGTTGCGATCTCGAGGAGGTCGGTCCTGGATAAGGGAATGTCTGGTCCGGACGCCGGAAAGGCCCTGAGCACGAGGGGCTCGGGTCCTCGGATCTCGCTCCTCGGTGGGTTCCAGTTGGAAACGGACGATGAACCCGCCTTGATCCTCCCTGAAGGATCCCAGCGCCTGCTCGCCTTCCTCGCATTGAAGGGCAGGTTGATACAGCGACAAACGGTGGCAGGGACTCTGTGGCCGGTCGCCAGCGAGGCCCACGCCTCCTCCAGCCTCCGATCGGCCCTGGCGCGGCTGCGGGGCGAAGCTCGAACCTCAGTGGCAGCGACCGCCCGGGATCTCGGATTATCCGAAGATATCACCGTCGATCTCTGGGACGCGCGAGAGCTTGCTCACCGGCTGCTCGCACCGACAGCGGCTTCGCCGTCGGCGGTTCCGGGACCCGAGGCGATCCCGGCGCTCTCGGCGGAGCTCCTGCCGGACTGGTACGACGAGTGGGCACTCGTCGAGGCCGAGGACTGGCGGCAGCTTCGCCTCCACGCCCTAGAGGTGCTCGCAGACCGCCTCACGGCCCGAAGGAGGTACGGTGATGCGGCGGCGGCGGCCCTGGCAGCGGTGCGGGCCGAGCCGCTGCGCGAAAGCCCCCGAGCCGCCCTTATCCGAGTGCACATCGCGGAAGGCAACCCCACTGAGGCGCTTCGAGAGTTCGCCAGATACGGCGAGCTGCTGATGCTCGAGCTTGGCGTCGAGCCGACCGAACGGCTCCGGGCGCTGGTCGCCGACCTATGGTCCGTCACGCAGCCGTAACGGACGACCCCGCAGGATGTGGGCATGCTCGATACGTCGGGGACGGCCCTGCTCACGATCCGAGCCTGGTGCGAGGAAGGCTCCCGGCACCCCCTTCGGGCGGAGATTCGGCTCGCGGATGATGTCGCCTTTGGTTTCCGGTCGACCCTGACGTTCATCCACGCGGAAGAGGTGGTGGAAGCCGTTCGAGACTTCCTCGACAACGTTCTCTGTCCCTCACGCGAGGAGCATCAGGTCACGCCGGCGTCACGTCCCGGTCACGGTTGACGGGGCAGGATGACGCCATTGCGTGCGGGTCCGGATCGGACACCGCCCAGGCCGGGGCGATCCGGACGAAGGGATGCCTCATGGACGTTCGAGTTACACCCGGGCAGTCCGCGCAGCGCCGCGGGCGGTCCCGAGGTCCGATGAGGACCATCGTCCAGAACGACGGGACACGATCAAGGTTCGTGGCGTCGCAGACGGCGTTGAGTGTGTTCCTGGCCCCTACCGCGAGGGAAAGGACGCGACGTAAGAAGGGAAACGCGGGCGCAGTCATTGGTTCGACGCCGATGCCGAACCAGGTCGAGCTAGGAGGCCCCGATGACCGATCAGACAGGAGACATGGCGAGCGCGGTCCGGCCCTTCCGCGTTGACGTCCCCGAGGAAGCGTTGGCCGACCTACGCCGGCGCATCGCTGAGACACGCTGGCCCGAGTCCGAGACCGTCCCAGATCAGTCCCAGGGCGTGCAGCTGGCGGCGATCCAGGAACTCATGCGGTATTGGGGCAACGAGTACGAGTTCCGCAGAATCGAGGCGAGGCTGAACGCCGTCCCCCAGTTCATGACCGAGATCGACGGCCTCGACATCCACTTCATCCACGTGAAGTCCCCGAACGAGGACGCGTTGCCGCTGATCATCACGCACGGCTGGCCGGGCTCGATCATCGAGATGCTGAACGTCATCGGCACGCTCAGCGATCCGACGGCCCATGGGGGCAACGCCGAGGACGCGTTCGACGTGGTGGTCCCGTCGATGCCCGGCTACGGCTTCTCGGGCAAGCCGACGGCGACCGGCTGGGACCCGGTCCACATCGCGGATGCCTGGATCGCGCTGATGCGGCGACTTGGATACACGCGGTTCGTCGCGCAGGGCGGTGACTGGGGAGCACAGATCACCGACGTGATGGGCGCGAAGGCGCCGCCGGAGCTGCTGGGCATCCACTCCAACATGCCCGGCACCGTTCCGGCCGACGTTGCGAAGGCGCTCGCCTCGAACGTGCTAGGGGCCGGCGACCCGCCCCCGACCGGTCTGTCGGCCGACGAACAGAGCGCGTACGACCAGCTGAGTTTCCTCTACACGAAGGGCATCGGCTACGCACTCGAGATGGGTTTACGTCCGCAGACGTTGTACGGGCTCGCCGATTCGCCTGCCGCCCTCGCCGCCTGGATGCTTGACCACGACGCGCGCAGCCTGGAGGACATCTCGCGCGCCTTCGTCGAGAAGGATCCCGTCGGCAACCTCACACGAGACGAGGTGCTCGACAACATCACACTCGCCTGGGTGACGAACACCGGCGTCTCCTCGGGCCGTCTGTACTGGGAGAACACGCTCGACTTCTTCGGCGTCAAGGACGTCACGGTTCCGGCTGCCGTCAGCGTCTTCCCTCGGGAGCTCTATCAGGCGCCGCGGAGCTGGGCCGAGAAGGCCTACCCCAACCTCATCTACTTCAACGAGGTCGACGAGGGCAACCACTTCGCAGCCTGGCAAGAGCCGGACGTGTTCACGACCGAGGTGCGAGCCGCCTTCAGGTCGCTACGCCAAGGGAGGTCGTCATGATCAGCACCGTCGAGACCGCCATCGAGATCCGCCCCTTCCACGTCGACGTTCCGCATGAGGCCCTGGCCGAGCTTCGTCGACGCATCGCGGCCACCCAGTGGCCCGAGAAGGAGACCGTCGCCGATCAAGCCCAAGGCGTGCCGCTCGCCATGATGCAGAAGCTCGCGCGCTACTGGATGACGGACTACAACTGGCGCACGTGCGAGGCGAAGCTGAACGACCTACCCCAGTTCATCACCGAGATCGACGGGCTGGACATCCACTTCATCCACGTTCGTTCGCAGCACGAAGACGCGTTACCGCTCGTCGTCAATCACGGATGGCCGGGCTCGATCATCGAGCAGTTGAAGATCATCGATCGACTGACCGATCCCACGGCGCACGGCGCGAGCGCAGCGGACGCGTTCCATGTCGTCGTTCCGTCCATGCCGGGCTACGGGTTCTCGGGGAAGCCGACGAGCACCGGCTGGGGCCCCGAGCGCATGGGGCGAGCGTGGAATCACCTGATGAAGCGCCTCGGCTACACGCGCTACGTCGCCCAGGGCGGCGACTGGGGTGCGTTCGTCGTCGACCAGATGGGCCTGCAGTCACCTGATGGATTGCTCGCCATACACACCAACATGCCTGCCACCGTTCCGGCGGCGATCAACGATGCACTCAGTCGAGGCGATCCGGCGCCCGCCGGTCTCTCGGCCGAGGAGCAGCGCGCGTGCGAGCAGCTGGTCCGAACATTCAAGCAGGTCGAGTACGCGAGGATGATGGCGGCACGCCCGCAGACCTTGTACGGCATCGCGGACTCACCCGTAGGCCTGGCCGCCTGGCTCCTCGACCACAACGATGCCGACGGCCAGCCCGCCGCTGCGGTCGCCTCTGCCCTGGACCGGACCACGAGCTCTTCGGGCGAGCTGACGCGTGACGAGATACTCGACAACATCACCCTCTATTGGCTGACGAACACGGGGGTGTCTGCCTCCCGCCTCTACTGGGAGTACAGGGGCGGCTTCTTCAACGCCAAGGGCGTCTCCATCCCCGTTGCCGTGTCCGTCTTCCCCGGCGAGCAGTATCAAGCGCCGCGGAGTTGGGCCGAGAAGGCCTACCCCAACCTCATCTACTTCAACGAGGTTGGCAATGGCGGCCATTTCGCCGCGTGGGAAGAGCCGCAGCTATTCGCCGAAGAGATCCGAGCAGCGTTCAGGTCACTTCGGTGAGCGAATTGAAGGGACGATGCAACGGAAGGAAGGGACCGATGGCCCAGATGCTCCGTCCGCCGTCGAAGCTGCCGGTCGAGGGACGCTTCCCGTCGCTGGCCGGCGCGACCGCTTGGCTGAACTCACCTCCCCTTGACCCTGAGGCCCTTCAGGGGAAGGTCGTCGTCGTCGACTTCTGCACCTACACGTGCATCAACTGGCTCAGGACGCTCCCGTACGTTCGC
>DASXTX010000257.1:0-5265 GCA_036505195.1 Actinomycetota bacterium
TTTCAGTAGCGGAGGCGGACGGGAATCGAACCCGCCTGGGAGCTCTCGCCCCCACACCGGTTTTGAAGACCGGGGGGCCCACCAGGTGCCCTGACGCCTCCGCGAGCGAGGATAGCGGTGAGGCTCCGAAGGCAACCTCCCTCGGCCACCACCATTCGTTGCGCGTGGGATCCGCCGTCGCACGGGCTCCTGGGCGGGGCGCCGGCCACCGATACCATGAAGGTATGGAAGCGGCGTTCTTCGACCTCGACAAGACGATCATCTCGCGCTCGTCCTCGCTCGCCTTGTCCCGGCCGATGTATCGCGCGGGGATGGTCACGCGCGGACAGCTCGTGCGCGGCGCGTACGCGCAGCTGGTCTACGCGCTGGTCGGCGCGGACGAGAAGAAGATGGACCGGTTGAAGGAAGGGATGCTCCAGCTCACGCGGGGCTGGGACCGGCACGAGGTCGAGCGCCTCGTGGAGGAGGTCCTGATCGACGTGATCGACCCGTTCGTGTACCAGGAGGCCCTCGACCTGATGGATCTGCACCACTCCGAGGGACGGGACATCTACATCGTGAGCTCGTCGCCGGAGGAGGTCGTCCGTCCGCTCGCAGGGCATTTCGGCGTTGCTGGGGTCCTCGCGACGCGCGCGAGGATCGAGGACGGGCGCTACACGGGCGAGCTCGAGTTCTACTGCTACGGCGACGCGAAGGCGGAGGCGATCCGATCGCTCGCCCAGGATCGCGGTATCGACCTCGAGTCTTCGTACGCGTACACCGATTCTTCGACCGATCTCCCGATGCTGCGGACGGTCGGTCACCCCGTCGCGGTGAACCCGGACCGGGAGCTCCGCAGGGAGGCCGAGACCCAGGGCTGGGACATCCGGAACTTCCGGCGCCCGGTCCGGCTCCGGACCCGGATCGTCCAGACGGCCGCGCACCCCAAGACCCGCGTGGCCGCCGGTCTGATCGCCGCGAGCGCGGCCGCCGCGATCGTGCTCTGGCTCATCGTTCGTTCGCGGCTGTCCGGTCGTCGCTCCACCGTGGCGTAGCGCCCGAACGTGTTCGCGCGGCGAGGAGGCCCGGGGTACGATGGCCGCGTCGCCCTCGGGCGACCGCGAAGGGGGCAGAAACCCACGCGCGTTTGCCGCGGGAGGCATGCTCGGGCCCTGTGGTTCCGGCCGCCGGACACCGAGCAAAGTGCAGGCTGCGCATGCTCGCTGCTCCCTTCGCGCACGTCCGGCCCCCTGCGCGGCTAGGCGTCCGCGGGTTCGCGCCGGTACTCGAAGTGCATCCCGTCCGGCACGATGAAGGTCCCGCCCCACACGAACCCCCACCGCTCGAACACGTCCACGAGCCGAGGGTCCTGGTGTGGGATCTGCCCGAACAGGTTCCCCTGCTGCACGTTCAGATCGACCGCGATGCCCCAGGAGTGGTGCGAGAGGCCGGCGCTCGGGATCCGGTTGAGGTGGCGTGGCGAGTAGCAGCCCGAATACGAATGGATCGTGTCCTGCAGCCCCCGGTCGATCAGCTCGTGGACGACGCCGCTCAGCTGTGGGAACAGGGACACGTTGCAGGTGACCGTCCCGAGTAGCGGGACGTGCTGGGTGTCGATGTTCTGCCTCACCCACGCCGGGTCGAGGTCGAGGAAGCCGGGGTTGCCGGGCTGGGGTCGCGCCTGGAACTCGCCGAACAGCAGCTTGATCCGGACCGGCGGCAGCACCGCGTCGCCCTGCCGGAAGTAGGGCGTGTCGCCGGGGGCGCGGACCTTCGAGGGGGGGTCCGCCGGCAGGATCGGGTCCAGGAGCCGTTCGACGGCAGGGGCGGTCCGTGCGTGGTCGGGCACGACCAGGGCGTAGCGGTCCTGCGTCACGCCGATCGATCTGCCCACCTCGCGGGAGACCATCAGCTCGTGCGCGCCGACCAGCTCGTCGGGCAGGATCGCCGCCACCTCGATCCGGACGGCGCCGAACCTCAGCACCGCCCCCGGCCCGAGACCGCGCAGCCGGGCGCTGCTCTCGCCAAGGATGCCCTGGCCGTCGGCGAGCGCCAGCGCATCGGACCGGTCGGCGGGCGGCAGGAACGGCGCGAACTCCTCGGGATCGACCGCCGCGACCTCGAGCGGGATCTCGAAGCCGGGACGCGGGTCGTCCACCACCTCGCCCTGCTCCGACCACGACCGGTCCAGCCACGTGTTGTCGCTCGCGATCACCACCGATCGCTGGATCCCGTCGAGGCGGCGGACCGCCGCCCGGAACCCGTCGGGCATGCCGCCGGACGTCCAGACCAGGAACGCCTGGGGTGGTTCGGGTTCGGTCCGTGGGAGCGTGGGTCCGGCCACCGAACCCGGGTCGGGCAGGTTCGCCCACCCCTGGATCGCGAGTGTGAGCGAGGCGCCGAGGGCGAAGCCCATCGCGACGCCCGCCGCGACGCCCGCGGCCCGGCGGCGCGTCATCCGTCCGTCCCGTTCCCGCCGATCGAGGTCGCGATCGCGAGGAGCTCCTCGAGCGCGAGCCCCGGCGCGTCGAGCGAGCGATACAGACCGCCGTCGATCCATTCCAGCTGCGACCGGTCGGGGGTGAACCGGCCCTGGACCTCGCCGACCTCCACGGTCGATTGCGCAGCCGACGTCGCCGGCGGCAGCGCGCTCGCGGCCTCGAGATGCAGGCGGATCGTGCCGATGCCGGCGTCCGCGTCCTGGTCGCGCAGGTACAAGGTCACCCCGGCGCCGTACCCGGCGTCGACGAGCTCCACGCTCGCGATCCCGAACCCGGCGGGCAGGGCCGTCGGGAGCTCGATCGGGAACGGGACGGACGCCCGAGCGGTCTGGAGCGAGACGCGTTCGGCGGTCGCCGCGCCGACCCGGCGGTGCGTCCACGCGTCGGGCATCGGGAGACCCTGGACCGGGAGCGCGGCGGCGGCCGCGAGCAGCTCCGTACGCGGCAGGTTGGACTCCAGGTACAGGTCGGTGCCGGCCGCGTGGATCGCGACGCGACGGCCGTGGTCCTGCGACGAGGGCTCGTAGTACGCGACCCCGCCCCCGGCGAGCGAGACCTCCTCGGCCTGCACGCCGACGGGTCCGAACGGCGCGTCGCCGTTCCACGAACGTGTCTCGCCGAGGTTGAGGAACGCGAGGCCATCCGCGTACGCGACGAGCGTCCCGCCGGCGTCGTCCCGCGGGAGCACCACCCGGTAGCGGTCGAGGCCGCCGACCATGCCGGGCGCGACGGGCTCGAACCCGGTCGCCCGTCGCACGTCGTCGAGCTCCACGGGTCGGGCGCCCTGATCCTGCGACGAGTTCGTCGCGGGGATGTCGAACACGCCGGCGTCGGGCGTGTCGAGGCTCACGTGGAGCGCCCGCACGGAGAAGACCGAGCGCAGCGAGGGCTCGTCGGGCAGGCCGAACCGGAGCGCCCAGGCGTCGCGCTCGGCGCCGGTCGCCGGATAGACGTCCCAGCGCAACGGGAACCAGTTGCGTTCGTCGAGCCAGATCCGGACGCGATCGTTCGAGAAGAACGGCCGCCATTCGCCGCCGATCGACAGGAACGGGAACAGCGGCTCGGCGCGCTCGAACGGGACCTCGACGCGCACGGCCGGCCGGCCGAGCACCGTGCCGCGACCGAGCACCGTCAGCCGATCGGCGTCGGCGAGCGTCGAGATCGGGAGCACCAGGTCGGTCGGGGTCGGTGCGGCGGTCGAGAAGGGCAGGCGGTTGCGCACGACGGACTCGCGCTGGGGGCAGGTCGCCGTCGGGCACGGCGCCGGGCCCGCCGCGTACCACCTCGAGCCGTCCACCACGAGCTTCAGGTTGGTCGGCGTTGCCGCCATCGGGTAGTCCGTCTGATCGACCACGTCCAGGCGGAAGCGTTCGGGCGCCGCGAACGACACGCGCATCGTCAGGTGGCGTTCGGACACCTCGGGGGATAGATGCCGCTCGTCGATCGCGAACGTCGCCTGGTAGGCGTCCAGGCGGGCTGCGGCGGCCGAGATGCCCTCCGTGACCTCGGTGGCGGCGAGCGCCGACCCGGTGCCTGGCCGTTGCCAGGGTCCGCCGACGACCAGGCTGCCGATCAGCGCGCCCACGACCAGCGCCGCCGCGAGGGGGGCGAGCCGCGGGAGGATCGAACGGCGCGGGGATGCGGCCCGCCGAACCACTCGCACCCGCGACCGAGGGCGCTCGACCTCGGCGCCGACGGCGGTCATGACCTGGTTGACCAGGTCGGGGACTGCGGGGGCGACCTCGAACCGCGCGGCCTCGCGCAACCGATACGCGCCGCGTTCGAACGCGCGGCACTCGGCGCACGTCTCGAGGTGCTGCTCGAGCGACGCGCTCGCCCTCGTCGACAGCCGCTCGCCGTCGATGCGCGCGGAGAGGAGACGCTCGGCCTGTTCGTGGTTCACCGTGCCTCCTCCTCGACGGCGAGGGCATCCATCATCGCTCGGCGCGCCCGGTGCATCCGGCTCTTGATCGTCCCGACCCGGACGCCGAGCACGTCGGCCGCCTCCTGGTAGGACAGGCCGAACACCTCGACGAGCATGAACGGCTCGCGATGCTCGGCCGAGACCGCGTCGAGGGCGGCGTGCAGCTCGACGCGCGCCTGCGGGTCGGTGGTCGTGCCGGCGATCGGGGTGACACGTTCGACGTAGACGTTGCGCGCCTTGATCTGATCCATCGCGCAGTTGCGCGCGATCCGGAAGAGCCAGCTCGTGAACTTGGAGTCACCACGGAACCCGCGGAGGAACCGGAAGGCGCGCAGGAACGCCTCCTGGGTGACGTCGTCGGCCAGCGACCGGTCGCGCGTGAAGTGGTACGCGAACCGCCACACGTCGCCCTGGTACTGGCGCACGAGGTCCTCGAACGCGCCGAGGTCGCCCTCGCGAGCCCGCGTGAGCGTGCGTGGGTCCGGATCGTTCACCCTTTCCCTTCCCGTTCGCCTGTCCCCGTGGCCGGCCACCCAGCGTAGCCCCGCACCGGCACGCAGGCGCGTTCGGGCGCGAGCGTGCGCCGGGGCGCCTCCCTCCCGGAAGCTTCCGGTCCCCTTGCTGACCGGCCCCGGGTCGAACATGTTCCGGGCGTGCTCGAGGTCGTCGAGGAGGCAGGTGGATCCGTGCCTAGCTGGAGCGCCGGGCGGAGGGGTGCTCGAGCCGCTCGGCCAGGCGTTCGGCGCGCTCGGCGGCGGCGTCTTGGAGCCCGGCGGAGACGGCGCCGGTGATGGCGAGGAGCTCGGATTCGACCCTGCCCGCCAGGCGACCGGAGCCGCTGCGGCGCAGCAAGCCGTCGAG
>DASXTX010000258.1:0-4040 GCA_036505195.1 Actinomycetota bacterium
GCGGAACCGCTGGTGGCAGTTCAGGCACTCCACGAGCGGGTCGTGGAACCCCGCCACGTGACCGCTGGCCTCCCAGACCCTCGGGGACATGATGATCGCGGCCTCCAGGCCGACGACGTCGTCGCGGAGCTGGACCATCGACCGCCACCAGGAGCTGCGGATGTTGCGGCGCAGCTCCACGCCGAGGGGACCGTAGTCCCACGAGGAGCGCAACCCACCGTAGATCTCGCTGGACTGGAACGCGATGCCTCGCCGCTTGGCGAGGGACGTGACGGCCTCCATCAGGTCGGCCACGGGGTTCCTCCTCTCTCCCGGCCGCTGGCTGCGGACGCTGGCGTGTGCTCCAGTCTACGGGTCGGCCCGGCCGCGATGCGCCGATCCGTGTGTCGCGATGACGTCGTTCCGGACTAGCCGGTCGGCTCGTTCCACGGCCCGACCCCGCCGAGGCGGTCGACCGTCACCCGCGTCACGAAGCCCAGGGGTGGGTCCGGCATCGGCGGGAAGGTGACGTCGGGACCGAGGTACGTGTGCGCCAGCCACTGGAGGACCTCTGGTCCCCCGCCGTCGGTGACCCGCGCGGTCCCGTAGATCACGAGGTACTCGTGTAACCCGTACGCGGTGACCCGCTCGGTCTGGATCGAGATCGTGATCCGTGGGTCACGTCGCAGGTTCCGGAGCTTCCGCTGATCCGGTAGCGTCGCGAAGACGATCTCGTCGCCCTCGAGCCCCACCCAGGCGAGCGTCGTCTGGGGTCGTCCGTCTGGATCGATCGTCGTCACGTGGGCGAGCGAATCGCTCTCGAGGATCCGACGCGCCTCGTCCGGGACCCGCACCGGTCCTAGCCCGAGTCGTTCTCGGCGATGGCCCCGAACCTTCGCGACCGCTTCTGGTAATCGCGGATCGCCTCGTACAGCTGCTCGCGATCGAAGTCCGGCCAGTACACGGGCGTGAAGTAGAGCTCGCTGTACGCGGCCTGCCAGAGAAGGAAGTTGCTGATCCGCTCCTCCCCGCTGGTCCGGATGATCAGGTCGGGATCAGGCATGTCGGCGTGGTACAGCCGCCGCGAGATCGACTCGGGCGTGAGCTTCTCGCCCTTCAGGCGTCCGGCGTCGTGTTCGGCGATCAGCCGCTTCACCGCGTCGACGACCTCGACCCGCCCGCCGTAGTTGAACGCGATCGTGAGCGTCATGCCCGTGTTGTAGCGCGTGAGTTCCTCGGAGATCTCCATCTCCTTGAGCACCGAGCGCGGCACCTTCCAGTCGCGCCGACCGAGGAAGCGGACGCGGACGTTCATCCGGTGGAGCTCGTCGCGCCGCCGGCGGAGCAGCCCGCGGTTGAAGCCCATCAGGAACGCAACCTCCGCCTTGGGTCGCTTCCAGTTCTCGCTCGAGAATGCGAACATCGTGAGCCACCGCAGGCCGAGCTCGTTCGCTCCGACGACCGTGTCCCACATCGCCTCCTCGCCGGCCGTGTGCCCGTCGGTCCGGGGCAGCCCACGGAGCCTGGCCCACCGACCGTTGCCGTCCATCACGATGCCCACGTGGTTCGGCAGGCGCTCGTGGTCGAGGTCGTGGAGGTAGGTGCTCACGTGGTCAGGCTCCTGGCGAGGATCGGCAGGCTCTTCATGCGGCGCTCGAGGTGGTACTCGGTAAAGCCAAACAGCAGCGAACGAGACTCGCGCCTCACCCTGGAATCGGCCTGAACGTCGCCCGCCTCAAGCAGCCCTGTCCCGCCGAGCGTCGCCAGGAAGTCGAGCGCCTCGAGCGAAGCCGGCCCGGCGTCGAGGTCCGCGTCCGCGGCGCAGACCGCGCCCCCTAGGCCGCTTGCGAATCGTTCGGGCGCCGGCGCGCCGCAGACCGCGCACGTCGTGAGCGCGGGGTGGAACCCCGACAGCGACAGGAGCTTGAGCAGGAACGACTCGGCGACGGCGGCCGGGTCGGCCGGACGGGCGTCGAGCGCCCGCATCCCGGTGAGGAGCAGCATGAACAGGCGGACGTTCCGCTCGTGCTCCTCGGCCACCTTGTCGACGCCTTCCAGCATGGTCTCCCCCGCGGCGAACAGACCGAGGTCGCCCCGGAGCGCCCGGAAGGGCGAGACGATCTCGGCCTGGCTGACGGTGTCGAGCGAACCTCTCCCCCGGTAGACCATCAGGGAAACGTGCGTGAACGGCTCGAGCCGCGCACCGAAGCGGGAGGTCGTCTTGCGGATGCCCTTCGCCACGGCCCGGACCTTCCCCGAGCCCTGGGTCATGACGGTCACGATCTTGTCGGCCTCGCCCAGCTTGATCGAGCGCAGCACGACGCCCTGTTCCTTGTAGAGGGGCACGGCGGCATCGTAGCGCCGGGCACGAGCCGTTCCCGTGAGCGAACGTTGCGAAGTCGTGGAGATGCTATGGGTTCGGGTCGCAGCCGGTTCCTAGGCGCCCATCGGATGCCAGACGGTCTTGAACTCCATCAGCGCGGTGATCTCGTAGGGGCTCTGGGCCTCGTCGGAGAACGGGTCGACGTCGCGGGCCCGGACCACCCGCTTCACGTTCTCGGCCGACAGGCGTTCGGCGTCAGCCCGGTCGGCCACGGGGACGCCCGTGACGTCGAGCGCGTTGACGACCATGTGCCCGGCGAGCCAAGGGACGAGCTCCGCGATCAGCCCGGTGAGGATGTTCACGACGCCGCCCGGGACGTCCGAGGCCGCGAGCACCTCGCCGAGCGTGACCGCGGGCAGTGGCGACGGCTCGCTGGCCAGGACGACGGTCGTGTTGCCCGACACGACGGCCGGCGCGAGCCTCGAGATCAGACCGAGCAGGGCCTTGTCGCCGGGGGCGACGATCCCGACGACGCCCGTCGGCTCGGGGATCGTGAAGTTGAAGTACGGGCCGGCGACCGGGTTGGTCGCGCCGAGGAGCTGGCCGATCTTGTCGGCCCACCCCGCGTACCAGACCCAGCGGTCGATCGAGGCGTCGACGCCCCTGCGCGGGTCCTTCGCGCCCGCCTCGGCCAGCTCGGACTCGAACTGGGAGCGGCGGCCCTCCATCAATTCGGCCACGCGATACAGGATCTGGCCCCGGTTGTACGCGGTCTTGCCCGCCCATTCCGGCTGGGCGGCGCGCGCGGCCCGGACCGCGTCGCGCAGGTCCTTGCGCGACGCGCGGGCGGCGCGCGCGAGCAGACGGCCGTCGTGCGAGAACACCTCGTACGAGCGCCCCGACTCGCTGCGAGGGAACTCGCCGGCGATGAAGAGCTTGGCGGTCCTGCGGACCGAGACCCGCGCCTTGGTGGTCATCGGTCGAGCTCCAGGTAGGGCTCGAGCCCGTGCAGGCCGCCCTCGCGCCCGAACCCGCTCTCTTTGTAACCGCCGAACGGCGACGCCGGATCGAACCGGTTGAACGTGTTCGCCCACACGACGCCGGCCTTCATGCGCTCGGCCATCCACAGGATCCGCGAGCCCTTCTCGGTCCAGATCCCGGCCGACAGGCCGTAGGGCGTGTTGTTCGCCTTCTCGACGGCCTCGGCAGGCGTTCGGAACGTGAGGATCGACAGCACCGGCCCGAAGATCTCCTCGCGCGCGATCCGGTGCGACTGCGACACGTTGGTGAACAGCGTGGGGCGGAACCAGAAGCCTCGTTCGGGAAGGATGCACTCCGGCTGGTACATCTCGGCGCCCTCATCGACGCCGGCCGCGACGAGCTCCTCGATCTTGGAGAGCTGCGCCTTCGAGTTGATCGCGCCGATGTCGGTGTTCTTGTCGAGCGGGTTCCCGACTCGAAGCGTCTGGAGGCGGTCCTTCAGCTTCTCGAGCAGCGGCTCGAAGACCGGCTCCTGCACGAGCAACCGCGAGCCCGCGCAGCACACGTGGCCTTGGTTGAAGAAGATGCCGTTGATCACGCCCTCGACGGCCTGGTCGAGCGGCGCGTCCTCGAACGCGATGTTCGCCGCCTTGCCCCCGAGCTCGAGCGTGAGCCGCTTCCCGGTCCCCGCGACCGTCCGCCGGATGATCTTGCCCACCTCGGTCGAGCCCGTGAACGCGATCTTGTCGACGTCCTC
>DASXTX010000259.1:0-4087 GCA_036505195.1 Actinomycetota bacterium
GGCGTCCATCCGGACGGCCCGTTGCATCAGCGACGCGAACTTCATGACCTCGAACATGTCACCCGTGTTGACACCTTCGGTCGAGTCGTGTCCGAGCCCGACGTTGATCCCGGCTTGCAGGTAATCGAGAAGACGAGCCACCCCGTTTCCCAACTTGGCGTTCGACGTCGGGTTGTGCGAGATGTGGGTGCCGGTATCCCGCATCAACCCGATCTCCCTGTCCGAGAGCCAGACGCAATGAGCCGCGACGGTGCTCGAGCCGAGGATCCCGCACTCGTATGCGACCTCCGTGGGGCGGCGCCCGAACTTCTCCTTCGAGATCTCGACCTCGCCGACGGACTCGTTGAGATGGATGTGGATCCCCGTACCGAGATCGTCTGCGAGCTCGCTCGCGTCTCGCAGGAGGCCGATCGAAGCCAGCGGAAGCCACTCGATGCCGACCTTGACCTCGATCCGTCCGTTCGCGGACCCGTCTCTCGATCGGTGGCCAGATGCATTGTCCTCGAGGGAGTCGAGTCCGTGCTCCGGGTCGGCGACGATGTTGGACAGCACCGCGCGGATGCCGATCTCCTCGGCAGCCTGCCCGAGGGCGTCGATGTGCCGGTACATGTCGTTGACGGTCGTCACGCCACACCGGATCGATTCGGCGTAACTGGCAAGAGCTGCCCAGTAGACGGCCTCGGGGTCGATCGCCCGGACCACCGGGTACCAGAACTCCTGCAGGATCTGCCAGAGCGGTAGATGGTCGCTCCAGCCGCGCCCGATCGCCGTGTGGTAATGGAGATCGACCAGGCCCGGCATGACGGCTCCGCCATTCGCAGCGATGATGCGCGCACCCTCCCCGAAGCGCGCGACCACGTCCGCGCTGGGTCCGACCGCTGCGATCCGGTCGCCTTGGATCGCGATGGCGCCGCCGAAGTGGACGTCGTTCGCATCGTTCATCGTCACGACGACCGCATCGGTGATCAGCAGCCGCTCCGCCCGGCCTGGCATCCGGTCAGCCTCCGATCAGTTCCCGGGCTCGAACCGTCGATCCCGGCTGTTCCTCAGGACGGCACGACCATCCGGTCCAGCACGTGCTGGAACGCGACGTTGGCCTCGTGGAGCACCTTCCCCTGGTCGATCGTCGTGAACTCCCGATCCCGGTAGAGGACCTTGCCGTCCACGATCGTGGTGTTCACGGCGCTCCCGTTCGCGGCGAACACCAGGTGCGAGTACAGGTGCGCCTTCGATCCGGGGAAGAGCGGCGTGAACATCTGGTTGCCGAGGTCCACCGTGATCAGATCCGCCTTCTTGCCCGGGGAGAGCTCGCCGGTGTCGTGGCGGAGCGCGGCCGAGCCGTTGCGTGTCGCCATGCGAACGACGTCGGGTGCCTGTTGCAGGCTGGGATCGACCCTGCTCGCCCGATGCATCAGCGACGCGAACTTCATGACCTCGAAGAGGTCTCGGCTGTTGTTGCACTCCGCCGCGTCGTGACCCAACCCGACGTTCAGGCCCGCCGCCAACATCTCGGGCACCCGCGCGATGCCGTTGCCGAGCTTCGCGTTCGACGACGGGTTGTGCGAGATCTGCGTTCCGGTCTCGCGCATCAGCGCGATCTCGGGATCGGAGAGCCACACGCAGTGCGCGGCGATGCACCGGTCGAACAGGATCCCGCAGTCGTAGGCCACCTCGGTCGGCCGGCGCCCGAACCGCTCCTTGGAGTTCTCCACCTCGGTCAGCGACTCGTTCAGGTGGATATGGATACCGGTCCCCAGGTCATCGGCCAGCGCGCGGGCCTCCTTGAGCAGGCCTTCGGATGCGAGCGGCAGCCACTCGATGCCGATGTACACCTCGATCCGCCCGTTCGCGCTCCCGTGAGACTGCTCGAAGGCCGCCTTGTTGTCGTCGAGCGTGTCGAGGTCGTGCTCGTCGTCGGCGACGTCGTTCGACAGCACCGCCCGGATCCCGATCTCCTCGGCGGCGCGGGCGAGCCCGTCGAGGCGCCGATACATGTCGTTGACCGTGGTGACGCCGCACTTGATCGACTCGCTGTAACTGGCCAGCGCGGCCCAGTAGGCCTCCTCCGGGCTGAGGGCACGGATGATCGGATACCAGCAGGTCTCCAGGTATTCCCACAGCGGGAGATGGTCGCTCCAGCCCTTCCCGATGGCGGTGTGGTAGTGGAGGTCGACCAGCCCCGGCAGCACGGCCTTGTCGGTTGCGTCGATGATCGTCGCGCCGCTCGCCTCGACGCGGGAGGCGACGTCGGCGGCCGTCCCGACGTCGGTGATGCGGTCGTCCTCGATCACGACCGTCCCGCCGAAGATCACGTCGTCCGCGTCGTTCATCGTCACGACGATGCCGTTCTCGATGATGATCCGTTCGCTCATCTCGTCCCCTCCTTACCGAGAGATCCCCTGCCCCGACTGGGGCACCGCGGACGTGAGGTCCACCCAGACGGATTTCGAGTGCAGGTACGGCTCGAGCGCCTCCTCGCCCAACTCCTTGCCGAACCCCGACTGCTTCCTCCCCCCGAAGGGCACCGCGACGTCGAACATCCCGTAGGTGTTGATCCAGACGGTGCCCGCATCCAACCGATCCGCGATCCGTAGTCCCCTGGAGACGTCGGCCGTCCAGATGCCGGACGCGAGTCCGTAGTCGACCCCGTTGGCGAGGGCGAGCAGCTCCTCCTCGTCCTTCCACGGGATGACGGTCAAGACCGGTCCAAAGATCTCCTCCTGGGCGACCTTCATGTCGTTGCGCACGCCGCTGAGCACGGTCGGCTCCAGGAAGAAGCCTCCCTCGAACCCGCTGACGGTGGCCTCGTCGCCGCCGACGACGACATCGGCGCCCTGCTCGCGGGCCGCCTTCACGTATCCCTTCACACGCGCCCGATGGGCGGCCGAGATCAACGGCCCCATCTGGGTGTCTGGGTCCAGACCCGATCCCAGCCTGATCCCTTCGGCCTTCTGGCCGACCGTGGCCGCGAGCTCCTCGGCGACCGACGCCTCCGCCAGCAAGCGGGACCCGGCGACGCACGCCTCTCCCTGGTTGAAGAAGATGCCGCCGAACGCGCCGCTCGCCGCGGCCTCGAGGTTCGCGTCGGCGCACACGATGTTCGGGCTCTTGCCGCCGAGTTCGAGCGTGACCCGTTTCAGCCCGTCCACGGCCGTCCGCATGATCTCCTTGCCGGTCGCGGTCTGCCCGGTGAAGGCGACCTTCTGCACGCCGGGATGCCGCACGAGCGCCGCACCGACGTCGGGGCCGCCGATCACCACGTTGATCACGCCGGGCGGGAAGCCGACCTCGTCGACCAGCTCCATCAACCGGAGCGTGGACAGCGGGGCCAGCTCGGACGGCTTGATCACGATCGTGCAGCCCGCAGCCAGGGCGGGGCCGAGCTTGTACCCGACCTCCAGCAGCGGGAAGTTCCATGGGGTGATCGCCGCGACGACCCCGATGGGCTCACGCTTGGCGACGGTGAACATGCCCGGGATCGAGTTCGGCAACACCTTCCCCTCGATCTTCGTCGTCCATCCCGCGTAGTAGCGCAGCAGCTCGATCGTGAGTGCGATGTCGACCGCCTGCGCCTCCCACATCGGCTTGCCGTTGTCGAGCACCTCGATCGTCGCGAATTCGTCCTTGTTCGCGTCGAGGAGATCCGCGAGGCTCCACAGGAGCCGGGCTCGCTGTGTCGCCGGGGTGAACCGCCACGTGTCGAAGGCGCGGGCCGCGGCCGTCACCGCGGCATCGACCTCGCGCTCGGTCGCGAGCGGCGCCTCCGCGAGGATGGCCCCCGTGGCCGGGTTGACCGTCGCGAGCGAACCGTCGGTCTCGACGAACGCCCCCTCGATGTACAGACGGAGCGGTCGGTGCAGGAACTCGACCCTCGGTTCGGAGATCGTCGTCGCCATGCGTGTCCCCTCCTTCAGCCAGTCAGATCCAGGACCTGCCGTCCGAGCACCCTGCGTTCGCGCAGCGCATCCAGGGCATCGTGGACGCCGTCGAGCGGGTACCGAGCCGCGATAGGGACCGTGAGAGCACCCCTCGACGCGAGCATGAGCGCGTCCTGCAGGTCCAGCCGCGTCGCGGCGACGGTGGAGAC
>DASXTX010000260.1:0-1650 GCA_036505195.1 Actinomycetota bacterium
GCCGAGGACGACCGTGATGTCATCGGCGTCCAGGCCGAGCCGTTCGGCGGCGAGGGTCGCGAGGACGGTCTCGACGCCCTGGCCGAGCGAGGTGGCCCCCGCCGTGACCCGGACCTCGCCCGACGGCAGCAGGTCCACCCCCGCATGCTCGAGGGGCCCGAGCCCGCTCTTCTCCAGGAAGACGGCCGCGCCGGTCCCCACCATCCGGCCTTGTGCCCGCAGCCGGGCCGACTCGTCGCGCCAGGCCTCGAACCCGGCGTCGGCGATCGTGCGCTCGAGGAGGCCGCCGACGTCGCCCGCATCGATCGTCATCGTGGTGCCGATCGCCGAGAGCCCTCGATCCAGCGGGAGCTCGTCGGGCGTCAGGAGGTTCCGCCGCCGAAGGTCGAGCGGATCGAGCCCGAGCTCGTCGGCGGCCACATCGAGGAGCCGTTCGCGGGCGAAGGTCCCCTCGTAGCGACCCGGGCCGCGGTAGGTCCCGCACGGGGTTCGGGCGGTGAGCACCACGTGCGCGGTGCCCCGGTACGCGGGCACGCGGTACGGGCCGGGCAGCATGCTGAGCGTGAGGTCGGCGACCACCACACCGTGGGTTCGGATGTACGCGCCGCTGTCGTGCCACACCTCGTCGGCGATCGCGAGCAACCGATGCCGGTCGTCGAACGCCGCCTCGATCGCGTGGATCTGGTGCCGCGAGTGGTTCGTCGCGACCAGGTGCTCCGAACGGTCCTCGATCCACTTCACCGGTCGATCCGTCCGAACGGCGAGCCACGGCACCAGGAAGTCCTCCGGATAGAACTCGCCACGGACGCCGAAGCCGCCGCCCGCGTCGGCCGTGTGCAGTCGGATCTGCTCCACGGAAATCCCGAGCATCGAGGCCAGCACCCGGCGGTTGAAATGCGGGACCTTCGTCGTCCCCCAGATCTCGAGCCGTCCGTCCCGCGGAGCGGCGAGCAGCCCCCGCGTCTCGAGCGGCACCGCGGAGTGGCGACCGACCGTGAACTCGGCGCGGGTGACGTGCGCCGCGTTCGCGAACGCGGCCTCGACGTCCCCGTAGCCCATCTCGAGCTCGGCCGCGCGCTCGGCCGCGCGCAGATCGAGCACCGCCGGGAGCTCCTCGTACGCGATCGCGACGAGCTCCGCCGCGTCCTCGGCCGAGTACGGATCCTCGGCGAGCACGACGGCGACGGGCTCGCCGACGTAGCGCACCCGCTCCCGCGCCAGGACCGGTTGCAGGTACGCGTCGAGCGGCTGGCCGGCGACCTCGACCCTAACCGGGATCCGATCGATGTCGGGGAGGTCCGTCGCCGTGACGACCGCGTGGACACCTTCGGACGCGCGCGCGGCGCTCGTGTCCACCTCGAGCAGGTTCGCGTGCGCGACCTGCGAACGGATCACGCGGAGCCACAGCTGACCGGGGAGGTCGAGGTCGTCGACGAAGCGGCCGCGGCCGGCCAGCAGGCGTCCGTCCTCGACCCGGAGCAGCGGCCGGGCGCGCCTCACGGCTCGGCCGCCGGATCGGCGACCGCGTCGGCGGCCCGGCGGACGGCGCGCAGGATGTTCTGGTAGCCGGTGCACCGACACAGGTTCGACGCCATCGCCTCGCGGATCTCCTCGTCCGAGGGCGAGGGGTGATCGCGCAGGAACGCGGTC
>DASXTX010000261.1:0-4227 GCA_036505195.1 Actinomycetota bacterium
GTCCACCACATGGGGATGATCGTCCCCGACCTCGACCGGGCGATCGGCGGCTTCCGCGACGTGCTCGGGCTCGAGCTCGATCACACCGAGCCCTACGGCGACGAGCTCGAGATCGCGTTCCTCCCGTGCGGCGAGACCCTCGTGGAGCTGATCCGGCCGCTCACCCGGGAGGGCTTCAGCGCCGACTGGCTCGCGCGCGCCGGGCCGGGCATCCAGCACGTGGCGTTCGAGGTCGACGATCTCGACGCTTCGCTGCGGGAGCTCGCCGCCAAGGGCGTGCGCCCGTCCGGCACGGCGCCCCGTCCCGGCGCCGGCAACACGATCATCGCCTTCCTCGACCCCGAGCCGTTCGGCGGGATCATCGTCGAGCTCGTCCAGCCACGGTGAGCGTCCTGCGGACCGACGAGCCCGCCGAGGGCGTGCTCCGTCTCCGTCTGGACCGGCCCGCCAAGCGCAACGCCGTCGACCGCGGGCTCGCCGAGGCGCTGCTGGAGGCGTTCGACGGGCCGGACGCGGCGGTCGTGGTCCTCGGCAGCACTGGGCCCGAGGCATTCTGCGCCGGCCTGGACCTCTCGCTGGAGGCGCCGGAGCGCGCGGCCGTGAGCGACCTCCTCTACGAGCTGTACGAACGGATGCTCACGTCGCCCGCACCGGTCGTGGCCGCGATCGCGGGCCCGGCGATCGGCGGCGGCGCGCAGCTCGCGATCGCGTCCGACCTCCGGGTCGCCGGCCCGAACGCCCGGATCCGGTTCGCCGGGGCGGGGCACGGGCTCGCCGTCGGCGCGTGGGGGCTCGGCTCGCTCGTGGGACGGGGACGCGCGATGGATCTCTGCCTGTCGATGCGCGAGGTGTCGGCCGACGAGGCCGAGGCGATCGGTCTGGTCGACCGCGTCGCCGACGACCCGGACGCGGCCGCCCTCCGGCTCGCGACGCAGGTCACCCGCCTCGACCGTGCCGCCGTCGCGAGGGTCAAGCGGCTCGTCGCCTCGGACGACCTGCTCGAGTCCCTGCGTCGCGAGCGGCGGGAGAACGCGGCGGCGTGGTCGGGGGAGATCCCGGAGGGCTCGCTCCCCGCTCTCGCGCGCGACGATGCCTGACCCGCTCGCCGACGGAGCGATCGCACGGGCGGCGCGCGCGGCGTGGCGCGCCCACCTCGGGCGCGATGCGGACGACGAGCTCCTCCGAGAGCTGGGCTCCGGATCGCTGGCGGCGGCGTTCCACGCGACGGCCGGGGCTCGCGGTGACGCGCCCGCCCTCGCGATCGACGGCGCGCGGGCGACCCACGGCGAGCTCGACGATCGCGCGGCCCGCGTCGCCGGCTGGCTGCGGACCCGCGGGGTCGAGCCCGGCGACCGCGTGCTCCTGTGCGCCCCGAACTCGCTCGCCCTCGTCGTCGCGTACCTCGCGACGCTGCGGGTGGGCGCGACGGCGCTGCCCGTCGGCGCAACGCTCACGGAGCCCGAGCTCGCCGGGATCGCCGCCACGGCCGAACCGGTCGCCGTGTTCGCGGGCGGGGCCGCGCTCCCCGCGCTCCGGAGGCTCGCCGCCGACGCCAGGCCGGTGGTGGCGCTGGACGACGACTCGGGTCCGAGCCTGGCCGAGGCCGAGGCGACGGGAGCGGCGATCGAACCCGCCGACGTCCGGGGGTCGGCGACGGCGCTGCTGGCGTTCACCTCGGGGACAACGGGTCGGCCCAAGGGCGTGCCGCTCTCGCACGCGAACCTGCTGTCGTCGATCCGGTCGGCGATGCTCGCCTGGCGCTGGACCGCCGACGACGTGCTCGTCCACGCTCTCCCGCTCTCGCACCAGCACGGGCTCGGCGGCGTGCACGCGACCCTGCTCGCCGGCTCGAGCGCGGCGATCCACGCCGCCTTCGATGCGGCCCGGCTCGCCGGGGCGGTCGCGGCCGAACGCGCGACGGTGTTGTTCGCCGTCCCCGCGATCTACCAGCGCCTCGTCGGGACCGAGGGCATCGGGGGCTCGGCGTTCGCCTCGCTCCGCCTCGCGATCTCGGGGTCCGCTCCGCTCTCCCCCACGCTGTTCGAGCGCGCGGGCGAGCTGCTCGGTCGCGAACCGCTCGAGCGCTACGGCACCACCGAGAGCGGCCTCGACACGTCCAACCCGTACGAGGGCGACCGCCGCCCCGGGAGCGTGGGCCTGCCGCTGCCCGGGGTCTCGATGGCCATCGCGAACGCGGACGGGATGCCGCTCGAGCCTGGGTCGGACGGCGAGATCGTGTTCCACGGTCCGCAGGTGTTCGCCGGCTACACCGACGACGCCGAGACCGCCGCCGCGTTCCACCCGGGCGGCTGGTTCCGGACCGGTGACATCGGTCGCGTCGATCCCGGCCACGGGTCCCTCGCGATCACCGGCCGGTCCAAGGAGGTCATCATCACCGGCGGCCTCAACGTCAATCCGCGCGAGGTGGAGCTCGCGCTCGAGACCAACGCCGGGGTGAGCGCGGCCGCGGTGGTCGGGGTGGCCTCGGAGCGCTGGGGCGAGGAGGTCGTCGCGTTCGTCGTCTCCGAGTCGGGCCGCGCGCCGAACGACGCCGACCTGATCGCGCACGCGCGAACGCGACTCGCCGCGTACAAGTGCCCCAAGCGCGTCATCCTCATCGGCGAGCTCCCGATGAACGCGATCGGCAAGCTCGACCGTGATCGGCTCCGCGAGCTCGCGCTCGGCGGTGGGTCGTGAGGGCCACGCGATCCGTCGACGCCGCGCTCGAGCGCATCGACACGTGGCAGGGGCCGACGAACGCGTTCGCGCAGGTGTTCGCCGACGTGGCTCGAGCCGACGCCGAGCTCGACCGGGAGGGCCCGCTCGCCGGGGTCCCGATCGCGGTGAAGGACCTGTTCGACGTCCGGGGGCACCCGACCACTGGATGCTGCGCCGCGATCCCACCGATGCCCGCGGAACGCGACGCGACGCTCGTCGCCCGCCTCCGAGATGCCGGAGCGATCGTGATCGGCAAGACGAACCAGCACGAGCTCGCGGCGGGCGTGACCAACCTCGAGTCGGCCTGCGGACCCACCCGGAACCCGTGGGATCCGACCAGGATCACCGGCGGCTCCAGCGGGGGTTCGGCGGTGGCGGTCGCGACCGGGATCGTGCCGATCAGCCTGGTCTCGGACACGGGCGGTTCGGCAAGGATCCCGGCCGCCTTCTGCGGAACATGGGCCCTGAAGCCAACGCAGGGGCGCCTGGCCACCGATGGGATGATGCCGCTCGCCCCCGAGATGGACTGCCCGAGCCTGCTCGCGGGATCGCTCGAGGATCTCCGCCTCGGCTGGGAGGTCCTGAGTGGCGAGCGGGGATCGGCCGACCCGCCCCACAGGGTTGGTGCCCCTCACGAGGGACGCTGGGAGCGGTGCCACGTCGATATCAGCGCGGCCGTCGGCGAGGTGTCCTTACGATTCCTCAGTGCCGGCGTCCGCGTGCACGACATCTTCGGACTCGATCTGGACGATGTCCATCATGTCTGGAACCGCCTAGCGTGGCCGTCCTTCGCCGAAAGGTATGCCGGGCTGATCGGGAACCCGGCCCTCGGCGCGGGCGCGTCCTCGCTGCTCGGATGGGGCGAGGCACACCGGAACGAACAAGCCGAAGCCCGCGGCCGCGCCGGAAGGGTCCGGGCGCGATTCGACGGGATGTTCCGAGCGGTGGATCTCCTCCTCACGCCAACCACGCCCTACGTCGCGCCACCGATCGACGCAGAGGAGGTCGACCTCGGCGACGGCACCACGATGGACGTCCACCGCGGAGGGCCGTCGTGGTTCACCACGGCGGCGAACGTCGCACAGCTCCCCGCCCTCTCCGTCCCGTTCGCGATCTCGAGCGAGGGACTCCCCATCGGCTTGCAGCTGATCGGTCCGGCGAACGCCGAACGGATGCTGTTCGCGGCGGCCGAGATCCTCGGCCCGTGGGGCGACGAGCCCCGGCGGCCGGCGGTCCCGCGACGCTGATGCCCTATCATCCGGCGCGGCCGGCGTTCGGCCGCCGAGGGGAGGCGTGATGGATCTCGGGCTCGAGGGCGCGGTCGCGTTCGTGACCGGGGCGAGCAAGGGCATCGGCAAGGCCACCGCACGCCTGCTCGCGCAGGAGGGGTGCAAGGTCGCGATCACCGCCCGAGGCGATGAGCTCCTGCGACGGACGGCCGACGAGCTCTCGACGGAGACCGGCAACGAGGTGGTGCCGCTGCGGGGCGACATGAGCGTCGTCGAGGAC
>DASXTX010000262.1:0-15657 GCA_036505195.1 Actinomycetota bacterium
ATCCCGGAGCCGAGTAACACACCCCAGGCGATGTCCCGCCATTCGCGCCTTGAGATCTCCCCGGCCGACCTTCTGAGTCGAGGGATGCCGGCCCACTTCCACCATGGGGGCTCCTCGTCACTCATCGGCGCCTGAGGTCATACCCAACGCAAGCATGGTGATCGCTTCTCGGCACTCGTCTCCACACTGCCAAGCGTAGATCCGTATCTCAGCGTGGTGTCCCAAGAACCGCTTGTGGGGAAGAAGCCAGGAGGCCACGTTGTCCCGGCCGGGCGTTGGCCGCTTGGCGACCGTGTACGTGTCGCGTGACCGGCGTCACGCGGCCATGCGCGATAGGCGGAATCAGCCCTGGCGCGGCCTCCAGAACTCCTTCTCCTGCTGGTCTCGCGTCGCTTGCTGCAACCCAACCTCCTCCCTCGGACTCCTCTGCCGCCCCTGCTCTCGATCACTCCGACGCAGTCGCTCGACGCCTCGCTCGACCAACCCCTCGCGATCGTTCGCTTCGACCAGAGCAAGGCAGACCGCGCAGGCGAGCCACGCTTCTTCCGCCCGCACGTCAGCCGAGCTGCGGACGAACGTCCTGAAGGTCGGACCCTCGAACCAGGCCGCCACGGGACGTTCGCCGCAGAAGCTGCAGTTCCCGGGCTCGTACGGATCGGACCTCGCTTGCTCGATGTACTGCTGGATGATCTCCTCTCGCTCCCTCATCATGCTGCGATCGTCGAGCGCGTCGCCATCGAGCAGGGCGAGGATGTTCGCAGTGATGCCCATGTACGCTTGCATCAGGTCGCGGTTCTCGTCGGTCTCCCGTAGGAACGCCGTCGCGTAATACCGCATGGTCCCGTCGGCATGCGCACGGACTGCCTCCAGCCGTTCCTTGTCAGATGGGAGCACACCAGCCACGAGGTCAGCATCCGGCTGGTCATCGCCGCCGTCAATGCCGGATTCGAGAGGCACGCTCGAGATCGACCAGCGCCTCGCCGGGGCGTGACCGGCGAGCTAGTGGCTCTCGGTTGCTGTACGGGCTTGACGCAGAGCCGTCGGCGGAGGTCTGGTCGGACACCAATCGCAGGGACCGGTCCATCTTCATACCTGGACGCCTGGGCGTGGGTCGATTGATTGTGCGGCCGCCTACATTTATGCGGGTTTGGTCCGCCTGGTCACTGAGTCCTTAGCGTGCTCGTCGAAACTAGGGGCTTCCTGGCTACTAATCGCTCTATCATCCCGGCTCGCAATCGATCGGTCTCGTCGATCACGAATCCCGCGTCTCGGACATGCGTGATTGGTCTTCGGGTTAGCTCGCGCTCGCCGCGCGACGGGGCGAGCTCCAACAATCGCTGTACCCAATAGAACAGAGTGACGCTACTGCGCACGTGATCCACCAGGATCAGCCGCCCGCCGGGCTTGAGCACACGTTTCATCTCGAGAACTGCGTGACGCTCGTCGGGCACGGTGCACATTGAGTAGGTGGACAACACGGTATCGAACGTGCCGTCGGAGAACGGGAGCGCCTGCGCGTCGCTCTCGCACAGCGTGACTGGCATAGCAAGGTCTGCCGCGCGGCTCCGCGCGAGAGCCAGCATCTCGGGGGTGAGGTCAAGTCCTACCAGTCGGACTTCCGGTGGATACAGGGGGAGGTTCAGGCCGGTGCCGATGGCAACCTCGAGTGTGGTTCCGGTCGCCCTGGAACACGCCCAAGTCCGATGTTCAGCGCCGTAGAGCCAACGCTCGTCGAAATCAGACTCCTTGTCGTAGCTCGACGCTTGCTTGGCGTACTTCATGCGCTGGCGCTCGTTCGCCTTGGAACGATCAGGCGGCGAGCGTCCCTCGGTCATGCGCCAGGCTCCCGCAGCATCCCGACGAGCACCGCCCGGAGCGTCCGGTCCTCCTCGCAGTCGATCAGCAGCTCGGCGAAGGTGCGGCTCTCCGGGTAGCTCCAGAACTCGCCGATCCTGTCA
This sequence comes from Actinomycetota bacterium, assembly GCA_036505195.1. Taxonomy (GTDB): domain Bacteria; phylum Actinomycetota; class UBA4738; order UBA4738; family HRBIN12; genus DASSJM01. Next base: position 1,959 of record DASXTX010000262.1, read on the forward strand.
GCGGTCCCTTCTTTCTTACGCCAGCCCGAGCTCGCGACATCGCGTCAGGATGTCAAGGAACGCATCCGACTTTGAGTTGGAGTTGTTGAAGCGGTCGGCTGCGGCACGCAGTTGGACATCATCTGACGACTCGGCAGCGCCAATGATGGTGCCGAGCTCGCCCGCGTGGGCCTCTGGATCGATGAGTATCTCGTCTGCGCTCTGTGCAACTTCGTCGCAGGCGATCTGCGTCCCGGCTGGGCTGCCAGAATCCGATTCCGAACACGCAGTGAGGCAGGACAAGGTCACGACGAGCGCGACCGCGCCCAACATGCGATTGCTCACCAAGCCCTCCCGCTCCGACCGGTTGCACACTAGCTCGGACAGAGTTCGCGCACGAATCCGCTCACACAGTCGGCTGGCCGTGCGGCGCGGGCTCCCGGTGCGCCCGCGGCCGCGCTCGGAAGAAGTAGGCGACTGCTAATCGGATCAGATGCGGAACTCGGCCCAGAGAGGCCGATGATCCGACATGTAATAACGGACGTAGTCGTAGAAATCGCTCAGTGGGCGCGTATCCCATAGATATGCAAAGATCGCCCCATCGAAGTCGAAAACCCCTGACTGTCCCGTGAAGTCGTTCTGCGTATCCCCCGGGAAGAACGCCACCTGATCGTAGTGCGTGTCTTGACCGACCGTGGCTCCGCCCACCTGGGTCGAGTGCGGTGGGAGCTGCAGTCCACGCGCCGTGAGGGCCTCGTAGATCTCATCGCCCGGCTGAACCAGCGGCAGGTTGAAGTCGCCGAGCGGGATGATGTCTTTGGTCAGGGCGAAGTCGCTGTTCCTGCGTAGGTCCGCCCAGCGTGCGATCGCATACGCTTCCAGGCTCCTCCGGTTCTTTGAGTACGTGCTGTCGGTCCCGAAGTACAGGTGGACGTTGACTAGCGAGAAGGTGAACGTGCCCGCTTGGAACGTCGCGAGGTAGGGATTGCGGTCGAACCCATCGAATCGCTGGGTGATCCCGGGGAGCTTGATGTAGCGGAAGCTGGCCGGAGCCGGAGCGACCTCGCCCACCTCTTGGAGCAGCTTCACCTTGGAAGCGTCAGAGACGAACGTCATCCGTTCGTCGTTGCCCGAAGGGTCGGTGAACAGGAGCTCGTAGCTGGCCGGTAGGTGCGACTGGATCTGCAGGAGATCGCCAAGGTTGTCCCGCACCTCCTGCAAGGCGATCACGTCGAACCATCTCAAGATCTCGGCCATAAGGCGATGGTCCTTGTCGCGGCGATCGTGCGCTTCGAGGTTCGCGATGTTCCAGGTTGCGATCAGCAGCCGATTTGCGGCCTTGGCCGGCACGTCTCGCCCGGGCTCGTTCTGCTCGTACTCCCGCAGCGCGTCGATCTGGGCGTCGGGGTCGTACTCGTACGAGAACGTCGGTTTGGGGAACTCGGGCATCAGGTGTCTCGCTCGGCTCCTTCTCCCCGCGGACGATGCGCCTAGCGCGGTAGGCAGTCAAGGTTGGCCGAGATCGCTGTGCGGCGCCCCGGCTGTGCGATCCGGGACTGCTCTCAAGCGAGAGGCCGTCGCTGCCGATGCACCCTATGCGCCCCGGGTCAAGGTCACGGCCGGGCGCCACGGCTCTCCCTCTCCCTCCTTGCAAGGACTCCCGGGGAAAAGAGCCGTGCCCAAGTCACGAGGGCTTGGGGTAGATCTTGACCTTGTAGTCGAGGGACGGTCTGTCGATAGAGAGCGAGAGGCCGGGGTAGGGGGGATCCCGGCCTCTTCGCTAACTCGAACCGTGCTTCCCGCTACGAACCCGACGGGCCGTGCGACCCGGAGTTCCCATGCGTGCCCGAGTTGCCGTGCGTGCCTGCAGCCTTCGCAGCCTGTCTGGCGGCCTGCGCCGCGGCGTTCGCCTGCAAGTGGGCGAGCGAATTAGTGAGGCCAGGGTTATCTGGCTTGACCTTCAGCCGCGCATCGTGACGGCAGATCGCATTGTCGAGCCCGGTCAGGCCGCCGCACGCGGAGAAGTCCGGTGCGATGCCGCTCTTGCCCGAGGTCGTCGCTTCTGCCTCAGGGGCCTCGTTCTCGGTGGGATCGGGTGCCTCGGTCTCGGTATGCCCCGGTGACGTGGGCTTGCCGTGAACGCCGCCGGTGGCGGCGCTGGCGATCGTGCCGGCCACGACGAGCACCGCAAACGCGATGAGGAGGATCCTGAGTGGCTTCATGGGCTCAGTATCGGCCAGACGGCCCGCGAACACGATTGGCCGAAGGGCTGGTTCGGGCGGTATCGGCCGGACGGCCTCGCGAACGCGATTGGCCAAACGGCTAGTTCGGGCGGCCGCCGCGGGGGACGACTCTCGGCCCGGCCCTTCACCGATCGCGGTCGGCCTCTCGCAGCATCCCGACGAGTACGGCCCGCAGGGTCCGATCCTCCTCGCAGTCGATCAGCAACTCGGCGAAGGTGCGGCTCTCCGGGTCGCCCCAGAACTCGCCGATCCGGTCGGCCCGCTCGAAGTCGGGGAGCATGAGGACGTGGAGGAGCTCGGCGCGGGCAGCCGGCCCGAGGGCGTCCGGGCGTTCCTGCAATCGGCGCTCGAGCTGGTCGGGACGCACGGTCTGGAGCCTATTGCTTCACCGCCGGGGACGTTCGCCGATCGGCACGGAACCGGGAGGGCGCGGTAGCGGCGCCGATTGCCGAGGGTCGGGGTCATGCTCCATGCAGACTGACCCTGTAGACCATCCCCGCGAATCCCGCCTGCTCATATGACCTCGACCCGAACAAGGGCAGCGTACCTATCGCACAGCATATGGACGAGGAGAAACGTGGTGCTCCGGTGCGACAATCCCAGGGTTCGCAGGGAGAACGGGGGAGTGGACATGCGAAGAAGCGCGTTCGTCGCGGTTGCCGTGTCCGTGCTCGTCATCGGACTGGGTGGAAGTGCTGCGTTCGCGGGTGAGGTCAACGGGAAGGGCGAGCCTACCGCCGGGCCGGAGCACGCCAACTCCATCTGCGTCTTCTCAGGCCAGAATGACGACCCGACTGCCCCGCTAAGCCTCGACCCTGCCGTCGCGCCGAATGGCCCCGGCGGCGTGGCGCAGTCGTACGGGCAGGACGTCAAGCTAGGTCTCGACCCGCATGTGTTCAATCCTGGAGACGCGTGCCGAGGGGGTAGCAACCCCGATAACCCCCCGGACGAGTAAGACAAGGTCGCGTGTAGGCCCCAATCTGATTGGGGCCTACATCTAGGCGGGTTGACCCGCACTCCGGGTCTAGCCCGGCTCTCACCGATCCCGTCGGCGGTCGGCGTCCTGCAGCATGCCGACGAGCACGCGCCGCGTCGCATCCATCCGGCATTGGACGTCCTCGTCGACGTGCTGGCATCGCATGTCTACCCCTTCCCCTCAAGCTCGGCGTATCGGAAGCAGGATGTTACGTGCGCATTGACCAGACCGCAGGCCTGCATGAAGGCGTAACACACGGTCGGACCCACGAATCGGAACCCCGTCGCCTTCAGGCCTTTGCTCATGGCCTTGGACTCGGCGGTCTCGGCCGGGATGTCGCCGAGACCCTTGAACCGGCCGACCATCGGCTCGCCGCCGACGAACGACCAGAGGTACGCGTCGAGCGAGCCGTGCTCGCGCTGCATCTCGAGCACCCGCTTGGCGTTGTTGACGGTGGACTCGACCTTCATCCGGTTCCGAACGATCCCGGGGTCCTGCAGCAGGCGTTCGACCTTGGCGGACGTGAAACGGGCCACCTTCGCGGGCTCGAACCCGGCGAACGCACGCCGATAGCCCTCGCGCTTGTTGAGGATCGTCGACCACGAGAGCCCTGCCTGGGCGCCCTCGAGCGTCAGCATCTCGAACAGGTGGGTGTCGTCGTGGACCGGCACGCCCCACTCCTCGTCGTGGTACGCGAGGTAGAGCGGCTGGTCCGCCGGGACCCACGCGCAGCGCTTCGGCATCGCCCGAACGCTAGCATCGGCCCCCGACATGGAACCGTGGTGGATCAGACCGGGGCTCGAGACCCGCGACGGACGGCTGCTCGTGGCCGGCCGCGACGCGGAGGCGATCGCGCGCGAGCGCGGCACGCCCGCGATCGCCTACGACCTCCCGCGGATCGGTGAGCAGGCTCGAGGCCTGTTCGAGGCGTTCGAACGCGCCGGCGCGCCGTTCCGGTTGCGGCTCGCGCTCAAGGCCCAGCGGGAGCCCGAGGTGCTCGCGTTCGTGCGGGGCCTGGGCTCGGTCGGGATCGATGCGTGCTCGCCGGGCGAGGTTCTGCACGCGCTCGCGAACGGCTGGTCGGTGGACGAGATCAGCTTCACCGGGACGAACCTGTCGGCATCCGACGTCGACGCGCTCTTCGAGATCGGGGTCCACGTGAACCTCGACCTGCGCTCGCAGCTCGAACGGTGGGGGCGCCGCGCGCCGGGCACGACGGTGGGGATCCGCGTGAACCCACGGGCAGGCGCCTCGTGGAGCGGCCTGTCCGCGGTGGAGGGGGAGTCGCTGTACGCGAAGGCGACGGCGACGAAGTTCGGCATCCTGCCCGAGCAGCTCGACGACGCGCTCGCCCTCGCCGCCGAACACGGGCTCGCGATCGACACCGTGCACGCTCACGTCGGCGACGGGTTCATGACCGACGGGCTCCCGCGGTTCGAGGTTGCGATCGAGCGCGTCGCCGAGATGACCCGCCGCGTGCTCGACGCCGGCCACCAGGTCCGGGAGGTCAACACCGGCGGCGGCCTCGGCGTCCCGCAGCGGCCCGACGACGAGCCGCTCGACGTCGACACCTACGCGAACGTGCTGGCTACGCACCTGGGCCCGCTCGGCGTGACGATCGCCTGCGAGCCAGGGGACTACCTCGTGAAGGAGTCGGGCGTCCTGCTCGCCGAGGTGGTCACGCTCGACGAGCGCGACGGGGTCACGTTCGCGGGTCTGGACGCCGGGTTCAACGTCGCGCCCGAACCCTTCATCTACGGCGCGCTCGTCCCGATCGTGCTCGCCCGGGCCGCGGACGCCGAGCCTTCACGCACGTACACGGTCGCCGGCAACATCAACGAGGGCGACGACCTGTGGGGCGAGGAGGTCCCGCTCCCCGAGCTCGCCGAGGGCGACGTGCTGTCATTGCTGCTCGTGGGGGCCTACGGTCGCTCGATGCACCTCGACCACTGCCTGCGCCCGCCGGCCTCAACGGTCGCGTTCGCCGAGCGGGTCTGAGTGCGGTCAGGCCGTGCGGATGCGGAGCCGGACGAAATGGCCGTGGCCCTTCGGGAACGACGACTGCTGCGGGGTGAGCGCGAGCGTCACGTCGAAGATGTCCACCTCGTCATCGCGGGTCTCGACCACGACCGTGGTGGGCTCGGCGATCGTCGAGATCAGCGCGTAGACCTGCTCGTGCGCTTCCTCGCGCGACACCCCGTCCGCTGGTGCGAGATCCACCACGAAGAGCGTGTCCTCCTCGGTGGCCGAACGCAGCACGAACGGCGACCCCTCGCGAGCGCACCAGCGTTCGAGGTGCGGCAGCAGGTGCGCCTCGGGCTGCTCGGTGTTCCAGTCGGGACGAGCCATCTCCTCGAGCAGCGTTCGGATCGGCGGCGCGAACGCCTCGCCGTCCGACACGCCGGCGCCCGTCCGGTCGCCGTCCCAGCGTTCGTTCACCGCGTGCGCGGGAAGCCGAGGTCCACCGTGCTCTTCGCCGGGTCGGGCCAGCGCTGCGTGACGACCTTGCCGCGTGTGTAGAACCGGATCCCCTCGGGCCCGTACATGTGCGCGTCGCCGAACAGCGAGTTCTTCCACCCGCCGAACGAGTAGTACGCCACCGGCACCGGGATCGGCACGTTGATGCCGACCATCCCCGCCTCGACCTCGAACGTGAACCGTCGCGCCGCCCCGCCGTCGCGCGTGAACAGCGCCACGCCGTTGCCGTACGGGTTGCGGTTCACGAGGTCGACCGCCTGGTCGTAGGTCTCGGCCCGCGTCACCGAGAGCACCGGGCCGAAGATCTCGTCCTTGTACGCGTCCATCTCCGGCGTCACGTTGTCCATCAGCGACGGCGCGAGGAAGAACCCCGGGCTGTCCTTGTAGAGCTGGTGCTCGCGGCCGTCCGCCACGATCCGCGCGCCCTGGGCCGAACCGCTGTCCAGGTACGAGGCGACCTTGTCGCGATGCTCGCGCGTGATCAGCGGGCCCATCTCGGACTCGGGATCCAGGCCCGGGCCGACCTTGATCTTGGGCAGGCGGTCGGCGATCGCGTCGATCACAGTGTCCGCGACCTTGCCGACGCCGGTCAGGACCGAGATCGCCATACAGCGCTCGCCCGCCGAGCCGTACCCGGCCGACACCGCCGCGTCGGCCACCATGTCCACGTCGGCGTCGGGAAGGACGATCATGTGGTTCTTCGCGCCGCCGAGCGCCTGGACGCGCTTCCCGTTCGCGGTGCCGTTCGTATAGATGTAGCGCGCGATCGGCGTTGAGCCGACGAAGCTCACCGCACGGATGTCGGGGTGCTCGAGGATCGCGTCCACGGCCACCTTGTCGCCCTGGACGACGTTGAACACGCCGTCGGGGAGCCCGGCGTCGGCGAAGAGCTCGGCGAGCACCAACGCCGCCCCGGGGTCCTTCTCGGAGGGCTTGAGGATGAAGGTGTTGCCGCACGCCATCGCGTTCGCGCACATCCAGATCGGGACCATCGCCGGGAAGTTGAACGGCGTGATGCCGGCCACGACGCCGAGCGGCTGACGGATCTCGAACACGTCGACGCCGGTGGACACCTGCTCGGAGAAGCCGCCCTTCAGCAGGTGCGGGATCGCGGTCGCGTACTCCACGTTCTCGAGACCCCGCTGGACCTCGCCCATCGCGTCCGAGAGCACCTTGCCGTGTTGCGACGTGAGGACGGTCGCGACGTCGGTCTTGCGGGCCTCGAGCAGCTCTCGGATCCTGAACATGATCTCCGCGCGTTTGGACAGCGAGGTGGCGCGCCAGGCCGGGAGGGCCTCCTTGGCGGCCTCGACCGCCTGGGCGAGCTCGGCGGTGTCGGCGAAGTCCACTTCATGCGTCTGCTCCCCGGTGGCGGGGTCGTACACCGGTCCCCGACGTCCCGATCCGCCGAGGACGTGCTTGCCGCCGATGTAGTGGCCGATGCGCTCCATGGCTTCCCTCCGGGTGCGTGGGCGTTGGGAGGATGGTACTCGCCGGGGCTAGACTGCCGCTCTCCAGACTCGAGGGGGACCCGATGAGCGACCTGACCGCCGACGAGATCGTCGACCTGTGTCTGACGCACACCCTCTACGACTGGCAGCAGCAGGGATCGACGCGCCCCATCGCGGTCGCGTCCGCCCGCGGCTGCGAGTTCTTCACCGTCGAAGGCAAGCGGTACCTCGACTTCAACAGCCAGCTGATGGGGGTGAACATCGGGCACGCCGATCCGAGGGTGGCCGAGGCGATCGCCGAGCAGGCACGCGTCCTCCCGTACATCAGCCCGTTCATGGCGACCGAGGTCCGGGCCAGGCTCGGCGTCAAGCTCGCCGAGCTCATGCCGGGCGACCTGGACAAGGTCTTCTTCACACTGGGTGGCGCCGAGGCAAACGAGAACGCGATCCGGATCGCGAAGGCGACGACCGGCCGGCAGAAGATCCTCGCGCGGTACAGGTCCTACCACGGCGCGACGTACGCGACGATCACGCTGACGGGCGACCCGCGGCGATGGGCGAACGAGCCCGGGATGCCGGGCGTCGTCCACGTGCTCGACCCGTACCACGGCACGCAGCGGGGGACCGACGACGCGCAGACGGCGCTCGCGTACCTCGAGGAGACGATCATGCTCGAGGGCCCCGAGACGATCGCCGCGTTCATCCTGGAACCCGTCACCGGGACGAACGGGATCCTGATCCCGCCCGATGGCTACCTGCAGGGCGTCCGCAAGCTCTGCGACCGGCACGGGATCCTGCTGATCGCCGACGAGGTGATGTCGGGGTTCGGCCGGACCGGCGAGTGGTTCGCGGTCAATCACTGGGGCGTGGTGCCGGACATCATGACGATGGCGAAGGGCCTGACCTCCTCGGCGGTGCCACTGGGCGCGGTCGGCCTGTCGCCGAAGGTCTACCGCTACTTCGACGAGCACGTGTTCTACGGGGGCCTCACCTACAACTCGCACCCGCTCGGCCTGGCGGCGGCGCTCGCGACGATCCGCGTGTACGAGGAGGACGGGCTGATCGAGCACAGCGCGAAGATGGGCGACGTCATGGCCCGCCACCACCAGGAGCTCGTCGACAAGCATCCTTCGGTCGGGCTCGTCCGCAACATCGGCCTGTTCGGGATCGTCGAGCTCGTCCGCAACCGCGAGACGATGGAGCCGATGGCGCCGTACAACGGCGTGAGCGACGAGATGAAGGCGGTCGGAAAGCACCTGGACGAACGTGGCCTGTTCACGATGGTCCGGTGGAACGGGATCATGACGAACCCGCCGTTGCCGGTCACCGAGGAGCAGCTCGCGGAGGGATTCGGGATCATCGACGAGGCCCTCGAGATCGCGGATCGCGCCGTCGCCTAGACGCGTGACCGAACGCGTCGGCTTCATCGGGCTCGGCGTGATGGGCGCGCCGATGGCGCGTCACTTGCTCGCCGCCGGAGACCCGCTCACGGTGCACTCGCGCTCGGCGCCGCCGGTGGACGCGCTGGTCGGCGAGGGCGCGCGGCGGGCCGCCACGCCGGCCCAGGTGGCGTCGGCATCGGACGTCGTGATCACGATGGTGCCCGACACGCCGGACGTCGAGCTCGTGCTGTTCGGCGAGGCCGGGGTGGCCGAGGGGGTGGCGGCCGGCTCGCTCGTGATCGACATGAGCACGATCGACCCCATCCGCACGCGCGCGTTCGCCGAGCGGCTCGCCTCGAACGGTGTCGCGATGCTCGACGCCCCGGTCTCCGGCGGCCAGGTCGGCGCGGAGGCCGCGACCCTGTCGATCATGGTCGGCGGGCCCGACGAGGCGTTCGCGCGGGCGCGTCCGCTGTTCGAGACGATGGGCTCGACGATCGTGCACGTCGGGCCGTCGGGGGCCGGACAGGTCGCGAAGGCATGCAACCAGCTCGTGATCGCGTCGGCGGTGGAGGCGGTAGGGGAGGCGTTCGTGCTCGCCGCCAAGGCCGGCGTCGACCCGGCGAAGGTGCGCGAGGCGCTCCTCGGCGGGTTCGCGAGCTCGAAGGTCCTCGACCTGCACGGGCAGCGGATGCTCGACCACGCGTTCGAGCCAGGGTTCCGCTCGGCGCTGATGGCCAAGGACGGACGGATCGTCGTGTCGGTCGCGGCGGGCCTCGACGCGCCGATCCCGGGGTTCCGCGCGGTCGCCGAACGGCTCGAGGCGATGCTCCTCGCCGGCCGGGGCGACCTCGACTACGCCGCCCTCGTCACGCTGCTCGAGGACGAGGCGGGCGTCGACCTTGGAGCCGAGTCGTGAGGCGCGAACTCTCCGGCGGGTACGAGCTCGACGACGACCGTGCCCGCCTGGACCTGGACGCGATCTGGGACTTCCTGTCGACCGAGGCGTACTGGGGCAGGGACCGTTCGCGTGACGTGGTCGAGCGGCAGGTGCGCGACGCCGCCCGCACGGTCGGCCTGTACCAGGGGGGTCGGCAGGTCGGGTTCGCGCGCGTGGTGAGCGACGGCCGGATCGCGTACCTCGCCGACGTCTACGTGCTGAGGGAGCACCGGGGTCACGGGCTGGGCGTCGAGCTCGTCCGCGCAAGCGTCGACGAGGGTCCCCAGCGCGACCAGCGGTGGCTGCTCCACACCAGGGATGCTCACGGCCTCTACGAGCGGTTCGGGTTCGGGCCGCCCAGCGAGCGGGTCCTCGAACGGCCGCCCCCGGCCGGCGAGCGCCGATGACCCCGCCTCAGGCGGGCGCCTCGACGCCGGCGTATCGCTCCGCCCACTCGCCGAGCGCGTCGATCACCTTCCCGAGCGCCGATCCGGACTCGGTCAGGCAGTACTCGATGAGCACGGGGCGGCCGCCCTGCACGGTCCGGAGCACGATCCCCTCGGCCTCGAGCTGCTTCAGCCGTTCGGAGAGCAGGTTGTCCGAGATCCCCGGGACCCGCTCCCGAAGCTCCCCGAACCGCGCGGGCCCGTACAGCAGCACCCGGATGACCTGCGGGTTCCATCGCCGGCCGAGGATCTCGGCCGCGCGCTGGAAGTGCTCGCAGACCTGCCCCTCGGTCTCGGCCGCGCCGGAGTCGTCCACGGGCGGCATCGTAGCCGGTTGGGCTTCGGAAACCTCGTTACCTACGGGAATAGGAGGAACTCTCATCTCGTTAGTTGGAACGATGTACGAGAGCGGTCTCTTCCCGAGACCCCGAACGAGCCAAGAGGAGGAGGAGTATCGATGGCAACGGAGACGCCCGAGGTGATCGACGGGACGAAGCTGCCCCCCGCGGGGACGTGGACGTTCGACAAGGCCCACACCCGGCTGGAGTTCGTGGCCCGGCACATGCTCTCGAAGGTGCGGGGCCGGTTCACGGAGTTCGACGGCACGGTGACGATCGCCGAGCGCCCCGAGGACTCGCACGTCGAGGTCGAGATGCAGACCGCGAGCATCACGACCGACACCGGGATGCGGGACGACCACCTCCGCAGCGACGACTTCCTCGAGGTCGACGAGTACCCGACGATGTCCTTCCGGAGCAAGCAGCTGCGCCCGACCGGCGAGACGACGTTCCAGCTTGTGGGCGACCTGACGATCAAGGGCATCACCCGTGAGGTGGTCCTCGACGCGGAGTTCAACGGCTGGGGGCCGGGGATGACCCCCGACCGGCCGCCGCTCGCGGCGTTCTCGGCGAAGACCGAGATCAACCGCGAGGACTGGGACATGACCTGGAACGTGGCGGTGGAGACCGGCGGCTTCCTGGTGAGCAAGAAGGTCCAGATCGAGATCGAGACGGAGCTCAACCCGCAGCAGTAGAGGCCGACCCCCTCCCCTTGCATCGGCCTGCGCCCCAAGCCAAGCGGGGCGCAGGCCGTTTCTCGTTGCATTGCAGCACATCCACCCGGCGCGAGTTGCTCCCACCCCCGCCGAGGTTGGGGGAATCTCATGTGGGTTTCCGTTCCTCTTGGATTCATCGCTGCTCCGCGCTCGATTCCCACACAGGACAAGGACTTCCGCTTCAATCCATGTCGGCCTACTTGACGGGTTTTCCACATCGGGGGGACACTCCGAGTCCTGACATCGCCCTACGACAGATGCCGCAAACCATTGCGACGAAGCGGAACGGGGTCGGTGTCTGGAGGCGGATCCCCATCCCGCCCCGGGGAAGGAGGGTGGCCCGGCCGAGGAGTCGCGTAAGCCGACGGGATGGGGCACACGGATCAAGACAACAGGGGTGCCCGCGGAGGGAGGTGTTGAACCAAAGGAAGGCTCCAGTCTTTGCCGCCGCGCGGTGAACGTCGCCCGGCGGCATGTCGGAAACGCTGCTAGAAGGAGGCTTCGTATGAAGCGCTTCCTCAGCCCAGCAGGGGGCAGGCGGAGTCGCCGCTCGCTGCTGGGAATTCTTGTCTCCGCCCTGTTGCTGGGGCTGTTCGTGGTACCGGCCCAGGCGGTGCACGATCTCGGGCTCTTCGAGCTCGACCGGAACGCTCAGGACACGGACTTCGCAAACCTGCCCGACGACTGGGCTGCACTGTACGACGGCGGTGCCAATACCGGCGCGCACTCTGACGACTTCAGCGGCGTCTTGCCGGATATCGGCGCGGACGGCGGCACGCAGTTCCAGGGCGGCGGATCGAAGGACGATCTCGACATCACGTCATGGTTGTGGAAGGCAGGCGAGCCGCTCGACAAAGACGACATCACGAACGCCTATGCGGCCGCCTACACGAACACGGTGGACACCGGGAACAACGACGTAGGTGATCTGATCATCTATTTCGGGCTGGACCGGTTCTCGACCGCAGGCTCGGCGCAGGTCGGCTTCTGGTTCCTGCAGGACCCGGCCTTCGGCCTCACGCAGACGGCAAGCGGAGGCGGGTTCAAGTTCAGCGGGCAACACGTGGATGGCGACGTCCTCGTGCAGAGCAACTTCACCAACGGAGGGGTGATCTCCAACCTCGCCGTCTTCCAGTGGCAATCGGGCGCCCTCGTCCCGGTCGCTGGCGTCCCCAGCCCGAGCGAATGCAACCCAGCATCTCCGGCTCCGCCGCTTGCGGACGACGCGGCGTGCGCCACCGTGAACCAGTCCGCCACGGCTTCGCCCTGGCCGTACACGCCGAAGGCGAATGAGGGCCCATCAGGCACCTTCCAGACCTCGGCATTCTTCGAGGGCGGGATCAACATCAGCCGGCTGATCGAGGGCGCCGGATGCTTCACGGCGTTCACCGCCGAGACGCGCTCGTCGACGCCGTTCGACGCGAGGTTGAAGGACTTCGTGATCGGGAATCTGGACACGTGTGTGCGGGACGTGAGCGTGGCGAAGAGCCCCGACGGCGGCACAGCTAACGCTGGCGACCCGATCAGCTTCACGATCGTCGTCACCAACGAGAGCCCCAACAGCGACGCCGACAACGTGACACTGACCGACACCCTGCCGGACTCGGGGCTTAACTGGTCGATCACGAGCCAGCCTGTCGGGGACCCGTGCTCGATCTCCGGTACGCCGCAGGTTCTCAACTGCAACTTCGGAACGCTTGGCGTGGGTGAGGACAGGACGGTGACGATCAGTTCCCCGACCGATGCCGAAGATTGCGGACTGATCGAAAACACGGTGACCGTCTCTGCCGACGGGGACATCGACCTGACCAACAACTCCGACGACGGGGACATCACCGTCAACTGCGGAGCCCTCCGCATCCTGAAGCAGAGCACGAAGACGGGGAACCCACTCGTCGCGAATGCGGGCACTGAATTCGCAGTCACCGGTCCCTCGAGTTTCAGCGTGACCGACAACGGCGCAACTGACGAGGACCCGGATGTCGGCGAAGTGTGCGTGTCCGGTCTCGCGGCGGGCGAGTACACGGTCAGTGAGACGACACCTCCGGACGGATACGGCGACGGAACCGCGACCGACCCCACGGCGCTGGTCGTGACCGGGACGGACTGCACGGATAACCAGCCGTTGGACGCCAACTCGGCCGTGTTCACGAACCCGCCGCTCGCGGACATCCAGGTCAACTTCCGCGACGGTGGCTCGGGGGAGACGAGCGCAACGATCGACTGCGAGCCCCCCGCGGGCACGGACACGCCGGACGATCCCGCGACGGCCGGATGGGATACCTCGGTCACGCACGAGGGGCTCACGCCCGGAACGTACGTCTGCACGGTCGTGATCGATCCCTAGAGGGGAGGCGAAGAGAAGCATCGATCATGGGTTTGCGTGCTGGCAAGGCTTCAGCGCGCAGGACTCGATGGGCGAGGGGCCGTCCCGATACGGGGCGGCCCCTCCCCTTTCTGCGTTGAGAACGGTTCGTGAGGCGTAGCATCTCGAAGCCGTGAGGGGTCGTGCTCCGGAAGCGTCCTCGAACGCGACGGCGAGCACGTCTTCAACACGAGCGTGCTGTTCGATCGCTCGGGCGAGCTCGTCGCGACCTACCGGAAGATCCACCTGTTCGACGCGGACCCGCCGGGAGCGGTCCCGAGCCGCGAGTCGTCCGTCTTCTCGGCCGGGGACCAGGTCGTGACCGCCGAGACCGAGTTCGGCCGCGTCGGCCTGTCCATCTGCTACGACCTCCGGTTCCCCGAGC
>DASXTX010000263.1:0-1760 GCA_036505195.1 Actinomycetota bacterium
CGACGGCATCGTGGTCGACCTGCCCACCGCGTTCTTCATGGCGGCCGTCCAGATCAAGCACGGCGTCGTCGTCGGGCAGTTCGGGGCCGAGTCCGACGAGTACTTCGCGATGGCGTTCGAGACCGGGAGCCCCCTCGTCCAATGCGTGAACCTCGCGCTCGCCGAGATGAAGGCCGACGGGACCCTCGACGACATCGAGCAGCAGTGGCTGGCCGACAAGACGAACGCACCCGTCCTGAGTTAGCCATCCCGTGGGCGGCGGGGCGCCGGAGAAGTACCAGAGCCTGCCGGGCGGTAGCTACACGCCCCCGCCCGGAGACCGCGGTTCGAAGATCCTCGCCCCGCTGAAGGCCGAAGGCGCTCGCGGCGTGACGATCGCCGTCGTGAGCACCGTGGTCGTGTTCGGACTGCTCGCCTTCGCGATCCTGAACTCCTCCGGGTGGCCCCAGATCAAGGAGGCCTTCTTCGACCCGACGCTCTTCTGGGACTCGTTGTCGAAGATCATGGAGCGGTTCAGCAGGAACGTGTTCATCTTCATGGTGGCCGAGGTCTTCGTGCTGATCCTCGCGATGATCCTGGCAGTGATGCGCAGCCTCCGCGGCCCCGTGTTCACGCCGCTGCGGATCCTGGCGGCCGCGTACACGGACTTGTTCCGCGCGGTCCCGACGATCCTGGTGATCCTCCTGCTTGGGTTCGGTGCGCCCTCGCTGCAGATCAAGGGTGTACCGCACTCGGACATCTTCTGGGCGATCGTGGCGCTCGTCCTCGTGTATTCGGCCTACGTCGCCGAGGTCTACCGAGCCGGGATCCAGTCGGTCCATCCCTCGCAGGTCGCCTCGGCGCGCGCGCTCGGGCTGAGTCGCGGCAAGACGATGCGGTTCGTCGTCGTCCCGCAGGCCGTCCGCCGCGTCCTGCCTCCCTTGCTGAACGACTTCATCGGGCTGCAGAAGGACTCGGCGCTCGTGGCGGTCCTCGGGTACACCGAGGCGCTCCGCGAGGCGCAGATCATCTCGGCGGCGAACTTCGACTTCACGCCGTACGTTGCGCTCGCCCTCGTGTACATCGTGATCACGATCCCCGAGGCTCGCTTCGTCGACTGGCTCGTGGCGCGGGACCAGCGCCGGCTCCAGGCCGTGGGCGGGGTGTGAGGTGACGCCCGCCGCGGCGCTCCGGATCGAGGACCTCCACAAGTCCTTCGACCAGCTCGAGGTCCTCAAGGGCATCGACCTGGAGGTCGACGAGCACGAGGTCGTCGGTCTGATCGGCGCCTCGGGCTCGGGCAAGTCCACCCTGCTCCGGTGCATCAACCTGCTCGAACCCGTGAACGCCGGTCGGGTGTTCATCGAGGGCGATGAGATCACCGCCCGTGGGGTCGACGTGAACCGGATCCGCCAGCGGGTCGGGATCGTGTTCCAGGCGTTCAACCTGTTCCCGCACATGTCGGTGCTTCGCAACGTGACGCTCGGACCGATCGAGGCGCTCGGCGCGTCGAAGGCCGATGCCGAGGCGCTCGCCACCAAGCTGCTCGAGAGGTTCGGGCTCGCCGACAAGCGGGACGACTACCCGGACCGCCTCTCGGGCGGGCAGCAGCAGCGGGTGGCGATCGTTCGCGCGCTCGCGATGAAGCCCGACGTGATGCTGCTCGACGAGGTCACGAGCGCGCTCGACCCGGAGCTCGTCGCCGAGGTGCTGAACGTGATCCGCGAGCTCGCCGCCGGGGGGATGACGATGGTGATCGCGACCCACGAGATGGGGTTCGC
>DASXTX010000264.1:0-2042 GCA_036505195.1 Actinomycetota bacterium
CGTCCATCGACAGGGGCTCCTCGCCGAACAGCGGCGACGAGATGTTCGCGTCCATCGTCTGGTGGACGTCGTAGGTCCGCTCCTCGCCCTGCGTGAAGGACAACGCGAGCGGTTGCGCCTCGGCGGAGTCGCTCCGCGTGATCGCGAACGCGACCAGGCCGGCAACGACGACCAGCACCACGGCGACCGCGAGGGCGATCATGCCTCGGCGTCGCGTGGGCGCCTCGGGGTCGGGCGCGGGCGGGGGGACGGGCATGGCGACCTGCGGGGTCCAGTCTTGGCTCATCGGGGGATCCTTCCCGTGCGGGCTGGGGCTTCTATCCTCCCACAACGCCGCGGTCCTACCCGGTCAGCGCGTTCGCTAGGAACGCGAGCGACCGAGGGTACCGGTAGCCGATCGCCATATGACCGGCGTCGAACAACTCCAACGTGTGCTCGACGCCGAGCGCCTCGAGCTCCTTCGACACCGCGACCGCGCCGTTGTCCAGGAACCATTCGTCCTTCGTCCCACCGTCCACCCAGATCGCGCGCATCGAGCGCAGCGCGTCCGCGTGCCTCGGGATCATCCTCACCGGGTCCCTGTCGAGCCATCGCTGCCAGACGTCGTCGATCAGCATGCCGGTTGCGACGTCGAAGGGGAGCCGGACCGTCCCGTCCTCGTCGGCCGAGTAGCACGCCGCCATGCACCAGTCGTTGAGGAGCACGTTGTCCTCCTGCTTCGAGAACGGGGGACGCGAGCGGAAGTCCTCCCAGAAGCGGTCGTACGATCCCTCGTATCGGTCGCGCAGCGCCCGAACCGTCTCGCGGAACTCCGGGAGGTAGCACGCCTCGAACAGGGCGTCCCCGGCGTGCGATGCGAGGGCCGAGAACACGTCCGGCCGTAGCATCGGCGTGACCAGCGCGCCGTAGCCGCCGCTCGACTTGCCCTGGATCCCGCGGTGATCGCGATCGGGGATCGTGCGGTACCGCGCGTCGACGAAGGCGACCACCTCGTCGGACAGGAAGTCCTGGTACCGGCCGGTTCCCGGCGAGTTCAGGAACTGGCTCCCGCCGATCGACGTCCAGCAGTCGACGAACGCGACCAGCGTCGGCGGAGCCTCTTCCGAGACGAACATCGCGTCGACGCTCTCGGGGTAGGTGGCGCGGAACGGCTCGCGGTTGCGCCACATGTCCAGCTGACCCGTGAGGCCCTGGATCACGTAGACGCAGGGGAACCGCCGCTCGGGGTCATCGTCGTATCCGGGAGGGACGTAGACCCAGAGCGGTCGAACGTTGGGGTCGCCGAGGGCGTTGCCGCGCAGGGCCTCGCTCTCGATCTCGAGCTCGTCGATCCTGCCGGTGAACTCGCGGCTCCACGGTTGCATGGTCGACTCCTTCGTGTCGGGTGTGCGGGTAACGGAACCCTCTTATCATGGCCCGGATGCCCGAGGTGTCCGACGTCGTCGGTATCGGCCTCGCGGGTGGGCAGGGGATGCGTGCCCGCCCGCTGACGCTCAAGGCGCCCGGCTACCTTCGTTCGAAGGCGGCGATGTCGTTCCTCGGTCGCCGGCTGATCCGCTGGGTGCTGCAGATCCTGTCGAGCGAAGGCATCAAGGACTACTACGTCATCGCGCACGGCAAGGAGAACCGCTACCAGATCAAGGTCATGGTGGGCTACGGCGAGACGCTGGGCGTCGACGTGCAGTACTCGCCGGTGAAGTTCGACGCGCTCTCGAAGGGCAGCGCCGACTCGACGCTTCGCATGATCGAGCACTGGGATCTCGGCGGACCCGGGCTGGTGTTCCCGACGGATTCCGTCATCGATTTCGAGCTCGGGCCGATGTATCGCGCGTTTCTCGAGCGGCAGCCCGTCGTGACCGTGGCCGCGATGAGCCGCGCCCCGGTGGAGGTGGCCGGGAAGTACGGCGTGATGCTGACCGATCCCGACGGACGCATCGTGGAGTTCGTCGAGAAACCCACGCTGGAGGAGCTGCGCGAGCATTTCGCGGACGTCCCGGAGTCGGACTTCGACCGGCTCCCCCTGATGACCAACGCCGGGTTCT
>DASXTX010000265.1:0-8468 GCA_036505195.1 Actinomycetota bacterium
CCGAGATCGTGTCGAGCTTCCCCTGCTTGCCGAGCACGTCCTGTGCCGTCCTCAGGTCGAACATCGCCCACGTCGCGCCGAACAGGCTGTCGGACTCGCCGAAACCGGCCAGACCCACCACCTCGAACTCGCGCGGGGGGCCCTCGAACAGGATCTCGACGCGGTCGCCCACACCGATGTCGTGCGTTTTGGCCGTCGCCGCGTCGATGACCGTCTGGTCCGGACCCTCGGGCGGCGAGCCTCCCGGTTTCAGCCTGAAGCCGTTCCCCGCGTACCAGGCCGAGGCCGCGGTCGGCGGGCCGAAGGTGCCGATCGCCTTCCCGGTCCTCGGATCGACGATCTGTGCGTAGCCGATGACGTCCCCGTTGGCCTTCGCGACGCCGGGGACGGCCTCGACGTCCTGGAGCACCGACTCGGGCATCGGGTCGCGTTCCTCCAGGCTGCTCGTCTGCGCGGTGAAGGCGTTCGAGCTGCGTACCAGCACGTCGATCGGCGCGTACCCGGTGTCGACCAGGTCGTTGAACGCGCGGGTCATCGTGTCCGTCAGGACGAAGGTGCCCGCCATGAAGCCAACCCCCAGGATGACCGCGAGGCCCGTGAGGATAAGCCGGACCTTGCGCGCGAGCAGGCTGCGGATCGCCGCGCGGAACACGCTCAGCCCTCCAGCGACTTCAGCCGGTCGAGGATCCGGTCGGTGGTCGGCTCCAGCATCTCGTCGACGACCCTGCCGTCGCCGAGGAACACGATCCGGTCCGCGTAGCTGGCCGCCGACGCGTCGTGCGTCACCATCACGATCGTCTGCCCGTGATCCTTCACGGCGCTGCGCAGGAACGTCAGGATCTCCTGGCTCGCCTTCGAGTCCAGGTTGCCCGTCGGCTCGTCGGCGAACACGATCTCGGGGCGGCTCACGAGCGCCCGCGCGCCGGCGACACGCTGCTGCTGGCCGCCCGAGAGCTCGGACGGCCGGTGGCTGAGGCGGTCGCGGATCCCGACGGTGTCGACCACCTCGTCGAACCAGGCCTTGTCCGGCTCCTCGCCCGCGATGTCGAGCGGGAGCGTGATGTTCTCCGATGCCGTGAGCGTGGGCACGAGGTTGTAGGCCTGGAACACGAAGCCGACGCTCTTGCGCCGCAGCAGGGTCAGGTCCTTCTCGGACAGGGTGGTCAGATCGACGTCGCCGATCAGGACCTGCCCGGAGGTGGGCTTGTCCAGGCCCGCCATGCAGTGCAGGAGGGTCGATTTGCCCGACCCCGACGGACCCATGATCGCCGAGAACCGGGCGCGCTCGAACTCCACGGAGACGTCGTCGAGCGCCCGCACGGTCGCATCGCCTTCGCCATAGGTCTTGGTCAGGCCGACCGCGCGAGCCGCCACGCCCATGCGGGCATCGGGCGGCGCGATCTCGTTGGTTGCGGACATCGTGCTCCCCCTCAGGACGATCGTCCGAAAACGTTACCGAACCGGCGGTGATGCCGATGTGAACGAGATGCGAACCGTGGGCGCGGCAGGTATTGAACCTGCGACCTCTCGCGTGTGAGGCGAGCGCTCTCCCGCTGAGCTACGCGCCCGGGCTCGGAAGGGTAGCACCCGCATCCACCGCCCCCCGAGCCTCGCGCGGGCCCGTGATGGGCCGGAGAGCGGGCCCGAAAAGGAGACGGCGGCGCGTGCCCGCGTCGCGCCGCCGTCCATCGGCCGAGCCCGTAGCTCGGACGTCCAGGGCGCACTATGCACCGGCAGATCGTTCCGGCGCAAGCCCCAATCTGGAGCAACCTCCGTAGGCCGCCCGCCGTAATCCACGGGCACCGGAGTGCCCGGTGGGAGCCTTTAGTTCCCCGCCGAAGGGCAGCCGACCATCGTGGTTTGACATGTGACTCTTTGGTCACCTATCCTGCCGACGTGACCGACGACGACCGGGTGTTCAAGGCGCTGGCCGACCCGACGCGACGGTTCCTGCTCGACCGGCTCTTCGAACGTGACGGCCGCACGCTCTCGGAGCTCGAGTCCGAGCTGGACATGACGCGGTTCGGGGTCATGAAGCATCTACGCGTCCTCGAGGACGCGGGCCTCGTGGTCACCCGCCGATCGGGCAGGGAGAAGCTCCACTTCCTCAACCCGGTGCCGATCCGGCTGATCCACGACCGGTGGATCGACAAGTATCGGGAGCGCCAGGTGTCGGCGCTCGCGGATCTCAAGACCGAGCTGGAGGAGGAGATGGCATGAAGACCGGAACGGAGACGGCCGTGACCACCCAGGTCTACCGCGTCTACATCAAGGCGACGCCCGAGGCGATCTGGGACGCGATCACGAAGCCGGAGTGGAGCGAGCGCTACGGGTACGGCGGGCGGGTCGAGTACGACCTGCGACCGGGTGGCGCCTACCGCGTGTTCGCGAGCGATGACATGAAGCGGGCGCGCGCCGAGATGGGGGGTGCGCCGACACCCGACGTCATCGTCGACGGCGAGGTCGTCGAGTCGGACCCGCCGCGGAGGCTGGTCCAGACCTGGCGCATGCTCATGGACCCGCAGACAGAGGCGGAGGGATTCACGCGCCTCACATACGAGATCGCCGAAACCGGCCCAGGTGTCAGCAAGCTGACGGTGACCCACGATCTCGAAGGCGCCCCTCGTCTCGCGCTGTTCGTCGGTGGCGGGATGGAGAGCGACGGCGCCGGCGGCGGGTGGAGCGAGGTCTTCAGCGACCTCAAGACGCTGCTCGAGACCGGCCGAGGGATGCGGGAGTAGGCGATCGGCGGTGGGTCCCGCGGGCTCTGGGTCCGCGGGACCCCACCACCGTGCCGAGCTCAGAGCGTGATCGTGCCGTCGTCGTTCACGGTCCAGCCCGGGTTGTGCGCGACCTCCCAGGGGTGGCCGTCGGGATCCACGAAGACGCCCGAGTAGCCGCCCCAGAACGTCTCCCCCGGCTCCCGTCCGATCCGAGCGCCGGCCACGCGCGCCTCCTCGATCACGGCATCGACCTCTTCCGGCGCTCGGACGTTGTAGGCGAGCGTGACCCCGCCCCAACCCCCTCCGTCGGTCACCGCGCTGTCCGCGGCCAGGCTCCCTCGATCCCACAGGGCCACCACTATGCCGCCCGCCTGGAAGAAGACGACATCGTCGTTCTCGTCGTCGGCGGCGGACCACCCGAGGCCCTCGTAGAAGGTTCGCGCCCGCTCGAGGTCTCGGACCCCGAGCGTGACCAGGCTCACCCGTTGCTCCATGTCGCCCCCCTCGTCACGTCCTCCGTCCGACCACGATGCCACGCTCATCCGACACGCGGGAATGGGCGCATCGACACGTCGAACCGCCCGCACGTGCCCCGAACCCGATGACCCGAGGGACACGAGGCCGGGTCGAACCCCGGGTCAGACCGTGGGCCGCAGCGGTTTGGTCAGACCCTCGAGCGCCCGTCGAACGACCGAGCGATCGTCCCATCGGCCCGGTGCGATCTCCTCGCTCCGCTCGACATCCTCCTCGAACTGCTCGTCGAGCAGCCGCACCAGGCCGGGGTCCAGGGCAACGAGGTTGACCTCCTCGTCGAGCTCCGTGGAGCGCGCGTTGAAGTTCGCGGAGCCGACGTTCGCAACGAGCCCGTCTACGGTCATGATCTTGGCGTGCAGCATGGTGGGCTGGAACTGCCAGATGCGGACCCCGTGCTCGAGCAGGCGTTCGAACATGGCCTGGCCCGCGAGCTGCACGAAGCGCTTGTCCACGTGGGGCCCGGGTAGGAGGACCTCCACCCGCACCCCACGGTCGCCGGCCGCGCAGAGGCGTTCGAGCAGCTCGTCGTCCGGGACGAAGTACGCGGTCGTGACGCGGATCCGTTCCTGGACGAGCTGCAGCAAGGCCAGCAGCAAGGTCGACATGTCGCTCGCGCCCGTCTCCGATGCGCCGCGGATGCATTGGATCACCGCCTCCCCCGGTTGGGGCTGTGCGGGGAACCGGTCGATCGCCGGTTCGAAGAGCTCGGGATCGGTCTCGATCCAGTTGTCGAGGAACGCGGCCCGGAGACCGTCCACCGCCGGGCCCCGGACACGGAAGTGGGTGTCGCGCCACTCGCGCTGGTTCCGCGCGTCGCCGTTCCACTCGTCGGCGATGCCCACGCCGCCGGTGAACCCGGTCTCCTCGTCGACGACCATGACCTTGCGATGGGTCCGATGGTTCGCCTTGGAGGGCCGCAACCGGTGCAGCGGTCGGAACCACCGGACGCGAACGCCCGCGTCGTGCATCATGTCGATCAGGGCGCGGTCGAGGCGATGTGCGCCCCAGGCATCCAGGAGCACGCGGACCCGAACGCCCGACAGCGCCCGCTCGGACAGCGCCTCGGCGAAGGTCGTGCCGATCTCGCCTCGCCAGTAGACGAAGGTCAGGAAGTCGATCGTGTGCTCCGCCCCGGCGATGGCCTCGAGCATCGTCGGGAAGATCTCGTTGCCATTGCGGAGGACGTCGATGCGGTTCCCCTCGGTCGCCGGGACCCCGAGGATCCCTTCGAGCGAGCGACGGATCTCATCCGTGCGATCCCGGGATGCGTGATCGGCCTGGCTCGAGTTCACCGCCACGCTCACGACGCGGCGCCGACGGCGCTCGGTCGCACCTGAGCCTCGGACCCGGAGCCTTCGGTCGAGGTTCCGTCGGCAGCCGTCGTGCGCCGCGGCGAGGGGACGCCCGCGCGGACGGCCTCGAGCTGCGCGGCGATCGCGACCCCGTAGAGGAGCGCGATCGACGTGACCAGGGTCCAGAGCAACAGGGCGACGAACCCGGCCAACGGCCCGTACGTCTGGCCGAAGGTCGAGCTGAGCTGGAAGAAGCCGGTGAGCGCCATCGTCACCACGAGCACCAGGACGACCGAGACGAGGGCGCCGATCGCCAGCCACGACCACTCGGGCTGGCGGCGGCGTGGGCTCCATCGGAACACGCACGCGGTCGCGCCGGTCAGCATCGCGAACGCGAGCGGCCAACGGACGACGTTCCAGACATCATGAGCGGCGGGGTCGTTGAACAGGGAACCGGCCGAGCGGCCGAGCGTCATCGCGAAGAACGCGACGACCGCCAGCAAACCGGCACTGATCGCGAGCACGAACGCCCGCCCGTACTTCTTCAGCGTCGGGCGATCCTGCTCGACGCCGTACAGGCGGTTCATCGCCCGCTCGATCTGCCCCAGCAGCGTGGTCCCGGTGACGACGGCGCCCACCAGTCCGAGCGTCAGGGCCAACGAACGGCTCTGCGCTCCGGCTTCGTGCGCCTGTTTGACCGCGTCCGTCAGCACGGCGCCCGCGGGTCCGGGAAAGACCTCCTTGAGCATCCCGACGATCGTCTCGCTGACCCGCCCCGAGCCGAGCGCGCTCGCGAGTCCGACCAGCGCGATGACGGCCTGGACCAGGATCAGCGCGGTCAGGAAGGCCATGGAGCGCGCATGGCTGAAGCCGTCCGAGGCCCGAAGTCGCTCGAACGCGTCGTGCAGCAACCGCGCGCGTCCGGAATTCGCGAGGGTCTCCTTCACATCGGACCCGGTGAGATCGAAGGTCTCCGGGACTGGGTTCGCGCTACTCATCGGCGTTCCTCGTCCGGCACGGCGATGGTGACCGCCTCAGGCTTCACCTTGATCTTGAGCTTCTTCGTCGCCTTCCGGTCGCCTCCGTCCAGTTCGTACGGCAGACGATGGTTCAGGCGAACATCGATGGAGCGGCCGGTGGTGGTCTGCACGAACGGCGATCCCTCCACGTCACCGATGACCGAGCGGCCCAGCGTCCTGGTCCACTGCCACCAGCCATCCGCCGTCACCACGCCGATGTCGAGCCGGCCGTCATCGGGCGTGGCCTCGGGGAACACGGAGAGGCCACCGAACACGTCGCCGACGTTGCCGACCAGGACGCAGCTGGCCTTGTCCCGGAACCAGGCCTTCCCGTCGACCTCGATCGTCATCCTGACGGCGTCCATCTGGGCGTTCTTCGCGCCGGTCCACACGTACGCGAGACGTCCCACCTTGTCCTTCAGTCCGGCATCGGCGTCCCGGATCATCATCGCGTCGAGCCCGACGCCGGTCATCACCGCGAACCGCTCTCCGTTCACCTTGCCGACGTCGAGCGTTCGGCGGCCGCCGTGGAGACCGATCCGAACGCACTCCCCGAGATCCCTGGAGAGCCCCAGGTTCGTCGCCAACAGGTTGGCGGTGCCGGCGGGCAGGATCGCGAGGGTCACCGGGCGACCCGCGACGGCATCGATCACGCGCTGGACCGTTCCGTCGCCGCCCCAGACAAAGAGCAGGTCGACCCCTTCATCGATCAGGTCGCCCACGTGTTCGGGGACGTACTTGCTCTTCGGCACCTCCCGCCAGGGCGGGTCACCGATGCCGTAGGAGGCCAGGGTCTTCCGGAGCTCGGGAAGGCCCCCGCCCAACTCCTTGCCCCCATGCGCGACCACGCCAACCGACGTCACGGCACGACCCCCACGTCGGATGTCCCGGCAGGAAGGACGACGGGAACGGGCGAGGTGGGCTCGGGGGCGGACCCCTCCTCGGCGTCCATCTCTGCCACGGCGGCGCCGATGCGTGTCGCGAGGAGCGCGAACATCAAGCATCCGGCAGCGCCGATGGCACTGGCGATCACATCGGTCGGATGATGCATCCCCCGATACAAGCGCGAGAGCGCGACGGCGATCGGGAGGACGACGGCGAGGGACCACGCGAGCGCCCGGACGAACGCCTGGCGAACCAGCGACGTCACGATGATCGCGAGACCCACGTACAGGACGATCGATGCGGCCGTGTGTCCCGAAGGGAAGCTCGAGGTGGGCGGAACCGCGTCGAGTTGCCGGACCGCCGGACGTTGGCGTTCGACCAGGAAGGCGGTCGTCACGAACGTCGTCACCTCGATCACCAGCGCCCCGACCAGGAACGCGATCTGCGCCCAGTGTCTGGCGATCGCGAGGATGCCGACGGCCAGGGCCGCGATGCCGATCACCGTGACCGTGTCGCCGAGCCGCGATCCCCAGATCGTCAACTCATCGAACGTCAGCGTGCGATGCCGCACGAACCAAACGTTGATCGAGTCGTCCCACCGGCCGATCGGACCGTCGAGGAGCAGCTCGGTGAGGAGGAACCCGATCCCTACCAAGAGGGCGGTAAGGACGAGGTAGCCGGTGACCATCACCACCGCACCAGCCGTGATCGGCCGATGGGTCCGCAAACGCCGGGCGAGGCGTTGCGACAGGCCGGGTCGTGCTTCGAAGATCGCCGTCTCTTCCATGGCTTGGTGTTTCCCACGGAGGGCTACCGGGGAAACGTCGCGGAACCGATCATCCGAAGGAGGCCGTGGCGTGGTCCTACTGCTCGTCGTGGTGACCGTCGCCGCGGGTGCCGGAGCCTTCGTACTGATCCGACGCTGGCCGCAGGCGGATCCCGCCCTCGGCGCGACCGCGACGATCGGGAAGGACCTCAGCCAGGACGCTCCTCGCCGATTCCTCCGCTCCCGGATGGATCCGGCGACCGCTACCGGCCTGGCGCTCACCGTCGCACTGATCGGGATCGTGATCGCCGGGATCGTCGTAGGCGTGCTCGCGTGGATGGTCCGGCGCGACGTCGGGCTGGTGGATATCGACCACGCCATGGAGCTCTGGGCGGACCGGAACGCGACGACCTTCACGGACGACGTGTTGGCCGGCATCACGCATCTCGGCGACACGATCACGATCCTCACCGTCGGCGTCGCGATCTCCGCTTATGGCCTCTGGCGTTGGCGGAAGCCTTCGATCCCGCTCTTCGCGGCGTCGGTCGTCCTGGGGCAGGTGCTGATCTCGAACACGATCAAGGCCGCGATCGACCGCGCCCGCCCGGAGCTCCGTCCGCGCGCCACGTTCTCCGGGACGTCGTTCCCGAGCGGTCACACGACGGCCGCCGCCGCGACCTATCTCGCCGTGGCCCTGGTGCTCGGCATCGCGACCTCGCCGAGGACCCGTGCGGCGCTCGCCGGCGCGGCGGTCGCGATCGCCGTCGCTGTCGGAAGCACCAGGGTGCTGCTGGGGGTGCACTGGTTCTCCGACGTGCTGGCCGGCCTCGTGATCGGTTGGTCGTGGTTCGGCATCTGCGCGGTCGCCTTCGGAGGTCGGCTGCTCCGTTTCGGGGCACCGGTGGAGGTCGCGATCAGCCCCTCGGAACGCCGACCGTCCGTTCGCGAGACGGCTCCGATCGAGCTCCAGCCTCGCGGCAGCCCCTAGTTCCCGGCTCCTAGTCCCTCGCGGGTGGCGTTCCGGTCGGGTCTTGCGCGCCGGGCCCATCCGCCATCCCGAGGCCGTCGTGGGCATCGATCAGGTGCTTCGACAGCTCCTCCTGCGTGGCACCCGGCCTCCCATCCGACGACGGCACGAGGGAGTCCGAGTCCTCGCGCGTCAGCTCCCCGATCTCCCGGGCGGACCTGGACTCCGCCCCTCGGATCTCGTCCCGTGCTTCCGGCTCGGCTCGAACCACCTCGTCGAGCT
>DASXTX010000266.1:0-15461 GCA_036505195.1 Actinomycetota bacterium
GCCCGGCTCGGCGGCGGGTTGTCCGCGGGGATGGCGTTCCCGACGACCCTGGCGCTGATCACCGCGCTCTGGAGCGGCCCCCAGCGGACGACCTCGATCGCCCTGTGGTCGGGGATCGGCGGTGCCGTCGCGGCGCTCGGGCCGTTGTTCTCGGGCCTGCTGCTCGAGCACTTCTGGTGGGGGTCGGTCTTCCTGATCACGTTGCCGCTCGCGGTTGTGGCACTGGTCCTCGCTCTGCGTCTCGTCCCCGCTCACGTGAACGAAGGGACCGACCCAGTCGACAACCTCGGCGGCATCCTGTCGGCGCTGCTCGTCGGCGCCTTGATCCTCGGGATCAATTTCGCGGCCGTGCCGAACGAGGGAACCCTGGTCGCCGGCCTCGCGATCGTCGCCCTGGCCTCCGGGATCGGGTTCGTGATCCGGCAGCGGCGAGCCGCCAACCCACTGTACGACCTGCACGTCGCCGGCCGGCGCGTCTTCTGGGTCGCCGCGTGCGCGGGGATCATCGTGTTCGGCTCCCTGATGGGGGCGATGTTCGTCGGTCAGCAGTTCCTGCAGGACGTGCTCGCCTACTCGACCTTCCACGCCGGCGTCGCCATCCTGCCGGCGGCGTTCCTGATGGTGCTCGTCGCTCCGCGCTCGGCCAAGCTCGTCGAAGCGAAGGGAGCGCGCTTCACTCTCCTTACGGGGTATGCATTCTGCCTGCTTGGGTTCCTCACGATGCTCCTGCTGTGGGATCAGGGGAGCCCGTATTGGGAGGTCGGACTCGGGTACGCGCTCATCGGCATCGGCGTCGGTTTCGCGGGGACCCCGGCCTCGCACTCGCTTACCGGCTCGGTCCCGGTCGAGCGCGCCGGCATGGCGTCCGGGACGGCCGATCTCCAGCGCGATCTCGGCGGCGCGATCATGCAGTCGATCTTCGGAGCGCTGCTGGCGGCGGGCTACGCCGCGTCCTTCACGGCGGCGATCGCCGCCTCGCCGAACGCGCAGAAGGTGTCCGACAGCGTCGAGGCGCAGCTCACCAAGTCGTTCGCGGGTGCCGAGGCCATCGCCCAGCAATACCCGAAGTACGCGGACCACATCACCGCGGCGGCGAAGGCATCGTTCCTGTCGGGCGATCAGTGGGCGTACATCGCGGGCATCGTCGCCGTCGGGCTCGGCGCGGCGCTCGTCTTTTTCGCGTTCCCGAGGAAGGAGGACGAGCGGCGACTCTTGGCCGAGTACCAACGCCAGGACACATCGTCCGAGGCATCCGGCGCCGCATCGTGATGCGTGGGGGATCGATCTCGGACCGGCGCCGACCTGATCGCCTTCTCAGACTCCCGTCGTCGCGACGACCCGCCCGCTCGCGACCGCGTACTTGAGCGCTTGGAAGTCCCGCTCGTTCTGATCGGCGTAGGCCTCGGCGAACCCCGCGATCGAGCGATCGAACACGTCCGAGGCGCCGAGGTAGGCGGCGATGGCGATCCGGTCGCCCGACCGAGCGTGGGCGCGAGCCAGCGTCCGAGCGCACATCCTCCCGTAGGCGCTCATCACACGGGGGTCCATGGCCTCCGGTGGCCACGAGCCCTTCCAGTCGCGTAGCTGCCGGATGTAGAAATCGCGCTTGCCACCCTCCGACAGGCCCTCGGCACGTTCCCATCCGAGGAAGATGTCGCTGACGGCCTGCATCAGCCTTTGGCCCTCCACCACTCGCTCACCCTGATTCGTGAATCGGCTCTTGCCGACGAAGGGAGCGAGTACCGAAGCCTGAGCCTCCTTGGCCTGGAGGAAGAGCGGATCGGCGTCGTCGCGACCGAGCATGAGGATGATCCACGCGCGGGTGCCGACGCTGCCCACGCCGACCACCTTGTGCGCCATGTGGACGAAGCGGAAGCCCTCCAGGAGGTGCCGGCGATCCCCGAGGAGGCTCCGTCGGTAGGTGCGCAGGAGCTCGTGGAACCTCTCCACGAACGTCGCGGCCTGGTCGGCCGTCAGGATCTCCTCGACTGGGACGATGAGTGGCGGGTCGCTCACGATCCGCGGCTCCCCGTCCACGACGTGGGTCAACTTGTCGAACGCTTGGATGTTGTCCTTCGTGCGGGCCTTGTCGACGAGGCGCTGGGCCTCCTTGAGGCCCTTCTTGCTGAGCAGCGCCTGGAGCTCGGGAAGCCCCCGCCGCACCTTGAGGCGTGAGTACCAGACGTCGAGGTTGCGCATCGACGCGAACTCACGCATCGCCGTCCGGTACTCGCGGGCCGAAGCCGTGATCACCTCGCGGCGCTCTGCATCGGAGAAGCCGTTGTTCCGCCCGGCGACGGCGATGCTCGCCCCGAGGCGCTTGATGTCCCACTCCCAGGGGCCGGGGAGGGTCTCGTCGAAATCGTTGATGTCGAACAGCAGCTCCCGCTCGGGGGACCCGAACAGGCCGAAGTTCGACAGATGCGCGTCACCGCAGGCCTGGACGCTGATGCCCGAACGCGGCGTGGAGGCGAGGTCCGCGGCCATGAGGTAGGCCGCTCCTCGATAGAACGCGAAGGGCGAGGCGAGCATCCTGCCGTACCGGACCGGCACGAGTTCGGGGACCCGCGACGTCGCCTGCTCCCCGAGCAGATCCACGGGCCCCCGGCGGTCCGAAGGCGGATCCCAGCCCGCGTGGCTCGAACGAGGAACCGTCGCCCGAGCCGCCTTACCGCGGGCCGTGCGTTCCTGAGGGGTCCGGTGGGCCACGGGGGCCGAGGCTCGAGCGCGCTCACCCGATGCCCGACCGAGGTCCTGGAGCCGGTCGCTCGTAGGGTCGTTCGTCGGCGATCCCTTCACGGGGTTCCTCTGGCTGCGCAACCCTAATGCACCTCACGCCGAGGGGACGGGCCGGTGAGATCGCGGAATCATCCCATCGGCGTGATGCTCCGTGGCGCATGGGGCGGTGAGATGCCCCGGCAGGCACGCGCGGTCGCGAGACGAGGGGGAGAGGCAGCCACGTGAACCCGGAGTTCCTCTCCCGGCTCCAGTTCGCCCTGACCGCGAGCTTCCACTTCATCTTCCCGCCGATCTCGATGGGGCTCGGGATCCTCTTGGTCTGGATGGCCTGGAAGCACGTCCGCACCGGCGATCCCGTCTGGCGACAGTCCTCCGTCTTCTGGGTGAAGGTCTACGGGCTGGTGTTCGCGTTGGGCATCGCGACCGGGCTCGTCCAGGAGTTCGCGTTCGGGATGAACTGGTCCCAGTACTCCCGGTTCGTCGGCAACGTGTTCGGGAGCCTGCTGGCCGCCGAGGGCGTGTTCGCGTTCGCCCTGGAGGGCGGGTTCCTCGGCCTGATGTTGTTCGGCGGCGACCGGCTCGGGCCGAGGATGTGGCTGTTGGCCACCTTCCTCGTCGTGTTCGGAGCGCACTTCAGCGCCCTGTGGATCCTGATGGCCAACTCGTGGATGCAGACCCCGCAGGGGTTCACGACCCACATGACGGAGTGGGGCAACCAGGCGTTCATGACGAACTTCGGATCGGTGGTGAACACGCCGTCGTTCCTGCCGCGACTACTCCACACGTGGGTCGCCTCGTGGATCATCGGGTCGGCGCTCGTGCTCTCCGTCAGCGCCTGGTACCTCCTGAAGAACCGTCACCAGGAGTTCGCCAAGAGGAACTTCGCGACCGCGATCAAGGTCTTCACGGTCCTCGCGATCCTGCAGGTGGTCGTCTTCGGCGCCCAGATGGCGGTCTCGGTGACGAAGAACCAGCCGGAGAAGCTGGCTTCGATCGAGGGCAACTGGACACCGAAGTCTTGCGCGCCTCTGTACATCGTCGGCTGGGTCGACGAGAGCGCCGAGAAGACCTACGCGATCGGCGTCCCGTGCCTGCTGAGCCTCCTCTCATACGGGAGCTTCGACGCGACCGTCCCCGGCATCGAGAAGTTCCCGAAGGACCAATGGGCGCCCGTCAACCTCGCGTTCCAGGCGTACCACGTGATGATCGACCTCGGGTTCCTGTTCCCGTTGATCGGGGTCGTGGCGTGGTTCGTATGGTGGCGCCGCAAGAGGGAACGCATGCCGCATTGGCTGCTATGGGGCTGCATCTCGACCGTGTTCCTGGCCGAGGTGGCGACGATCGCCGGATGGTGGACCGCCGAGGTCGGGCGCCAGCCCTGGGTCGTGTGGAAGGTCCTGCGCACCGACGCCGGCGTCTCGCCGACCCTCACGACGGGGCAGGTCCTCCTCTCGTTGATCACGTTCGCGCTGCTGTACGCGCTGCTCCTCGTGCTGTTCCTGTTCCTGCTGGACCGCAAGATCAAGCACGGCCCGGAGGCGCCCGAGGAACCTCACGTCTCGGATCTGCCCAACACATTCCGCGAGGTGTTCCGGTCACGGAGCCAGGGTCGAGCGTCGGGCGAGTTGGAACTGGAGGAGGACCATGTCGCTGGCTGACTTCTGGTTCCTGCTGTTCGTCGCGGTCATCGCCGCCTACATCGTCCTGGACGGGTTCGACCTCGGGGTCGGGATGCTCCATCCGTTCGCCGCGAAGGAGGACCGCGAACGACGGATCGTGCTGAACAGCATCGGGCCGATCTGGGACGGCAACGAGGTGTGGCTAGTCGTCGGTGGTGGCGTGCTGTTCGCGGCGTTCCCGGTCGTGTACGCCGCGATGTTCTCCGGGTTCTACTGGGCGCTGATGTTGGTGCTCATCGCCCTGATCCTGCGGACCGTCGCGATCGAGTTCCGCGGCAAGCGAGAGAGCTCTCGCTGGAGGGGTCTCTGGGACTCGGTCTTCTCCGCGTCGTCGTTCGGCCTGGCCCTGTTGCTCGGTGTGGCGTTCGGGAACGTGGTCACCGGGGTGCCGCTCGACAAGAACGGGGAGGTCCGGATCGACAGCCTGCTCGACCTGCTGAAGCCGTTCGTCCTGTTCCTGGGGGTGACGACGGTCGCGATGCTGCTCATGCACGGCGCCCTTTACCTGGTCGTGAAGACGGAGGGCGATCTGCAGGCGCGCGTGCGACGATGGGTCCCCCGGTTCATCGCCCTGTTCACCATCACGGCGGCGATCTCGGCCGTCTGGATCGCGGTGGGGGACTACGGCGTGACGGACACGTTCACGGACGACGTGTGGACGATCGTGTTCCCGGCGGCCGCGCTGATCGCCTACGTGCTGATGATCGTGATGGTTCGGCGCGGTCGGGACTTCGCCGCGTTCTTCAGCAGCTCGGCGGTGCTCTTCACGTCGCTCGCGACGATCTCGGCCGGGCTGTATCCCAACCTGCTGAAGTCGTCGACGAACCCGGCGTTCAGCATGACGGTCTCGAACGCGTCCGCCGAGCACTACACGCTCACGGTGATGCTGGTCGTCGCGATCATCGGGATCCCGTTCGTGCTCCTGTACACGGCCGGCGTGCAATACCTGTTCAGCGGGAAGGTCACGCTCACACCCAGCAGCTACTGACGTGTCGAGCGAGAGCGAGAAGGCCGTGCAGCCGGATCCGCCCTCGGGCATACAGCACGAGATCCGCCACGCCGATCAGTTCGCGGTCGTGACCGAGGTCGGCGCGACCCTCCGGGCGTACTCGGCGGGCGGACTCGACGTCCTGGACGGCTTCTCCGTCGACGAGCCATCATCGGCCGGTCGTGGGCAGGTGTTGGCACCGTGGCCGAACCGTCTCGACGGGGGGCGATACGCGTTCGACGGCCGCCCGGGGACGGCCGCGATCGACGAGCCCGAGCGA
This sequence comes from Actinomycetota bacterium, assembly GCA_036505195.1. Taxonomy (GTDB): domain Bacteria; phylum Actinomycetota; class UBA4738; order UBA4738; family HRBIN12; genus DASSJM01. Next base: position 5,687 of record DASXTX010000266.1, read on the forward strand.
GGGAACGCGATCCACGGGCTCGTGCGATGGCTCCCCTGGCTGCTCGCTTCCAAGACCGATGATGCGGTCGCGCTGGGGTGCGTCCTGCACCCCCAGCCCGCGTACCCGTGGCGGCTCGAGCTGGGCCTCGAGTATCGGCTCGTGGGGGACGGGCTCGAGGTCGTCGCGCGCGCGACGAACGCCTCCGCCGAGCCGGCTCCGTTCGGGATCGGGTTCCACCCCTACCTGACGATGGGGATGCCGGTCGATGACGTGCGACTCACGATCCCGGCCTCGCGCCGGCTGACCACCGACGACCGAGCCCTTCCGGTGGGCGAGGAGGACGTCGCTGAGACCGAGTTCGACTTCAGCGTCGGTCGTCCGGTCGGCGCCACGCGGCTCGACACCTGCTTCACGGGTCTCGCCCGGGGGTCGGACGGCCGGTCGCGCGCCTGGCTCGAGTCGGCCGACGGCGAACGCGGAGTCGAGGTCTGGGCGGACGAGGCGTTCGGGTACCTCCAGGCCTACACGGGGGACACGCTCGAGCCTGCTTCCCGGCGCCGGCAGGCCGTCGCGATCGAACCGATGACGTGCCCGCCGAACGCGTTCGCGTCCGGCGTTGACGTGATCCGGCTCGAGCCGGGCGTCTCGTGGTCGGGGACATGGGGGATCGCGCTCAGCCAGGGGTAGGGGAGGCTCAAGCGAGTGTGACCGGGCCACCGAACGATGGCTCGCGCGATCGGAGGATCGAGCCGGAGGGGCCGGATCCGGTCGTCGGGGAGGCGCGCTGGCATATGGCCGGCGCGGTCCTCGCCGCGATGCTCCTGACGCTCTTGCTGCCGAGCGAGCTTCGGCTGGGGCCGCGTCTGCTGCTTCCGATCCTGGAGGGCGCCCTGCTCGTGGCGCTCATCATCGGTGACCCGGGCCGGATCTCGAAGCGTTCATCGGTGCTCCGAGGCTTCTCGATCGCCCTGGTGACCGTGTTGATCGCCCAGTCCCTGTGGTCCACCGCCCGCCTCATCGACGAGCTGATCGTCGGGGGCCCGCACACGAACAAACCCGGACCGCTGCTGGCGGCGGCGGGCATCGTGTGGGCCTCGAACAACATCGCGTTCGCGCTGCTCTACTGGGAGCTCGACAGCGGAGGCGCGGCGGAACGGGCGCACGCGCTCCGCGATCATCCCGACCTCGCGTTCCCCCAACAGATGAATCCCGACATCGCCTCTGCCAACTGGCGACCTCGTTTCATCGACTACCTCTACCTGGCGTTCACGAACGCCACGGCGTTCAGCCCGACCGATGCCATGCCGTTGGCGCCCTGGGCCAAGGTGGCGATGGCCGTGCAGGCGGCCATCTCGTTGGCGGTCCTCGGTCTCGTGGTTGCGCGTGCCGTCAACGTGCTCACATAGAGGTCGCGGCCCGGCTCGCACGCGTGGGAACCGCCTCGCGAATGACCGGACCGTCTAGAGCCGCTCGAGAAGGTGGTCGCCGACGCGCAGCGCGTTCGCCATGGCGGTCAGGGCGGGGTTCACCGCGCCGATGCTCGGGAAGCAGCTCGTGTCCACCACGTACAGGTTGTCGAGTTCGTGCGACTTGCAGTTCGCATCGACGACCGACATCGCGGGGTCGCTCCCCATCCGGCACGTGCCGGCCTGGTGCGCGACGCCGGCGACGGGGATGGTCGTCTTCAGATAGGCGTTGCGCGGGATCAGGTGATCCGGGTGCAGACCCAGATGCCCCAGCATCGACTTCAGCTTGTGGTACAGGCGTTTACCGGACTCCCCGTTGCTGGGCTCGTACGCAAGCCGGATGTTGCCGTCCTTCTCCAGCGTCACCCGATTCTCCGGGAGCGGCAGGTCCTCGGTCGAGAGCCAGAAGTCGACGGCATGTGTAGCGATATCCCTCAGTGCGAACGTCGGCGCGAGCTTGGTCTCGATCGGCTTCTCGCCCTTGTACATCTCGGCTTGGGACTTGCCGACCATCTGGATGTTGCCCATCGGATAGTCGTACTCGTCGTCCCCGAAGTAGAAGTCGTTCAGCCCGAGAGTCTTCTGGAAGACGGTGGGGTTCGGTTCCTTCGACAGAGCCAGCACCGCCTGGCTGTAGTGGAACATGTAGTTGCGGCCCACTTGGTCCGACGCGTTGGCCAGGCCGTTGGGATGCTTCTCGTTCGCCGACGCCAGCAACAGCTTGGCCGAGTTCGCCGCGCCGCACGAGACGACAATCACGTCGCCGGTCACGGTCTCGGTCGAGCCCTCTCGCTCGATCTTCACCTCGGTCACGGACGTGCCGTCGGGGTTCGTGTTCAGCCGGATCGCCGGCGTTTCGGTGAGCAGGGTGACGTTCGGCGATTCGAGGGCGGGGCGCACGCCCATCACCTCCGCGTCGGCCTTTGCGTGCAGCGGGCACGGGAAGCCGTCGCAGAACCCGCAGCGGACGCACACGCTCGTCTGCGGGGTGTCCTCGTCCCGGAGCACGCCGCACGGCGCATGGAACGGGTGGAGGCCGGCGGCGGCGAGATCGTCGGACAGTTGCTGGATCCGGGGCTCGTGGGGGAGCGCCGGGAAGGGGTAGGGGGCGCTCGAGGGCGGCTCGGTCGGGTCCTCGCCTCGGGCGCCGCGAACCTGATAGTGCCCCTCGGCCATCGTGTAGTACGGCTCCATGTCGTCGTAGCCGATCGGCCAGGCGGGGGAGATCCCGTCGGGGTACTTGAGTTCCCCGAAGTCCTTCTCGCGCAGGCGATACAGCGCGGCTCCGTAGAGCTTGGTTGCGCCACCGACGAAGTAGTGGACCTGCGGCTGGAAGGTCTTGCCCTTGGTGTCGTACCACGTGTCGGGCGAGATGTACCGGCCGTCGATGAAGACGTCCGCCGTGCTCCAGTTCTGTGGTTCGCGGGCGAGCCAACCCCCGCGTTCGAGCAGGAGGATGCGCTTGCCGGACGGAGCCAGATGGCGGGCGAGCGTCCCGCCGCCCGCGCCCGTTCCGATGATGATCACGTCGTAATCGCTCATGGGAGTTCCCCTCCGTTCGTTCGCCTCCGTTACAGCTCTGCCACGCGCTCGCCCAGGATGATCCGTCCCGCCGCCTCGATCAGGGCCAGGTGCGAGAAGGCCTGGGGCACGTTCCCGAGATGCCGCCCGGTCTCGACGTCGAACTCCTCCGCGTAGATCCCGAGCGGCGAGGAGATCCGCAACAGGCGTTCCATAAGGTCGCGTGCTCGCTGCTCCTCGCCGACGATGGCCAGCCCCGAGACCAGCCAGAACGAGCAGATCAGGAAGGTCCCTTCCTTGCCGGACATCCCGTCGTCGGTCTCGTCCGTCTTGTAGCGAAGGACGAAACCGTTCTCGGTGAGCTCGTCGGCGGTCGCGAGCACGGAGGCGTGCATCCGTTCGTCGGTTCCGGGGAGGAACCCGAAGATGGGCGCCAGCAGCGTCGAGGCGTCGAGCGCGTCCGTGTCGTAGTGCTGCCGAAGCACGCCGCGTTCGCTCACCCCGTGATCGAGGATGTCCTCGCGGATCTCCTCGGCCGTCTTGCCCCAGGTCTGTTCGAGCTCGGGGTCGCCGCCGATCTGGGCCAGCTTGCTCGCGCGGTCGAGGGCGACCCAGCACATCAGCTTCGAGGACACGTAGTGCTGGGGAGCCCCACGCGCCTCCCAGATCCCCTGATCGGGCTCCCGCCACACGCGCGTCGCGCACTCGGCCTGGCTCTGGACGATGGGCCACAGACGTCGGGGCAGACGCTGGCTCCGGCGCGTGTGCATCAGGATCGAGTCCAGCACGGCCCCGTAGACGTCGTTCTGGCGCTGGTCGAAGGCGCCGTTGCCGATCCGCACCGGCCGGGCGCCCGCGTACCCCGAGAGTTCGTCGAGGGTCTGCTCGGTCAGGTCGCGACGACCGTCGATCCCGTACATGATCTGCATCCCGCCGTCGTCGTTGGGCCTGAGGTCGGCGACGAACTGCATGAACTCGTCGGCCTCCCAGTCGAGGTTGAGCCAGTGCAGCGCCTGGAGCGTGAACGTCGAATCGCGCATCCAGGTGAAGCGGTAGTCCCAGTTCCGCTCGCCGCCCGGCGTCTCCGGCAAGGAGGTCGTGAGCGCCGCGACGGTCGCACCCGTCGGCATGTAGGTCAGTCCCTTGATGATGAGGGCCGAGCGTTGGATCGGCTCTCGCCACCGGTGGTCGGGGATGCGCGCCCTACCGAGCCAGTTCCGCCAGAACCGGACGGTGGCGTCGACCCGCGCCTCGGCCTCGTCGACGTCGGCCGGGCCTGCGAGGTCGTGGCCCCAGGACAGCGCGCAGAAGGCGCGGTCGCCGGCGTTCAGGACGTGGCGGGCGCGGACGCGTTCCCCTTCCGCGCCCATGGCCAGGTCGGTCCGGAGCCTGATCGTCAGGTCGCCGCCCGTCGCCTCCGCGGTGTGCCCGTCTCCGTGCTCAACCGTCCAGCTCGCGACGACGCGGCCGTAATCGAAGATCGGCTCGCAGACGAGTTCGACCTCGACCTGCCCGTCGATGCACTCGACCGTGCGCACGAGCGTGTGGTCGGCGTCGTCGTCGGCGGGGGGTCGGGTGTGTGGCGTCACCATGTCCTCGCCGACGCGCGCTCCCATCGTGAGCGCGTCGCGGACGACCACCCACCCGGACGGCGTCTTCCACGTCGTCCGCAAGACGTTCGTCCCGGGCTCGTAGGCGATCTCCGAGGGGACGTTGATGCCGTACGGGCCGAACCGGAACGCGCCCGCCTGTCGGTCCAGCAGGCTCCCGAAGATGCTCGGCGAGTCGAACCTCGGGACGCACAGCCAGTCGACCGCGCCGTCCGGCGCGATCAGGGCTCCCGTGTGACAGTCGGACAGGAACGCGAAGTCGGCGATCGGCGGGAAGGGGGAGGGCATCGCCGCGCTCTGTGGCGGACCGCCGGTCCCCTTCGCCGCCGTCATCGAGCGACCTCATCCGTGGAGGACAGCCACGGTTCGTGCCAGCCTCCATACCCGGCCGGCAGGTCCAGCGCCGCCTTCGGTCCCCACGTGCCCGGATCGTACGGTTGGACGGGCGGTGGTGCATCGAGAAGCGGCTGGAACACCCGCCAGGTCTCTTCGACGCCGTCCTGCCGCGTGAAGCGGGTGCTGTCCCCGATCATGGCGGCGTGGAGCAGCACCTCGTACGGCGTCGGTCCCTCCCCGCCTTCCAGGGCGAACTCCATGTCCATATGGATCGGAGCGGCCCCCTCCTTGTCTGCTCGGTGTGCCTCGACGATGAGCTTGATCCCGGTCGTCGGGTCCAGCCGGACCACGAGCTGGTTCGGTTCGGGCCGCCGGTCGAAGGCCGCGAAGCCGAGCTTGGGCGGATGCTTGAACACCAGCCGGAGCTCGGTCTGGGTGATCGGCAGACGCTTGCCGGACCGGATGAAGAAGGGGACGCCCGCCCAACGCCAGCTCTCGATGTCGAGGCGCAGAGCCGCGAACGTCTCCGTCGACGAGTCCTTGGCGACCCCGTCGATCGATGTGTATCCCTCGTACTGCCCGCGCACGCAGTGCGCGGGATCGGCTTCCTCGACCGCGCGGAACAGCGCCACCTGCGCGTCCTTGATCGTGGCCGGATCGCCGCGGGACGGCGCCTCCATCGCGGACGCGGCAACCACCTGCATCAGGTGGTTGACGACGACGTCGCGGATCGCGCCGACCGGGTCGTAGAAGTGGCCGCGATCCTCCACCCCGAAGTCCTCCGCCATCGTGATCTGGACCGAGGAGAGGAAGTTGCGGCTCCAGACGGGCTCGAGCATCGCGTTCGCGAACCGGAGATGCAGGATCTCGACGAGGCCCATCTTCCCGAGGTAGTGATCGATCCGGTAGAGCTGCGACTCGTCGATGTACTGGTGGATGTCGTCCGCGAGCGCGCGCGCCGAATCGCGATCGTGCCCGAAGGGCTTCTCGACCACGACCCGGGCCGATCCGGTCAGCCCCGCCTCGTGGAGCCCCTTGATCACCGTGCCGAACAGGAACGGTGGGATCTCAAGGTAGAAGACCGGCGTCCGGGCCTCGGAGATCACGTCGGCGACGTGCTTGTAGGTCTCGGCGTCCCCGAAGTCGCCCGCGATGTAGGAGAACCGGGCGGCGAGACGATCGAAGATCGCCTCGTCCAGCGGCTCGCCCGTGCCCGTGATCGACGTCCGGGCCCGTTCCTTCAGATCGTCGACGGACCAGTCGTCGACCGCCACCCCCACGATCGGACAGTCGAGCAGACCTCGTCGCTCCAGACGGTACAGGGAGCGGAACGTCATCACCTTGGCGAGGTCGCCGGTGATGCCGAACACGACCAGCACGTCCGCGGGCCGGTTCCCATCCGTTGCTCCAGCCATGTTTGATTCCCTCCTCAAGCTCGGTCAGCTGCTGCGCGTTGACGCGACGACGTGCCACGTCGTCGTCCACGCGTCCGACGTCTCTCGACGTCGACCCGCCCTCGGCCGAAGGCGTCCATCCGTCCCCATCTCCCCGGGATGTCGAGCAGTTCGAGCCGTCCGATGCTGCTGGGGAGCGCGGGGTCCACGACCAGATGCTCCCCGACCGGTTCCAGCCCGAGCATGGTGCGAAGGAGCAGGAGCGGTGCCCCGGTCGACCATGCCTGGGGGCTGCAGGCGGTGGGGTATTGGACCGGGTACTTCGTGAGCGAGCGCTCGTAGCCGCCGAACGCCTCGGGCAAGCGCCCCTCGAAGTACCCGGCCGCGTCGAGGATCCCTTCGGCGATCATCGCCGCCTCGTCCTTGAACCCGTACCTGCGGAGCCCCCAGGCGATGAACGAGTTGTCGAAGGGCCACACGGTGCCGACGTGGTAGCCGATGGGGTTGTACCGGCCTTCCCCCTCGGCCAGCGTCCGAACGCCCCAACCAGAGAAGAGCCGAGGGCCCAGGAGATTGGCGACGACGGCCTTCGCCTTGGACTTGTCGACGATGCCGCTCCACAGGAGATGGCCGTTGTTCGATGCGAGCGCGTCGACCTGGTGCCCCTCGGCGTCGAGCGCGAGCGCGAAGTACCCTTCGTCCGCGACCCAGAAGTCTCGGTTGAACCGCCGCTTGAGGTCTGCCGCCTCCTTCTCGAGGCGATCGGCGTACGCCGGGTCGTTCCAGACCTGCCGCGCGAGGCGGGCACCTCGTACCTTCGCGTCGTAGGCGTAGCCCTGCAGTTCGCAGGTGGCCCGGGGGAAGCCGGGCAGTCGCCCATCCGTGTAGGAGATCGAATCCCACGAGTCCTTCCAACACTGGTTCTCGAGGCCCGTCTCCTCGTTGCGGCGCCGATACCAGACGTAGCCATCGCCGAGGAGGTCGGCGTAGTCGTCGATCCAGGCGAGGGCCGCTCTCGCCTCTTGCTCGCGTTGTCGGATCAACGAGCGGTCGCCGGTCCAGCGTTCGTACTCGTCCAACAGGACGACGTACAGGGGGGTGGCGTCCGCGCAGCCGTAGTACGGGGAGTGAGGTCGCTCCTCGAACGCCGTCATCTCGCCGTACCGCATCTCGTGGAGGATGCGGCCCGGGTCCTCGTCCCGGAAGTCGTCGACGCGGCTGCCCTGCCAGTCCCCGAGGGCCCGCAGGGTCGTTGCGGCCAATTCGGGCGTGAACGGCAGCGACTGCAGGCTGGTGAGGATGCTGTCGCGGCCGAACATGGCCATGAACCAGGGGAGCCCGGCCGCGGGAAGGCTCCGCCCACCGGCGATCAAGGGTGAGAAGCGGAGCGCGGCCAGGTCGACCAGGCTGCGGTGGTAGGTCGCCCGTAGCTGGTCGTCGTCGCTTTCCAGGCGTGGTGCCTCCTGGATCCAGCTCTCGAGGCTCCGTCCCATGTTCGGCTGAGCTCGGCGTTCCCCGTGACGATATTTGGGGCGGACGAAGCGTCCGCCGGCACCGGCGGCCGTCACGACGTCCAGGTCGGTCGTCCAGGAGCCGTGGGGTTCGAGGGTGACGACAAACGTCAAGCCCTTCTCGTCGATCGCGGCCGGGGCCGAGGCGGCGATGGTCGTCATCCGCACGAACGTCTCGCGCTCGTACACCAGGTGGAGGCCCTCCTGATCGATCCGACTCGAGTACGTGCCCTTCTTCTTCAGCGCGTCCTTGACCTCGAACAGGTCCGCGAAGTCCGAGTCCGCATCGACCCGTACGGTGAGCTCGATCGGCTCCTCGGCGTGGTTCAAGATCGTGAGCTCCTCGTGGAACCCGTCCCCGACCGCACGCTGGCGGATCACCGAGAGCTTGGCGTCGACGTAGACGGTGCCGGTCCCCGGCACGAGGAAGAACCGGGCCTCGAAGTACTGGAGGTCGTCGACGGACAACGCGTTGAGCCGCTGGCCGTTCACGGTGAGCACCCACGTGGAGAGGAAACGGGTGTCGAAGGAGAACAGGCCCGTCGGATCGGTGAGCGACGCCTCGATATCACCCCGCGGATCGCTCACGACGAACGTGTTCCCGTCGAGGATCTTGACGATGCGCTCGCTCACGTTCGCCGTCCCGTCGCGGCCGCTCCTTGTCCCGTCGCGGTCGGCGGCGGCCCCGGGAGGGCCCGCTGGAACAGCACCAGCAGGGTGGGGTCACCCTCGAGCGACACCACGCCACGCAGCGCGGCGCTCATCGCGTTCACCGTCCCGGTGATCATGCCTTCGAATTGGTCCCTGGACGTCCGGATCACGCTATCCGCCCTCGCGTTGCGATGGGTGACGGAGACGTCTCCCCCATGCATCGTGACGAACCAGCGTTCGGTCGTCGTCCCCGACGTCAGGTCGATCCGGAGAGAGCCGTCCGCACGTCGAAGCCGATCTGGACCGTCACGGGTGAGCCGTTCGAAGAACTCCTCGATGGGTTGGCTCACGATCCCCTCCGGGCACGCAGGGCGGACGTGCCTATCGAACCGTCCTCGGCGGGTCGGTCCATCACCCCGACGGCATGAAATGCGCGTGCGTGCCGCCTCTCCGAGGTCACGTGTTCATCCCGTTCGGGCGATGCCGCGCGCGTTCGCCCGGGATTCGATATGACTGCCAGCTAGGCTCGCGCTCCGGTCGGTTCCTCCGAGGGATCGGACGCTCGGGCGACCCGGGAGGAGGAGTCATCGATGCCCGATCGGCCTCGGATCGTCGTGCTGGGCGGCGGGTTCGGCGGGGTCGGCGCGATCAAGAAGCTCGGGGATGCCGACGCCGACGTCCTGCTCGTGGACAAACACGACTACCACACGTTCCAGCCGCTGCTGTACCAGGTCGCGACCGACCTCCTCGAACCGCCCACCGTCGGCCACCCGCTCCGCGACCTGTTCCACGATCAGGCGAACGTCAAGATGAAGCAGGCCACGGTCACCGGCATCGATCTGGACGAGCGCCGGGTGTCGTTCGCCGAGATGAAGCCCGTCTCCTACGACTACCTCGTGCTGGGGCTCGGGGCGACCGTCAACTTCTTCGGGGTCGCCGGCGCCCCCAAGTACGCCTTCCCGATGTACACGCTGCCCGACGCCGTGCGTCTGAAGGAGCACGTGCTCGAGCGCTGGACGGCGGCGGATCGCGACCCGGACCTGATCGACGACGGGGCGCTCAACGTGGTCATCGTCGGCGCCGGCCCGACCGGCGTGGAGAGCGCCGGCGCGCTCGCCGAGCTGTACCGGCAGAACCTCGCCAAGGACTACCCCGACGTCCCGCAGGACAAGGCGCGGATCGTCGTGGTCGAGGCCGGGGACGCCGTCCTGCCGATGTTCAAGAAGGGGTTGCAGACGTACGCCGCGAAGGCGCTCGAGAAGCGCACCGTCGAGATCATGCTCGGGGAGGTCGTCGAGAGCATC
>DASXTX010000267.1:0-3354 GCA_036505195.1 Actinomycetota bacterium
AAGGCGGCGCTCCCCCGCAACAGGATCGCGGCGGGATCGCCGGGCATCACGCGGAACAGGAAGAAGTTGAAGACCAGCACGAACAGCAGCGTGAGGAACGCCTGCGCGATCTTGCCGATCAGGTATCCGCGCATCCGAACCTCGACCGGTCCTCAGACCGATCCTCGTGGTCAACCGACAGGCTCCAACTCCCTCTCGTCGCTACACGTCCTCTTCGCGGACGCGCCGCCGGCGCAGGATCAGGAAGGCCACGATCGCGACGACCGCGACCCCGATGCCGATCCACACGCCGGCGGGGATCCCCCGTGTCTCGGCGGCGGCGCCCGATCCCTCAGACACAGGACGGAGCGAGAGCCACACCTTGCTGATCCCACCATATCCTGAGAGTGGGTCGCCGTTCTCCGCGGGCTGCTGCTTATAGCCCGTGAACGTGTCGGTCCGCCAGGCCTCCAGCAACGGCGAGTACCACAGGATCACGTACGGCTCTTCTTCGTACAGGATCTGCTGCATCTGGTGCACGATGTCCCAGCGCTTGTCCAAGTCGAGTTCGGCGCGCTGCTGAGCGTACAACTCGTCGTACTCGGGGTTGCAGTAGTACGAGTCGTCGTTGTCGTAGGTCTGGCCGTCCGGCGGCCGGGCATCGCAGATGAACCATCCCAACGCGGTGTCCGGATCGATGTCGGGGAACCAGCCCCAGTGAGCGAGGTCGAACTCGCCGGCGTTCTCGATGTCCCCGAGCCGCGTGGAGGTCACCGCCTCGACGTCGGTTGCGATACCGATGTCCTTCAGCCACTTCTGGATGAAGGGGGCGGCGTCGATCGTCGTCTGGTCGTTGGACCGAACGAAGTACCGGAATTCCAACGGTCGGCCCGGGTCGATGGAGTCCGCGGGCATCTCGCGGACTCCATCGCCGTCCGTGTCCATGTACCCGGCGTCGTCGAGTAGCTGGTTCGCGCCGTCGATGTCCCACGCGATGACCTCATCGCCGGTCGGTTGCCATCGGGCGCCCGCCGCCGATACCGGCGGGATCACCGTGGTCCCCGGGGTCGCGTACCCGAGCCAGACCTTGTCCACCAGCGTCTGGCTGTCGATCGCCATGCGGATCGCCTTGCGAACCACCGGATCGGTCAGGGCCGGATGGCCATCGCCGTGGTGTTTGAAGTCGCCGGTCTCGGGCCCGTAGGCCGAACCGGTGTTCATGTTGAAATAGTCGAACAGCGGCACCTGCGCCGCGACCGTGCCGATGTTCGGCTCGTCCTTCAACGAGTCGAACAGGTTCGGCGAGGTCAGGTCGTAGGCGAAATCGATCTCGCCGGACTTCAGGGCTTCGACCAGGGCGTCGTTGTTCCTGAACTGGCGGTACACGATCTCATCGATGTGCGGCTCGGGCCCCTCCCAGTACGGGTTGCGGACCATCCGCACGAACTCGCCGGGCTTTGCCTCCTCGATGTAGAAGGGGCCGCTCCCGACGCTGGGGACGTTGTCGAAGCCCTTCGGCGTGCAGTGTTCCGAGTCGTCGGGGCAGTTGCCCTTCTCGACCTCCTCGAAGATGTGCTTGGGCAGGATGTAGTCGGCCATGTAGGGGACCTCGCCCGAGTACAGGCTGGTCGGATTGGCCGTCGTGAAGGTCACGTGCGTGGGATCGGTGGCCACGACGTCGCCGTCGATCTGCGACAGGTAGGGCGACGGCAGATACGCGTGGTTGTTCTTGTACAGGTTGAGCGTGTAGGCGACGTCCTCGGCGGTCAGGGGCACGCCGTCGGACCACGTGAGGTCGTCCCGGATCGTGTAGGTGAACGTCATGCTGTCGTCGGAGACCTCGACGTCGGTCGCGAGGCTGGGTTCGGCCGCGAAGTCCTTCTGGCCGAAGTTGATCAAGAAGTGGTACTGCGGGGTCCAGAAGTAGAAGTCGAGCGCAAGGTACCCGGCCATCGGGTTGAGCGAGCTGGTCTCGCCCGCGGAACCCCAGGTGAAGACGACCTTCTCGTCATCGTCCTGACCCGTGGCACCGGTGGCGCCGGTCGTCTCCTGTGCGAACGCTGCCTGGATGAAGACGCCGCCCGCGATCGCTCCGACGAGCACGAACGCCGCGAACAGCCGAAACTTGGTGCCCCGTCCCATCGCCCCCTCCTTGATGTGAACCCCCGAAGCGTTCGACGCTCTGCGCCGAAGGCTTCCTGGTCAGGCTCGAATGCAGATGAGCTCCCGGCCTGACCCGCGATTCAAGCCTGGCTTGTATAGCACGGACGCCTCGGACTGGGGTAGGCACCCATGTTCCGAGCGGGCACGGGTATCGTTTCGGACCGTGAGTCCCCACCTGGATCCGGTCCCGGAGTTGCCCGAGGACGAAATCGCTTGGTTCGACGACGGGGGCGTGGAGCCGCTCCCGCGGCCGGTCTGGTGGCGGTGGGTCGCCCTGGTCGTGGTGATCGCCCTGGTGTTGGCAACGCCGTTCGCGTACGCGCTCTATCGCGTCTTCCATTGATCCTTCGGCGCCGACGTGAACGCTGACCGCCGGTCAGGCCCGGCGCGCCCGTCGGACCAGCTCGTCGAACAGGCCCTGCTGCGAGGGGTCGGTCTGCGCCGTGTCCTCCGGGTGCCACTGGGCCCCCACCATCCAGCCGGTCTCGCGCTCGATCGCCTCGACGAGCCCGTCCTCGCTCCAGCCGGTCGCGACGACGCCCGCGCCCAACCGGTCCGCCCCCTGGTGATGGTGGGACGAGCACGCCACGACGTCCGCGTCGGTCGCGCGCGCGATCGCGCTCCCGCCGGCGAGCTTGACGTCGTGGACGACCGCGTCGGCGCCGCTCGGAGCTCCGTGCTCGAGGAAGCGGCCGTCGCTCGGCAGGTCCTGGGTCAGCGAGCCCCCGAACGCCACGTTCATCACCTGCATGCCGCGACAGATGCACAGGGTCGGGGTCTCGCGTCGATCCGCCTCGTGGAGCAACTCGATCTCGAGCGCGTCGCGGTCGGGTTCGACCCCGTAGACGGTCTCGCTCGGCACTTGGCCGTAGCGCGACGGCTCGACGTCTCCGCCGCCGATCAGCATCAGCGCATCCACCGCGTCGAGCAGCTCCGCGGGCGAACGGTCGTCGCCGGGGAGCAGCAGATCCGCCCGGCCACCGGCGCGGCGTACCGAGTCGACGTAGTTCTCGGGGAGCCCGTAGCCGCCCACGTTCCAGTTGGTCACCCGGCCGGGCCGCAGGTGGTACGAGACGATGCCGATCGTCGGTCGATCGGGTGGCATGCCGCCGAGTGTAGCCCTCGGCTGGTGGCCTGCTGCTAGCGTTCGCGTCGTGGGACGCGAGGGCGTTGTCGAGCTGCCCGGGCTGGTGACCGGGACGCCATCCCGGC
>DASXTX010000268.1:0-28029 GCA_036505195.1 Actinomycetota bacterium
CCTGCGCGCGACCGGTGCGCGGGGTCTGCGCGCGATCATGGAGGAGGTCCTGCTCAACACGATGTACGAGCTGCCCTCCCGCCAGGACGTGACCAAGTGCGTGATCGACGAGGACGTCGTTCGGAGCAAGGTGAACCCCACGCTGGTGCCGGTGAAAGAGACCCCCAAGCGCCAGCGCCAGGAACGCACCGCGTGACGTTTCGCCGGGTCGCGATCGTCCTCCCGCTCGTCGCGTTCGCGTTCGCGGCGTGCGGCGGCGACGACGGTTCTGGTTCGAACGGCGGCACCCAGGATCCGGCGGCGCTCGAGGCGAAGTCCTGGATCCTCACCCAGATGCTCACGGCGGGGGGCCAGACACAGATCCTCGACGTCGGCGTGAGCGCCTCGTTCGACGGCACCACGATCAGCGGCAACGCGGGGTGCAACAGCTACCACGCGTCTTACGAGGCGAGCGGGAACGAGATCTCGTTCGGTCCGGTCGCCGGCACGAAGATGGCCTGCCCCGAGGCGGAGAGCAGCACCGAGGCCCGGTACCTGCAGCTGCTCGAGGACGTCGCCACGTTCGAGACCAGCGGCCGCTCGATGTCGATGTCGGACGCAGACGGGACGCCGGTCCTCCAGTTCATGCAGGGCTGACCCTCAGGCCAACCCCGCCCGGATCGACCGCAGCCGCTCGGTCTCGATCAGAGCCCCGACGCGCTCGAGGTCGGCCGCCGACGACTCGATCGCCGCTCGGGCCTCGTCGGTCCTTCCCGCCGAGGCGAACGCCTCCGCCAGGTCGACCTCGGTGCGGGCCCGTTCCCACACCGCCCCGAGGCGGGCGTATCCCCTGCGTGCGCGCTCGAGCCCATCGAGTCCGGGCTCGAGCCGGCCGGCGGCGATCGACGTCCGTCCGTCGAGCCGATCGAGGTGGACGGGCAGGGCGAGGAGGTCGGCTTGTGCGGCGTAGGCGCGGCTGTCCTCGAGGAAGGCCGGCACCTCGCTCCATCGCTCGGAGAGGGTCAGCAGCTCGGCCATCACCTGATCCTGGAAGGGGCGGACCGTGGCCGAGTCCACCGGCGTCTCCCGGACCAGATCCCACGCCCGATCGGTCTCTCCGCGACGCGCCGACGCCCACGCGAGCCAGTGCCTCGCCATCACCGATCCCTCGATCAGGGTGCCGAGCGTCCGTTCCACTAGGTCGAGCAGCGGCCCGGCACCCGGGAGTCCTCGCGCCTCCTTCACGAACGCCGTCGCACCGAACAGACCCATCATGAAGTAGGGGGGCTCGGCGATGCGCTCGCCCATCAACCCTTCGACCTCCCGGAAGATCTCGAGTTGCCGGTCCCACTCGCCGAGGTGGAACAGGCTCACGCCGGCCCAGTTCAGGCAGTGGTCGACGATCCCGGCGGCCTGTGGCTCCGCGCGGTCGCGGCCCATGAGCCCGAGCCTGATCGACTCCTCGTACTCACCGAGCATCGAGAGGTTCCACGAGCCCATCGCGTAGGCGTCACCGGCCTCCCAGGGATCCTCGATCTGCTCGGCGATCTCGAGGCGTCGAGCGAGCGTGTCACGGAGCCGGCCGTACAGTCCGAGCGTGATGATCGCGGAGGCGGCCCCGTCGAGCGCTGCAGATTCGAGGTCGAGCCGTCCGAGCTCGCGAGCGAGCGTGGCTGCGTGCATCCCGGAGGCGATCGCCGCCTCCCGGTCCGCCGGCTCGATCCGGGTCCGTGGCCCGAACCCGAACGGCTGGAACGCCCGCATCGTATCCAGCCGGATCGCTCCCTCTCCCCGGTCGTCACCGAGGTGGTCCGCGCAGATGTCGATATACCGCTTCACCTCGTCGACCCGCGGGAAGTTGCTCATCGACCCGGGCCACCGGAGCGGGTTCTCGATCCCGTTCACGCACGCCCGCGCGATCGCCCGGCGGTCGTCGGGCGTGTGGATGAGACGGAGATCCACCGCCTCCCTGAACGATCGCCAGGACAGGTCGCCTCGGTAGTCGCTGCGAGCGACGGTGCCGAGCCATTCGAGCGCGGCGATCCGCTCGAGAGGACCGGACGCGATCCGCAGCGCCTGCTCGATCGACGACATCGCCTTGGCGATCGCGAAGCGGCGATGGGCTTGACCCGTGACGCCGACGAGCGCCTCGAACGCGCGCCAGCGCAGGTCCTCCACCTCCTGCGGCGGGAGCCCGTCCTCCCGCCCGCCGAGGTACGCCTCGAGGCAGTGATAGGCCAGCAGCTCGACGAACTCCTTCGCACGTCTGCCCGCGGTCTCCTCGATCCAAGAGGCCACCGCGGCGTGCGCGCCGGCTCGCTCGCGCCGGGGCAGGCTCTCGTAGGCGACCTCGCGCGTGAGGATGTGCTTGAAGATGAACTCCGGCTCGCCCGCGATCGACGAGGAGAGCCGCGACAGAACCAGGTCCCGCTCCTCCAGGCGATCGAGCGTGGACCGCAGTCGGTCTCGGTCACCGTTCAGCAGCCGCCCGACCGGTCCGGGCCAGAACACGCGACCCACGACCGCCGCGCGCTGCAGGGCGCGCTTCTCCACCGGGTCGAGCAGGTCGATCCTGGCCGCGAGCACGGCCTGGACCGTGTCCGGGATCTGAACCTCGGCGATCGTCGAGGACGCGCGCCATCGGTCGCCTTCGCGCACGATCACGCCCTCGTCGATCAGGTGCCGGACGATCTCCTCGAGGAAGAACGGGTTGCCCTCGGCGCGTTCGAGGATCCGTTCGCGCACCGAGCCGGGCAGGTCCGCGACCGACAGCAGCAGGCCCACGAGCCGGTCCGACTCGATCGCGGTGAGCGGGTCCAGGCCGACCGACGAGACGTTCCGTTTGCCGCCTCCCCATCCCGGGCGGCGCTCGGTCAGCTCGGGTCTTGCCGGACACACGAAGAACGCCGGCCCGACGACGCGATCGGCGAGCTCCTCCAGCAGGTCGAGCAGCACCTGGTCCGCCCAGTGGATGTCGTCGATCACGGCGACGACCGGGGCCGAGCTGGCGAGGGCCGAGAACAGCGAGCGCCACCCCGCATGGATCTTGAGGCTGACCTCGCGCGGCTCCATCGATCCGAACGAGAACGCCGGGTCCTCGACGCCCACGCTGTAGGCGAGCGCGGCCGTCGCCTTCTCCGGGTGCGCCGCAACGGCGATGGTGATCAGGTCGCGACCGAGCTGCTGGATCCGCTCGAGGGCGACCTCCGTAGGATCGGTGTCGCGGATGTCTGCGAGCCCCTTCAGGATCTCGGCCAGCGGCCAGTAGGTGACCCCGTCGCCGTACGGCAGGCATCGCCCCCGCACGATCGTCGGCGCCGGATCGAGCCCCTCCGCCCAGCCGACGAACTCGGCGACGAGCCGGCTCTTGCCGACGCCCGGGTCCCCGTAGATCGTCACCAGGTTCGGCTGCCTCTCCTCGGCGGAGCGCTGGTAGAGGCTGCGCAGCAGCTCGAGCTCGCGGTCGCGCCCGACCATCGGCGCGCGGAGCCCCGGCACGCCGCGCTCGTCCGCATCGGGTTTCCGCTTCTCGAGCAGGACGGCGGCGACCGGCTGCTCCTTGCCGCGGAGCGCTCGCTCTCCGAGCTGCTGGAACCGGAAGCCGCGCGCCGCGCGCGCCGTGCGTTCGGACACCACGATCCCGCCCGGGTCGGCGCCCTGTTCGAGCCGGGCGGCCACGTTCACGGCGTCCCCCGTGACCATCGGATCTCCCGGCCGTGGGTTCGTCGCTGCGAGGACCTCGCCCGTGTTCACGCCGGTCCGGATCTGGAGCGTGACGCCGAAGCGTCGGTCGAGATCTGCGTTGACCTCGGCGAGGCGTTCGCGCATACGGAGCGCCGCCCGCAGGGCTCTGGACGGGTCGTCCTCGTGCGCCGCCGGCACGCCGAACGCCGCCATCACGGCGTCGCCGATGAACTTCTCGACCGTCCCGCCCTCCGCCTCGATCTCCTCGCGCATCGCCCCGAAGTACGTCCCGAGCACCTCTTGCAGCCGCTCGGGGTCCAGGCGCTCGCCCAGGCTCGTCGAGCTCGTCACGTCCGCGAACAGGATCGTCACCAGCCGCCGTTCCTGGCCGGCAGGAACGGGTTCGAGCGGTGCGAGCGCCGACCCGCACGCCGGACAGAACCGCGCTCCCACGGGCACCTCGGCACCGCAGGTGGGACACGACGGAACGAGCGACGACCCGCACGACGAACAGAAGCGGGCACCGTCGGCGCTCTCGACGCCGCATGCGGCGCAGGTCTTCACGCGCGCGAGTGTACGACCGAGTACCGACGCCGAACGCGTCGGCGCGCGGCCCGCCGAGCGACCGGAGACGATGCGGGCATGGCTTAGACTCCCGCGCATGAACGTGCCCGAGAAGCCGTCGATCGAGGGCCTCGAGGCCAAGTGGGACGAGTGGTGGGGTGCCGCCGGGACCTACCGCTTCGACCGAACCAGGCCCCGCGAGGACGTGTTCGCGATCGACACGCCGCCGCCTACGGCGAGCGGCAGCCTGCACATCGGCCACGTCTTCTCGTACACACACACGGACGTGATCGCCCGGTTCCAACGCATGCAGGGCAAGACCGTGTTCTACCCGATGGGCTGGGACGACAACGGACTGGCCACGGAGCGACGGGTGCAGAACTACTTCGGCGTCCGGTGTGATCCGACGCTTCCCTACGACCCGAACTTCGATCTGGACGCGCTGGACCGGCCCGATGGCGACCTGGTCGCGGCCTCGCGCCCGAACTTCATCGAGCTCTGCGAGCGGCTCACGGCCGAGGACGAGAAGGCGTTCGAGGCCCTGTTCCGCCTCTCGGGCCTGTCGGTCGACTGGCACTACACGTACACGACGATCGACGAGCGTTCGCGCACGGCGTCCCAGCGCTCGTTCGTCCGGCTGCTGCAGCGCGGGCTGGCGTACCAGTCCGAGGCGCCCACGATGTGGGACGTCGACTACCAGACCGCGCTCGCGCAGGCCGAGATCGAGGACCGGGAGATCGATGGCGCCTACCACCGGATCCGGTTCGACCTGGCCGACGACACGGGCTCGGTCGAGATCGAGACGTCGCGCCCCGAGCTGATCCCCGCGTGCGTGGCTCTGGTCGTGAACCCCGAGGATGGGCGCTACCGCGCGCTGGTGGGCACGAACGCCGTCACGCCGCTGTTCGGCGCCGAGATCCAGATCGTCGGCCACGAGCTGGCCGAACCCGACAAGGGGACCGGGATCGCGATGATCTGCACGTTCGGCGACCTCACCGACGTCACCTGGTGGCGCGAACTGAAGCTGCCCACGCGCGTGATCGTGCAGCGAGACGGGACGATCGCGCCGCCCCGATGGGGCGAGTCCGGATGGGAGACCGCGAACGCGGAGGAGGCGGTCCGCGCCCAGGCCGAGCTCGAAGGGCTCACCACGAAGAAGGCTCGGGCCCGGATCGCCGGGATGCTGGCCGAGTCGGGACACCTGATCGGCGAACCCAAACCCGTCAGGCACGCGGTGAAGTTCTACGAGCGAGGGGAGCGCCCGCTCGAGGTCGTCTCGAGTCGGCAGTGGTTCGTAAGGACGCTCGAGTTCCGCGAGAAGCTGCTCGAGCTCGGCCGCCAGCTCCGCTGGCACCCCGCGTACATGGGCGCGCGCTACGCGTCGTGGGTCGAGGGGTTGAACGGCGACTGGTGCGTCAGCCGCCAGCGGTTCTTTGGCGTGCCGTTCCCGGTCTGGTACCGCCTCGACGAGGACGGGAACCCCGACCGTGAGCACCTGCTCGTCGCGGACGAGGCCCGCCTGCCCGTCGACCCTTCGTCGGACGTCCCGGACGGGTTCACGCAGGACCAGCGCGGCGAGCCGGGAGGCTTCGTCGGCGACCCGGACATCATGGACACGTGGGCCACGTCGTCGCTTACCCCACAGATCGCGGGCGGATGGGTCGAGGACGAGGACCTGTTCGCGCGCGTGTTCCCGATGGACCTGCGCCCGCAGGCGCACGAGATCATCCGCACCTGGCTGTTCTACACGGTGCTCAAGTCGCATCTCGAGCATGGCGTGTTGCCGTGGACCGACGCCGCGATCAGCGGGTTCGTCCTCGACCCCGAGCGCAAGAAGATGTCGAAATCCAAGGGCAACGTCGTCACGCCGGCGGAGCATCTGGAGCAACACGGCGCCGACGCCGTCCGGTACTGGTCGGCAAGCGCCCGCCTGGGCATCGACGCGGCGTTCGACGAGCAGCAGATCAAGGTGGGCCGCCGCCTGGCGATCAAGATCCTGAACGCGTCCCGCTTCGTGCTAACGCTCGAACGCGAGGAGGGCGCGATCACCGAGGGGCTCGACCGCTCGATGCTGGTCCGGCTCGCCGGCGTCATCGAGCTCGCGACGTCGGCACTCGAGGACTACGAGCACGCCCGCGCCCTCGATCTGATCGAACGGTTCTTCTGGGGCTTTACCGACGACTACCTCGAACTCGTCAAGGGGCGGGCGTACGGGTCGTTCGGATCGGGCGCGGCACGGTCCGCGATCGGCGCGTTGCGGCTGGCGCTCTCGGTCCTCCTGCGGCTGTTCGCGCCGTTCCTTCCGTACGTGACCGAGGAGGTCTGGTCGTGGTGGCGCGAGGGCTCGATCCACCGCGCGGAATGGCCGGACCCGAAGGAACTCGAGGCCGCGGGTGCCGACCCCGCCGAGTACGAGGTCGCGGCCTGGGTGCTCGGCGAGATCCGCAAGACGAAGGCGCTCGCAAAGCGTTCGCTCAGGACTGACGTGGACCGCGTCGTCATCCGCGAGATGCCCGAGCGTCTGAAGATCCTCCGCGGCGTCGAGCGGGATGTCGCCGAGGCCGGGAAGGTCCGTTCGTTCGAGTACGTCGAGGCGACCGACCCCTCGGTCGAGGTCGACCTGACGCTGCAGGACTGAACCGTGCGGTTCGCCGACGCGGTCGCCGAGCTCGGGCGCCGCCAGCCCGAACACATGCCCAAGCCCGATCTCGACCGGATGCGCGCGCTCGCCACCTTGCTAGCCGACCCGCAGCTGACCTACCCGACGATCCACGTCACGGGGACGAACGGGAAGACGACCACCGCGCGGCTGGCCGCAGCGATCGCCTGTGCACACGGCCTGACCACCGGCCTGTTCACCTCGCCCCACCTCGCCTCGGTGACCGAGCGGTTCGAGATCTGCGGGGACCCGATGGCCGAGGAGGCGTTCGGCGAGGAGTTCGAGCACCTGCTCGCCTACCTGCGGACGGTGGACGACCGGGTCGGTCGCGTCACGTACTTCGAGGCGCTCACGGCGCTCGCCTACCTCTCGTTCGCCGACGCCCCCGTCGCGCTCGGCGTGTTCGAGGTCGGGATGGGGGGGACCTGGGACGCGACCAACCTGGTCTCCGGCGACGTCGCGGTGATCTGCCCGATCGGGCTCGATCACCCGCAGCTCGGTTCGACGATCGCGCAGGTGACAGGGGAGAAGGCCGGCATCATCAAGCAGGGCAAGGTCGCGGTGGTCCGCGAGCAGGACGACGAGGCGCTGGAGGTGATCCAGCAACGGTGCGAGAAGCAGATCGCCACGCTCCTGCTCGAGGGGCGCGACTGGGAGCTCGCCGACCTCACGCCGGCGGTGGGGGGGCAGGCCATCGCGATCCGGGGTCTGCACGCGACGTACGACGACATCCTCCTGCCGATCTACGGGGAGCACGCGGCGCACAGCGCGGCCGCGGCGGTCGTCGCGGTGGAGGCGCTGCTCGAACGCCCTCTGGACCGCGACGCCGTCCGGCTCGCGCTCGGCGCCGCGACCTCACCCGGGCGACTGGAGGTCGCGGCCCGCCGGCCGCTCGTCATCTTGGACGGTGCCCACAACCCCGCCGCGGCCCGCGCGCTCGCCGAGGCGTTGCCGGACACCTTCACGTGGGACCGGTTGCACCTCGTGATGGGCGTGTTCGCCGACAAGGACCTCGACGGCATCGTGGGACCCCTCGCCCCGCTCGCCGATGCGGGATACGCCGCCGCCGTCGACAGCGTTCGGGCCCGGCCGCAGCACGAGGTGGCGGCCGAGATGATCGCGCACGACATCCCCACCGAGACCTTCACCACCGTTCGCGACGCGTTGGACGCGGCGGCGAGCGCCGCGTCGGACGGCGACCTCATCCTGGTGACGGGCTCTCTGTACACTGTCGCGGACGCTCGTCGGGCTCTGTTGGAGGACCCCTGAGATGGCCCCAGGATCACAGGTGGAATCGACGCTGCTCATCGTGAAGCCCGACGGCGTCCGTCGCGGTCTGGTCGGCGAGGTGCTCCGTCGGGCCGAGGACAAGGGCCTGCGGATCGCCGAGATCCGCTCGCTCACGATCGATCGTGCGCTCGCGGAGGAGCACTACGGGGAGCACCGCGACAAGCCGTTCTTCGGAGAGCTGGTCGGCTTCATCACCTCGGGGCCGGTCGTGGTCGCACGCCTGGAGGGGGAGGGCGCGATCGACGTCTGGCGGACGCTGATGGGTCAGACGGATCCGGCGACGGCGGCGCCCGGCACGCTCCGCGGCGATTACGGACTGATCATCACCGAGAACCTCGTGCACGGCAGCGACTCGCCGGACTCGGCCGAGCGCGAGCTCAAGCTCTTCTTCGGCTGACGGAGCGGCGAGCGGGTCTCGCGGCTACGAGGCCTTGCGGAAGGCCACGACGGCGTTGTGGCCGCCGAAGCCGAACGAGTTCGACATCGCGAGACGGACGTCCAGCTCGCGCGCCTCGTTCGGCACGTAGTCGAGGTCGCAGTCCGGGTCGGGCGTCTCGTAGTGGATCGTCGGCGGCACGACGCCGTTGGCGATCGCGAGCGCGCAGATCGCGCCCTCCACGGCCCCCGCGGCGCCCAGCATGTGGCCCGTCATCGACTTCGTCGAGGAGACGGCGATGCGGTGGGCGACGTCCTCGCCGAGGGTCGCCTTGATCGCGGCCGTCTCCGCCGCGTCGTTCAGCGGGGTCGAGGTCCCGTGTGCGTTGACGTACGTGACGGCTTCCGGCTCCTCGCCCGCGTCGCGCAGCGCCCAACCCATCGCCAGGGCCGCGCCCGAGCCCTTCGGGTCGGGGGCCGTGATGTGGAAGGCATCATCCGACGCGCCGTAGCCGGCGACCTCGCAGTACACGCGAGCGCCACGGGCGTTCGCGTACGTCTCGGACTCGAGGATCAAGGTGCACGCGCCCTCGGACAGCACGAACCCGTCCCGCGCCCGGTCGAACGGCCGCGAGGCGGTCTCGGGGTCGGGGTTCTTCGTGAGCGCCGTCATCTGCGCGAACGCGGCGACCGTGAGGGGGAGGGTTGCGGCCTCCGAACCGCCGGCGACGCAGACGTCGATGTAGCCGTCCCGGATGTACCGCAGCGCCTCGCCGATCGCGTGGTTCGACGACGAACAGGCCGAGACCGTGCACAGGTTCGGGCCGGTGAAGCCGAACCGCATCGCGATGTGGCCACTGGCCGCGTTGGCCATCAGGGCGGGGACCATGAACGGCGACACGCGGCCCGGGCCCTTCTCGAGCAGCACGCTGTGCTGGGTGAGGAGGGTCTCGATGCCGCCGATGCCGGTGGCGAAGATCACGCCCGCGCGCTCGGAGGGAACCTCGGGCCGGCCCGCATCCTCCCAGGCGAGGGCCGCCGACGAGACGCCGTAATGGACGAAGCGGTCGGTCCGGCGGATCTCCTTGGGGTCCAGCCACGAAGACGGATCGAACCCCGGGACCTCGCCCGCCACCTTGACGGGGAGGTCGTCGGTCTCGAACGCCGTGATCAGCCGGATGCCGTTGCGGCCGGACGTGAGCCCGGCCCAGAAATCGTCCACGCCGGTGCCCACCGGCGTGACCGGTCCGATCCCGGTGACGACGACCCGCTCGCCCATCGGGTCAGGACGATCCGAGCTTCTGCTCGACCAGGGCCACGGCCTGTCCGACGGTCTTGACCCCTTCCATCTCTTCCTCGGGGATGTCGATGTTCCACTCCTCCTCGAGTGCGAGCACCGCCTCCACGAGGTCGAGCGAATCGGCGTTCAGGTCCTCGGCGAAACGGGCGTCGGGCACCACCTGGGCCTCGTCGACCGCGAGCTGCTCGGCGAGGACCTTGCGGACCCGAGACTCGATCTCTGCCTTGTCCATCCTTCCTCCTGTGTCCTTTGGTTGTGTCCTTGGCTGAGTCTTTGGCTGTTCTTCTCCCGCTGGCCGGTCTCCGTTCTTGTCCCCTGGGTGGCCGTTGGGACCGGCCCATGCTACGGGGGCCGCCCGCCCTTCGACTAGGCGGTCAGCCCACCGTCCACGGGCAGGACCGCACCGTTCACGTACGAGGCCTCCTCCGACATCAGGAAACGCACTACGCTCGCGACCTCCTCGAGGTGCGCCGCCCGACCCACCGGCGTCTGGTCCAGGTAGTACGCGCGCGCCGGCTCGGTCAGGTGGGAGGTCATGTCCGTGTCGAGCAGCCCCGGGCACAGGGCGTTCACCGTGACGCCCTTGCCTCCGACCTCGCGGGCGAGCGACCTCGTCAGCCCGACGAGACCGGCCTTCGTGGCCGCGTAGACGGTCTGACCCGCGTTGCCGTGCAGGGCGACCGCCGAGGACATGTTCACGATCCGCCCCCACTTGGCTCGGAGCATCCCCCGCAGGGCGGACTGACAGCACAGGAACGCGCCGCGGAGGTTGGTGGCCATCGTCCGCTCGTAGACGTCCATCGGGTACTTGAGGAGGAGCCCGTCCCGCGACATGCCGGCGTTGTTCAGCAGGCCCGTCACGGGTCCGAGCTCGTCGCCCACGCGGCGGAACGCCTCGGCGACCGAACCCTCCTCCGTGACGTCCATCGCGACGGCCAGACCCGGCGTGCCGATCGTCTCGAGGCTCGCGAGCGTCTCCTTGGCGTCCGCCTCGCTCGAGCGGTAGCCGATCGCCACGCTCCAGCCGTCCCTCGCGAGCGTCTCCGCGCATGCGCGCCCGATGCCCCGGGAACCCCCGGTGACCACCGCGACCTTGGGAGAGGGCACGGTCATGGTCCCGCCGGTCCCGTCCAGCGGATCAGGTTCGCGCCCCACGCGAGCCCGGCGCCGAACGATGTCAGCAGCACCAGGTCGCCCTCGTGGATCCGACCCGCGCGCCACGCGCGATCGAGGGCGACCGGGATCGAGGCGGCGGACGTGTTCCCGACGGACTCGACGTCGACGACCGCGTGGTCGATCGGGATCTTCAGGCGTTCGGCCACCGCGATCATGATCCGCGCGTTGGCCTGGTGGGGGATCAGCAGGTCGACGTCCTCCGGGGCGAAGCCCGACTTCTCCAGCAGCTGGCGGCACGCGCTCGCCATCTCGACGACCGCCCGCTTGAAGACCTCGCGACCGTTCGGCATCTGGATCGCATGGTCGTTCGCGTCGACCGACGCATGACTCGCGGGCTCGGCCGAGCCGCCCCCGGGGATGATCAGGATCTCCGCGGCGCGTCCGTCGGCGCCGAGCACCGATCCGAGCACCCCGGGCTCCTCGGAACGCCGCAGCACCACCGCGCCCGCGCCGTCGCCGAACAGCACGCACGTGGAGCGGTCGTGGAAGTTCATCACGCGAGAGAGCACCTCGGCGCCCATCACGAGCACCGTCTCGGCCTGGCCGGACTCGATGAAGGCCGTCGCCGTCGACAACGCGTAGGAGAACCCGGCACACGCGGCGTTCACATCGAACGCCGGCGCCGCGATCCCCAGCTCGCGTTGCACCCACACCGCGGTGGAGGGGATCGGGGTGTCACCGGTCAGCGTCGCGCAGATGAGGAGGTCCAGTTGCTCCGGCGCGATCGACGCCGCCTCGAGCGCTCGCGTGGCGGCGTCGGCGGCGAGGTCGGACGTGGTCTGACCGTCCGCGGCGAAATGCCGTTCGCGGATGCCGGTGCGTTCCCGTATCCACTCGTCGCTGGTGTCGATGAACGCCTCGAACCACTCGTTCGGCACGATCCGCTCCGGCAGGACCGAGCCCAGGCCGGCGACGGCGGCGTGTCGCTGCGCGCTCACGATCCCCCCTCGGGGCGACGGTGGCCGCCCACATCGATGGTCGAGGATATCGCCCAGGGGTGGTGCGCGACGCGGCGACGGCTGGCCGACCCCGGACCGACCGAGCAGGCGTGGTCAGGCGTGTTCCTGGGCGAGCGCGGACGCGGCCTCGGGCGAGCCGACCGCGACGGCCCGTGCCCCGGGTACGGCCCGCTTCGCGAGCCTGGTGAGCACGTCGCCGGGCCCCGCCTCGACGAACGTGTCGGCCCCCAGCTCGCGGAGGGCGCCGACGCACGCCTCCCACCGGACGGGGGAGACCACGTGGCGCTCGGCGAGGGAGCGGAGCTCGGCGGGATCGGTGACGAGGGTCCCCGTGACGTTCGAGGCGATCGGGAACCGCGGGGGCGCGAACGCGGCCTCCGAGATGGCGGCCGACAGCGGCTGGACCGCGGGTTCCATCAACGGCGAGTGGAACGCCCCCGCCACGTTCAGGCGCACGGCCCTGAGCCTTCGTTCGGCGGCGAGGGTCTCCGCGCGTTCGATCGCCGCGACGCTGCCGCTGATAACCACCTGCTGCGGCGAGTTCTCGTTCGCGACGAGCAGCACGTCGTCGCCGCGAGCTTCGTCGCACAGCGCCCCCGCGTCCGAGCTCCCGACGCCGAGGAGGGCGGTCATCGTACCGGGCCGCGCCTCGCCCGCCGCCTGCATCGCCCGCCCGCGGACCGCGACGATCCGCAACGCGTCGGTGAGCTCGAGCACGCCGGCGGCGACCAACGCGGCGAACTCGCCGAGCGAGTGTCCCGCGGCGCCGACGAACCCGACGCCGAGCGCCTCGAGCACGCGGAAGGCCGCGACGTCGCACGCGAGGATCGCCGGCTGCACGAACTCGGTGGTCGCGAGCGCGCCCTCGTCTCGACTCCCGGCGACGACGTCGCGTCCGATCGTGTCCGTTGCGTGGTCGAGCACCGCTCGCGCGGCGTCATGGGTCGTCCACACGTCCGCCATGCCGACGAACTGTGAACCTTGACCTGGAAACACGATCGCTGCACGCATCAGACCCGCCCTCGACCAACGCTCGACGAACCCTACCGGGTGGGTCGAGGGCGAGGGAAACCGCAGGTCATTCCCTGCGTGAACCCTAAGGTTGCCTCCACGTGGGGTCGAGAGTTGCCACCCCAAAAGGTGTCCTGTAGAAAGAGCGCGAACCAATGGCCGAGAAGGTTCGTCGCGAACTTCCCGCATCCCCAGGCCGTCGAAGCGCGGGCGGTGAAGGGGTCCTCGGGTTCCTGGGTCAGGACATGGCTGTCGACCTTGGGACCGCGAACACGCTCGTCTACGTTCGGCACGCGGGCATCGTCCTGAACGAGCCCTCCGTGGTCGCGATCAACACGTTGTCCGGCGCGGTGCTGGCCGTGGGCAACGAGGCCAAGCGGATGATCGGGCGGACGCCGTCGCACATCCAGGCGGTGCGCCCGTTGAAGGACGGCGTGATCGCCGACTTCGACATCACGGAGAAGATGCTGCGCTACTTCATCCAACGCGTGCACAAGCGCCGGCTCCTGGCGAAACCTCGGGTGGTCGTCTGCGTGCCGTCGGGGATCACCGGCGTGGAGCAGCGCGCCGTGGAGGAGGCGACGATCGCCGCGGGCGCCCGTCGCGCCTACATCATCGAGGAGCCGATGGCCGCGGCGATCGGGGCCGGCCTGCCGATCCACGAGCCCGCGGGCAACATGGTCGTCGACATCGGCGGCGGCACCACCGAGGTGGCCGTGATCTCGCTCGGCGGCATCGTCACCTCGTCCTCGCTCCGGATCGGCGGCGACGAGCTCGACGAGGCGATCATCAACCACGTGAAGAAGGAGTACTCCCTGCTGCTCGGCGAGCGCACCGCGGAGGCGATCAAGCTCGCGATCGCGGCCGTCTACCCGATGAACGAGGAGCTCGTGGCCGAGATCCCCGGGCGCGATCTGGTCTCGGGGCTCCCCAAGACGCTCCAGATCACCGACGGCGAGATCCGGGCGGCCATCGAGGAGCCGGTCAGCGCGATCATCGACTCGATCAAGGCGACCCTTGACCGGACCCCACCGGAGCTCGCCGGCGACATCATGCACCGGGGCATCACGCTCACCGGCGGCGGTGCCCTGCTGCGCGGGATCGACAAGCGGCTCCGGCACGAGACCGGGATGCCGGTCCACATCGCCGACAACCCGCTCTCCTCGGTGGCGATCGGGTCCGGGAAGTGCCTCGAGGAATTCGAGGTCCTCCAGCGGGTCCTGGTGAGCCCGTCCAGGAGGTAGGTCCGCGGTGGCCCTGCGCACCCGAGCGCGCAGCACCCGCCTGCTGGTCGTGGCCCTCGTCTCGATCTCGCTCGTGACGATCACCGTGGACTACCGAGAGGGCGGCGACGGCCCGCTGGCGACGCTCGGCGACGGCGCCCTCGCCGTGATCAGCCCGCTGCAGGAGGTCGTCTCCAAGGTCACGCACCCGGTCGGGAACTTCTTCTCGACGCTGTTCCGGCTGCCCTCGATCCGTCACGAGCGCGACGTCCTGCGCGAACGCGTCGACGCGCTCGAGACCCAGCTCGCCGAGGGCACGGCAGACCAGGCCAGGCTCGACGAGCTGGAGGCGCTCTTCGGCGTGCAGGAGAGCCTCGGCAACCGGATCGAGACGACGGCGGCCCAGGTGATCGCCAACGGCGTCTCGAACTTCGAGTGGACGATCACGATCGACAAGGGCTCGAGCGTCGGCATCTCCGTTGGCATGCCGGTGGTCTCGAGCGCCGGGCTCGTCGGGCACGTGGTGCGCGTCGGCACCAGCTCGTCGGTGGTGCAGCTGCTCATCGACCCGGACTCGTCGGTCGCCGGGCGGCTGGACGTGTCACGCCAGACCGGGTTGCTCTCGGGCTCCGGCCCCTCCGATCTCCAGATGAGCCTGGTGGACCCGACCGTCGACGTCGCTCCCGACGAGCACGTCGTCACCGCCGGCTATCGGATCGCCGGCGTGGCCGAGAGCCTGTACCCACCCAACATCCTCATCGGAACGGTCTCGCGGGTGCTGGACGAGGACTCGGCCACCGAGAAGCTCCTCACGGTCCGGCCCGCGGTCGACTTCTCCTCACTGTCCCTCGTGCTCGTGGTGCTTTCCCGTGACGTGCGAGGGTAGGGTCGTCATCCGTGCGGCGCGTGCTCCTGCTCTCGGCGGTCATCCTGACAGCGCTGATCCTCCAGACCACGGTCTTCTCCGAGGTCAACCTGCTCGGCGCCAAGCCAGAGCTGATGTACCTGCTCACGATCTGCTTCGCGATCTTGGAGGGACCATCGTCGGGCGCGATCACCGGGTTCGCCGGCGGCATGGCGCAGGATTTCCTGTTGGACTCGCCGAAGGGCATCACGGCGCTCACGCTCACCCTGCTGGGCTACGCGATCGGGATGGCTCGGCAATACATCGTGAGTCCATCCCCCGTGCTCCCGGTGTTGCTGGTGGCCGGCGGCACGTTCACCGGCGTCGTGTTCTACGGGATCGTGTCCTTCTTGCTCGGCCAGCTGAGCGTCGGATGGCTCTACCTGTTCCGCGTGGCGCTGCTCTCCGCTGTCTACAACGCGATCCTGACCCCGCTCGTGTTCCCGTTGCTGCGCCGTGCGGCCGAGGGGTCGCGATCGCATCGCGTCGCCCGATGGTGAAGGAGCGGTGAGCGCGTGACCGAGCCCCGGATGGGCCTGCGCGTGAGGGTCCTGGCCGCGCTCGTGCTCGCGATGTTCGCGACGCTCACGACGCGGCTGTGGTTCCTGCAGGTGCTCGCCGCCGAGCAGTACAAGTCGGAGGCCAACGACAACGCCGTGCGCCTGATCGAGGTGCCGGCGCCGCGCGGGGTGATCAAGGACGCGAACGGCACGCTCCTGGTCCAGAACCGCGGGAGCGTGGTGATCACGATCAACCGGCAGGAGCTCGGGGACCAGACCGAGCGCGTCCTGTTCGACCTGTCCGAGCTCCTCGACATCCCCGCGGACGAGCTCGGGGCGCGGCTGGACGACCCCCGCTACTACGTCTTCAGCCCGATCCCGGTCGCCACCGACGTGCCCAAGCGCGTCGCGTACTACATCGAGGAGCACAAGGATGAGTTCCCCGGCGTCGACGTGCTCTCCGAGCCGGTGCGCAGATACCCCCTGGGCTCCGCGGGCGCCCACGTCCTCGGGTACCTCGGCCAGATCTCGGAGGACAAGCTCAAGGATCCGGGATTCGCCGACTACTCGCCGGGCGACGTGATCGGCGTCTCGGGGATCGAGGGCATCTACGAGCGCTACCTCGCCGGCACGCGTGGCCTCGTCAAGTACCGGGTCAACTCGACCGGGGAGAACCTCGGCCAGATCGGCCGCCAGCAGCGGCCCGTCGCCGGCGACGACGTGTGGCTCACGCTGGACGCCGGGACCCAAGAGCTCGCGGAGCAGTCGCTGAAGGCGGGGATCGAGCACGCCCGCACGATCGTGGAGTCCGACAGCGGCTACCTGAAGGCGAACGGCGGGGCAGCGATCGTGCTCGACCCGCAGACCGGCGCGATCGAGGCCATGGCCTCCTACCCGACGTTCGACCCCGCGCTGTTCACGCGCGGCTTCTCGAAGAAGGAGTTCGATCGCCGGTTCGGCGCGGGACACAGCTTCCCGCTGGTGAATCGCGCGATCCAGGGCCAGTACCCGCCGGGCTCGACTTACAAGCCGTTCGTCGCGGCCTCCGCCCTCCAACGCGACATCGTCACGACGGGTCAGTCCTACGGCTGCCCCCCGAGCTGGACCGTGCCGTTCGACGAGAGCGACCCCGATGCGATGCAGTACGTGTTCGACAACTGGACCACCGCAGACCTCGGCTACATGAACCTCTCGACGGCGCTCGCGGTGTCCTGCGACACGGTGTTCTACCCGATGGGGTACCGCTACTGGGACATGTTCTACGTGAACGACGACGAGGCCGCCAACGGCATCGTCTCGCACGAACCGTTGCAGCACGACCTCGGGAGCTTCGGGTTCGGCGCTCAGACGCGGGTCGATCTCCCCTACGAACAGGATGGGCGGGTCCCCGACGCGGAGTGGAAGCAGTCGATCCACGAGCAGTACCCCGAGTCGTTCCCGGAGGGGCAGTGGTTCCCCGGCGATTTCATCAACATGACGATCGGCCAAGGGGACACGCTCGTCACGCCGCTGCAGCTCGCCACCGCCTACGGCGCGCTCGAGAACGACGGGAAGGAATGCGTCCCACACGTCCTGGACCGGGTCGTCGCGCCCGACGACACGATCGTGCGCCGATACAAGCAGAACTGCCGCAAGCGCGTTCGGATCGACGAGAGGTACCTGCGCTACGTGCGGGACGCGCTCACCGGCACGATGACGGGCAGCGGGACCGCCGCCAGCGCGTTCGCCGGCTTCCCGTTCGGCGACGTCTGGGTGGCGGGCAAGACCGGGACCGCGGAGGTCCCGCCCAAGCAGGACTACTCGTGGTTCGCGGCGATGACCGCTGCCGGTGGGCGGGAGCACGTCGTGGTGGTGCTGGTCGAGCAGGGCGGTCACGGCGCCACGACGGCCGCGCCGATCGCCCGGCACATCATCGAGGGTCTGTACGGCCTCGACTTCTCTCAATTCACCGAGGTGGCGGGGACCGACTGATGGAGCTCGCGACCGGGCGCGTGGTGGCGGCAGAGCGGCATGCCTTCCGACACATCGACCCGATCCTGCTGGCGGCTGCGATCGGGCTCGCGGTGATCGGTCTGTTCGCGATCTACTCGGCCACCCACCAGTCGCTCGCGTTGGTGCACATGGACCCGGGCCGGTTCGTGAAACGTCAGCTCACGTTCCTCGCGGTGGGCGCGGTCGTGCTGATGCTGGCCCTGAGCTTCGACTACCGGCTCCTGAAGGTCTACGCGGGGATGATCTATGTGTCCTCCCTCGTGCTGCTCGTGCTCGTCCGGACGCCGCTCGGGACGAGCGTCAAGGGCGCGCAGCGGTGGTTCGAGCTGTTCGGCTTCCAGCTCGCCCCCTCCGAGGTCGCCAAGCTCGCCCTGATCGCGATGCTCGCGGCCTTCCTGTCCGAGCTGCGCGGCGACCTCACACTGCAGGACGTGTTCCGAACGGCCGGGTTGGCGGCGATCCCTGCGTTCCTCGTCTTCCTGCAGCCCGACCTCGGGTCATCGATCGTCTTCGTGGCGATCCTGGTCGGGATGCTCGTGGTCGCGGGGGCTCGAGCCCGCTACCTCGCGGTCCTGGCGCTCACTGCGGTCCTGCTGATCTTCGCGGGCTTCCAGGTGGGGCTCGTGCGCGAGTACCAGATCGAGCGTCTCCAGGCGTTCCTCGACCCCGCGAGCGTGAGCGCGGACGCCCTCCATAATCGCGAGCAGGCCGAGATCGCGATCGGGTCCGGCGGGCTGACCGGCGTCGGTTTCGGGAAGGGATCGCAGACGAACCTCGACTTCGTCCCCGAGCAGCACACCGACTTCGTCTTCACGGTCATCGGCGAGGAGTTCGGCTTCGCGGGCGCCCTCGTCTTGCTCGGCCTGTACGGGATCCTGCTCTGGCGCGCGTTCCGCGTCGCGTTGGTCTCGCGGGACCCGTTCGGCACGTACCTCGCGGCCGGGATCGCCTCGATGTTCGCACTGCAGATGTTCGTCAACGTCGGGATGAACGTCGGGATCATGCCGATCACGGGGATCCCGTTGCCGTTCGTCTCCTACGGCGGGAGCTCGCTGCTCCTGAACCTCGCCTCGGTCGGCCTGCTCCTGAACGTGCACATGCGCCGGTTCGCCTGACCCAGGGTCAGCTCGTCAGGGCGATCGTCCACAGGAACGTGGTTCCGGCGCCGCTCGACGACTCGATCACGACGTCCCCGCCCATCGCGCGTGCGGCGGTGCGCGCGAGCGCGAGCCCCATGCCGATCCCCTGGTGGATCCGGACGTTCAGCTCCTCCAGCTGCTCGAGCGGCCCGAAGACCCGTTCGTGCTCGCGGTGGTCGATCCCCGGCCCCTCGTCCACCACCCGGATCTCGATCGCAGCCGTGCCGGCCTCGATCGTGACCTCCACCCCGGTCTTGACGCTCGAGAAGCGGAGCGCGTTGTCGACGAGCTCCTCGAGGATGCGACCGGCGACGCCACGGTTAAGGTTCGCAGGCGGCAGCCCCTCCACCGTGGTGACGGTGACGCGTTCGTCGCGCGCGGCCACCTCCCGGGCGACCTCGCCAACGTCCACCCGTTCGGTCAGCCCCGCGTCGATCGCGAGTTCGAACCGTTCGACGAGCTGCGCGAGGTCGCGAGCCCTGGTGACGAGCCGCGCGAGGAGCTCCTCCTCCTGCTCGGGCGAGGACTCGACCTCGGCGAGCGTCTGGGCCACCCCGAGGATCACGGTCACCGGGGTCCGGAGCTCGTGCGAGAGCCTGGCGACGAGCTGTTGGCGCCGGGCCGAGCGCTCCACGAGCGCGGCCTGCGCGGCTTCGAGCTCCCGGATCCGGCGCCGCTCGCGCTCGAGCGCCTCGGTGAGCTCCTCGATCACGCGCGGGGTCACCTGGGAGGACAGGAGCGCCCCTCCTTCGGCGGCCCGGGTGACGGCGGTCAGGATCTCGTCGCCGTCGGAGTCCTTCAGGACGTAGCCCGAGGCCCCGGCGACGAGCATGCCGCGGACGATCTCCTGGTCCTCGTGGCCCGAGAGCGCGACGACCCCGAGGTCGGGGAAGTCCGCCTTGAGCAGGCGAGTGGCCTCGATGCCGTCCATCGTTGGCATCCGGACGTCCATCAGGACCACGTCGGGCGAGAGCGAACGCACGAGCCCGAGGGCCTCCGCGCCCGAGCCCGCCTCGCCCACCACCTGCAGGTTGCCGGCCTCGAGGAGGGACAGCAGGGATTCGCGGAAGCCGGCATTGTCGTCCACGACGAGGACCCGGATCGGCCGACTGTGCCCGACCGGGCGGGGAAGGACCGCCGGTTCCATGTGCCGCAAGTCTCGGGCGGGGTTCGGTCCGGCGCCATCCGACGAGCGTGGGTTTCGCAGGGCGCAGGAACCGACACCATGGGTAGGTTGAACTACCTAGTCCAGGGGGCGTGGCGGTCTGGGTTCGCCCGAGGCTCCCCCCCGGATGTCGTCCGGCCCCATCGGCGTCCGGTATCCTTGGTACCAGGTTTGCCCGCCGGGTCGCGGCCATGGGGCCGCGAGGAACCGGCGAGGTAAGGAGAGGCGAGGCACCGGCCACGCCGGCCCCGGGACCGAACCCGGAGGGCCGCGGCCGGAAGAGCCCGCCGAGAACGGGGCTTTCCGCGTGCGCAACGAAGCGCCGCAAGGACGGGGGGACGACGTCCCCACGGCTGTGCGTCCATCCGACGAGGCGAGGCCGCCCGGCCCGCTCGTCCCGACCCGACGCCCCAACGGGCGTTCCGGCGCGACCGATCCCGTTCGTTCGGCGAGCACCGCCTCGCCCCTCCCCAAACGAAGGGAGCGACGATGAACGACGATCGGGGGTCGGCGGTCTCCAGGATGGAGATCGCCGAGCCGAGCGAGGCGCCGGGTTCCACCGACGGTAGCTCGACGGCGACCGGCACCGGCGATGGAGGTTCACCCGCGCCGGGGTCGGGTGCCCGCAGACGGCGGCGCGGCGGCCGGGGTCGCGGCGGACGCGGGCGCTCGGGATCGGGTGCCGGCACCGGCGCGACGGCAGAAGACGGCGGCGCGACGACGTCGGCCCCTTCCTCGTCCGACGGCGAGGCCGCCCCGGCGCGAGGCCGAGGCGGTTCCCGCCGGGCCGAGCGCACGACGACGGACGAGCAGCCGGAGGTCGACCTCGATGTCCAGCCCGGCGAGGTCGAGCGTGCATCGACGGGTCCGCGGCCGGCCGGCACGCGCCGCCGGTCGCGCGGCGGCCGCGGCCGTGGACGCGGACGCAGCGGAAGCGGTTCAGGAGCCCCGGCGAGCGGCACGACGACCGCGGAGGCACCCTCGGCCACCGAGACCGAGACCGAGCCCGAGACCGAGCCGGTCGATGGTCCGGCCGAGGGATCGGCGGCAACGACGATCGGGACGCGCCGACGCCGCTCGCGCGGCGGACGTGGTCGGAGCAAGGCCAAACCCGCGGGTGAGATCGCCGAGACCGCGGACGGGGACGAGCGGCCCCCCAAGCCTTCGACGAGGGGCTCAGCCGCGAAGACGACCACGCGCAGGACGTCCGACCAGCCGAAGAAGGCCAAGGCCGAAGCGAAGACGACCGAGAAGGAGAGCGAGCGTTCGGCGCCGACCCGTCTCCGGCGACAGCGGCAGGGACGGACGACGGTGCGACGCCGGCGCGAGTCGATGCCGGTCGTCCCTCGGGTCACCGACAAGGTGATGGTCATCACGCAGCATGGGGAGCGCGATCAGATCGCCGTGCTCGAGGAGCGCGAGCTGGTGCAGCACTACGTCACCCGTGCGGGGGCCACGTCGATGGTCGGCAACGTGTACCTCGGCCGCGTCCAGAACGTCCTTCCCGGGATGGAGGCGGCGTTCGTCGATATCGGACGCGGACGCAATGCCGTCCTGTACGCCGGTGAGGTGAACTGGTCGCCCGAGGATCTCGAGGGTGCGCCGCCACGGATCGAGCACGTGCTGAAGAACGGGCAGTCGGTCCTCGTCCAGGTGACGAAGGACCCGATCGGCGGCAAGGGCGCCCGGCTGACCGCGCAGATCTCGCTGCCCGGCCGCTTCCTCGTCCTCGCGCCGAACTCGGAGGTATCCGGCATCAGCCGACGGCTCCCCGACGCCGAGCGCCGGCGCCTGAAGACGTTCGTCAAGAACCTCAAGCCCAAGGAGCACGGGCTGATCGTGCGCACCGCCGCGGAGGGCGCCTCCGAGGAGGCGCTCGCCCGGGATCTCGCTCGTCTGCTGGACGAGTGGGCGCAGATCGAGAAGCGCTCGAAGAAGGCCAAGGCGCCGGCCGTCTTGTACGAGGAGCCCGAGCTCACGGTGCGCGTCGTGCGCGACCTGTTCACCGACGAGGAATACCGGGAACTGATCACCGACGCGCCGCGCATCTTCGGCCTGGTGACGGACTACCTGCGCGACGTCGCACCCGAGGTGCTCTCGAAGGTGCGGCTCCACGAGGGCTCGCTGCCGGCGTTCGAGGAGTTCCACATCGTGGAGCAGATCCACAAGGGCCTCGATCGCAAGGTGTGGCTGCCGTCCGGCGGCTACCTCGTGATCGATCGCACCGAGGCGATGACGGTGATCGACGTCAACACGGGCAAGTCCGTGGGCAAGTCGAACCTCGAGGAGACCGTAGTGAACACCAACCTCGAGGCCTCGCGCGAGGTGGCTCGCCAGCTTCGGCTCCGAGACATCGGCGGCATGATCGTGATCGACTTCATCGACATGCTGCTCGAGCAGAACAAGGCCAAGGTGATCGACGCGATGAAGGAGTCGCTCGCCCAGGACAAGTCGCGAAGCCAGGTCTTCGACATCAGCCCGCTCGGGCTCCTCGAGGTGACGCGCAAGCGCGTGTCTGGTGGACTCTTGGAAGCGTTCTCGGAGACGTGCCCGACCTGCGAGGGCCGAGGCCTGCTCATCACGTACGACGTCAACTGAGCGGATCGTCAACCAGAGACACGGCCGACGAGAAATGGCCGAAGAGATACGGCCGACGAGATATGGCCGAAGAGATACAGGAGGACACGATGTACGCGGTCATCAAGGCCGGAGGCAAGCAGCACAAGGTGAAAGCGGGCGACGTGCTCGAGATCGAGCTGATGCACGCCGACGGCGACACGGTCACGTTCCAACCCCTCCTGGTGGTCGACGACGACGGCAAGACCCACTACGGCAAGGAGGCCGCGCAGGCGGTCGTGACGGCCAAGCTGCTCGGCGAGCAGAAGGGCGACAAGGTCCACGTGTTCAAGTACAAGAACAAGTCCGGTTACGCTCGCCGGCAGGGGCATCGGCAGCTGATGACGCTGATCGAGATCGCCGACGTGAAGCTCGGGGCCGCGCCCAGGCGTGCCGCGGCCCAAAAGCCGGCCGCGAAACCGGCCACGAAGCCGGCCAAGACCGAGGCGACCCAGACAGAGCCCGCGGAGGCGGCCGAGTAACGGGAAGCCCTCTGGTAGGCTCGGACGCGCAATGGCACACAAGAAGGGCGGCGGTTCTTCCCGCAACGGGCGAGACTCCGAGTCCAAGCGGCTCGGCGTCAAGGTGTTCGGCGGTCAGCAGGTGACCGCCGGCTCCATCATCGTGCGCCAGCGCGGGACCAGGATCCATCCCGGCAAGGGCGTCGGCAAGGGCGGGGACGACACCCTGTTCGCGACGCAGCCGGGGGTCGTCTCCTACCACGAGTCCCGTGGCCGCCGCTACGCGTCCGTCCAGGCTCCGTAGGCCAACCGCCGCCGCTCGCCGAACGCTCGACCTCGTTCAGCTCGGCGCCGCGGCCTGATCCGGTCCCGACGCGGTCTTCGACACCGCGTCCTTCACCGCTCGGACCCATTCGGAGAGCGCAGCCTTCTTCTCGCGGTTCATGAGGCCGAGATACCCGACGTTATCTCTTCGCGCCTTCCGCTTGGGGCTGCGGAACCGATCGAACCCGACCGGCTGCTCCACCGGAGCCCCCATGAGGACGGCGAGCGGCGGGGGCTGCGCGAAGTAGAACGCGGTCTTCCTGGACCCCGCCGAGGTGGTCCGCTCCACCATCAGGACCGGTGAGCCGCGGAGGCGACGGACCTTGGCGATGTCGTACAGGGCGATCCGTATCGCCGGGCGTGCCTCGTCGTTCGGCGAGAAGAGCAGGGCCTGGTCGCCGAGCTCGAGCGTGCCCTTGATCTCGTCGGGCTGGACGTCCTTCCCGAGCTCGACGGCCCATACGGTCACGGCTCTCGGCACATCCTCATCATGCCCCGAACGTTCGGGTTCGGCCACAATCTGCCCATGACCTTCGTGGATGAGTTGACCGTGCTCGCGCGGGGGGGCGACGGCGGCCACGGGTCGTCGTCGATCCTGCGCGAGCCGTACAAGCCCCGGGGCGGCCCCGACGGCGGTGACGGCGGCCGTGGCGGCGACGTCGTCTTCGAAGTGGCCGCGGGCCTGCGTGACCTCGCGTGGCTCGCCGACCATCCGCACCTCCGTGCGGAGAGCGGTGGCGCGGGCGGCAAGCAGGGCAAGACCGGAGCCGACGGCGAGGACCTCGTGATCCGGGTCCCGGACGGGACGCGTATCGAGGACGAGCACGGCCTGCTGGCCGATCTCGTCGGCGAGGGGTCGCGGGCCGTGGTGGCGCGCGGCGGACGCGGGGGTCGCGGAAGCGCGTCGCTCGCCACCTCGCGCGATCGCGTGCCGAGGGGTGCCGAGGGCGGCGAGCGCGGGGAGGAGAAGCGGCTGGCGGTCGAGCTGCGCATCGTCGCCGACGTCGGACTGGTCGGCCTGCCGAACGCCGGCAAATCGACGCTGCTCTCCTCGCTCACCGCGGCGCACCCGAAGATCGCGGACTACCCCTTCACGACCCTGGCGCCGAACCTCGGGGTGGCGGGCGAGGACGAGCGGTTCGTCGTCGCCGACGTCCCCGGGCTCGTGGAGGGCGCGCACGAGGGCAAGGGCCTCGGGCATCGGTTCCTGCGGCACGTCAGCCGCTGCCGGGCGCTCGTGCTGGTCGTGGACCTGTCTGCGCCGGATCCAGCGGCCGATCTGGGGATCGTTCGGGAAGAGCTCCGCGCGTACGACCCGTCGCTCGCATCCAGGCCGAGCCTGGTCGTCGGCACGAAGTTCGATCTCGCGCCCGACGTCGAGGTGCAGGCGACCCTCGGCGGCGGCACGATCGCGATCTCGTCGGTCACCGGGGAAGGGCTGGACTTGCTGCGGGAACGGATCGCCTCGCTCGCGCACGAGGCGGCCGAGGTAGCGGAGGAACGCAGCGCCTACGTGGTGCTCCGACCGGCCCGCCCGCGGTTCGTGGTGAAGAAGGAGGGCGAGCGCTTCCGCGTGATCGGTCGGGGCGTGGAGCGCTGGGTGTCCGAAACCGATCTCGAGGATCCCGAGAAGCTCCGACGCCTCCAACGGCGGCTGGTGAAGGAGGGGGTCGAACGCGAGCTCGCCTCGGCGGGCGCGCGGCGTGGCGACGAGGTCATGATCGGCGACGTCGCGTTCGAGTACCTCCCGGAAGGAGAGCGCGATGGCTCGGCGTGAGGAGCTCCTGCGAGCCGAGGCCGAGGGCTGGGAGGCGTTCCTCGCGCTCGCGGACGCGGTGCCGCCCGACCTCGTCGACCTGCCCGGCCTGAACGCCGAGGGCTGGGCCGTCCGAGACGTGATGTGGCACGTCGCGTTCTGGTGCGCGGACGCCGCGCGGGCCCTGGGGGAGATCGCGGAGGGACGGTTCGACCGCGTCCGGGAACCCTACGGAGACGCCGAGGTGAACCGCCTGAACGACCGCGAGCTCGAACGGTCTCGGGGGATGCAGGTGGACGAGGTCCGTGCCGAATTGCACCGGGCGCGCGCCGCGATGCTCGAGCGGTTCGGCGCACTGGCCGGGCTCACGGCCGATGCCGACGAATGGTTCGAGGAAAGCGGGCCCGCGCATTACGCCGAGCACGCCCCCGAGCTCGAGGCCTGGGTCCGAGCGAACCCGCGGTAGCGGCTCCCCGAGCGCGAAATCCACCGGCCTCGCTGGTCGCGGCCGTAGGATGGCCGGCGTGGGACGACGCCTCGGGGTCATGGGCGGCACGTTCGACCCGATCCACTACGGCCACCTCGTGACCGCCGAGGAGGCCCTGGTGCAGTTCGCCCTTGACGCCGTCGTGTTCGTGCCGACGGGGCAGCCCTGGATGAAGCAGGGTCGCGAGGTCTCTGCCGCCGAGGACCGCTACCTGATGACCGTGATCGCGACCGCGAGCAACCCGAGGTTCCGGGTCTCCCGCGTGGAGATCGACCGGGATGGGCCCACGTACACCGTCGACACGCTGCGCACCCTCGGAGCGGACAACCCGGACGCCGAGCTGTACTTCATCACGGGCGCCGACGCCATGCTCGAGATCTTGGACTGGAAGGATCCCGAGGAGGTCCTGTCGATCGCGCACTTCATCGCGGCCTCGCGACCCGGGTACGACCTCGCGCGGTTCGAGGCCGCCGGGCCTGCGCGCGACGCGAGCGTCAGCATGATGAGCATCCCCGCGCTCGCGATCAGCTCGACCGACGTCCGCGAACGGATCCACGACGGCCGGCCGATCCGCTACCTGGTCCCCGAGGGTGTGAAGAGCTACATCGAGAAGGCGGCCCTGTACCGGTGACGCGTCGGCTGTCGGTCCTGGTGTTCCTCGCCGTCCTCGCGACCGCCGGGACGGGCGCGCTCCTGATCGCGCGCGAACGCGCCCGCACCGAGCCCGAGGTCACGCCGCCCGCGGCATCGGGCCTGGCGCTCCTGATCGTCCGCACCGACGGCGGGTCGGTGCCGGTCGTGGTCGGCAGCACGGGGTTCGGCACGAGCGGCGCGCTCGTGGTGCCGCCGGCCGCGCTCCTGGTGATCCCCGGCCAGGGCGAGTCGAGCGTTCGCGATGCCCTCGAGCTCCCCTCGCGCCAGGCCGCGACGGCGGTCGGCAACCTGCTGGGGGTGTGGATCGAGGACCACGCGACGATCGAGGTCGATCGTCTCGCGGCGATCGCGGACGAGGTCGGGGGGGTCCGGATCGGCGGGGACCTGGTCGACGGCCGCGGCGTCGCGGGCATGTTCGAGGCGTCGGCGGCCGGCGACGTCGCGGGGCTGCAGATCGTGATGGAGGCGCTTCTCTCGGCGGACGTGGCGTGGTCGTCTACCGACCTGGCGGACGTGGATCGTCCCGGCGCCGTGATCCGGATGCTGGAGGCGGCTTCCGGCGCGGAGGTGATCAGGCTCGAGGCCGAGGAGGTGGCGAGCGGCGTGCTCCGGGCGACGCCCGAACAGGTCTCGGGCGCGCTGGTCGAGGCGTTCGGTGGCCCGGCAGAGGAGGCCGTCCCGGTCATCGTGCTGAACGGCAACGGCGTGCCGGGGATCGGCGAGGTCGCGGCCGAACGGCTCCTGCCCGGCGGGTTCCGCGTCGCGGTCTCGCAGAACGCGTCGGACTTCGACCACCC
The DNA here is from genome assembly GCA_036505195.1 of Actinomycetota bacterium. Classification (GTDB taxonomy): domain Bacteria; phylum Actinomycetota; class UBA4738; order UBA4738; family HRBIN12; genus DASSJM01. The sequence goes on from DASXTX010000268.1 coordinate 27,016, forward strand.
CGAGACGCTGATCGTGGTCGGCTCGCCCGACGACGTCGGCTTGGCCGAACGTGTGCGAGACTTGCTCGGTGTGGGGAGCGTGTCCGTGTCGGTGGGTTCGGGTATCGCTCCCGTGACGGTCGTCATCGGGAGGGACTTCACCGGGTGAGCATCAGCGAAGGACGGCGTGCCGGGTAACGACGCCCCCCACGCCGATGGCCGCGAGATCGCCGTCACGGCGGCGCGAGCGGCGGCCGCCAAACAGGCTGCGGACGTCACGATCTTGGACGTGCACGGCCTGATCGTGATCACCGACTACTTCGTGATCGCCTCGGGCGAGACCGACCGCCAGGTCAAGACGATCGTCGAGGAGGTCGAGCGGGCCGTCCGAGGCCTCGGCGAGAAACCCGTCCGGCGCGAGGGAGAGGCCTCCTCGCGCTGGGTCCTGCTCGACTACATCGACGTGGTGGTGCACGTGTTCGCGCAGGAGGAGCGCGAGTATTACGACCTCGAGCGCCTGTGGCGCGACGCACCGCGGCTCGGCTGGATCGGTTCGGAGCAGGCCGCGGCCGGTTCGCTAGACTGAGCCTCCCGCGGGCCCATAGCTCAGCTGGTAGAGCGTCTGGCTGGCTGCCAGAAGGTCAGGGGTTCGAATCCCCTTGGGTCCACTAGCAGGGGAAACGCTAGTCAGTCCGGTTGCACACCGCTTCCTCAGCGGATGACATCGGCGCTCGTGAAGACCGAGACCGTTGCCCGAACCACATCGCCGAGCTCCTGCCGGAGTTCACGATCATGCTCCAGGCGACCAACCGATCCCCGCGGACGATCGAGCTGTACGTCCGGGGGATCACCCTGTTCGAGGGGTTCGTCCGCGAGCGCGGGATGCCGACCGCCGTCGACGCGATCGCTAGGGAGCATGTCGAGGCGTTCTTCGCCTGGATGATGGGCGACGGCGGCTATGCGGCGGCGAGCGCGAAGGCGTACTACGACGGGATTCGCCAGTTCTTCCGGTGGTGCGAGGAGGAGGGCGAGGTC
>DASXTX010000269.1:0-6385 GCA_036505195.1 Actinomycetota bacterium
CATCGCGCCCTGGCACGGCCCCATCGTCGCGGTCGTGTAGCGCTTGAGGATCTCGGCCGAGCGGAAGCCCTCGGCCCAGGCCTGCTCGGCGTCGTGCAGCGCGACGTCCTCGCACAGGCACAGGTAGCCGCCGCCGAGCGCCGGTTCGTCGGCCTCGAGCGCCGCGTCCCCCACGAGCCGTACCGGTTCGTTCACCGCCATCCGAGCGAGCTCGTCTCGCGGACCGAGACCCGTCGAGAGCACGAGCGCGTCGCACGCGATCCGGCGCCGCTCGCCGAGCTCGCGCACGATCACCGAGCGCAGGCGTCCGTGCCCGCGTGCCTCGACGAGCTCGCCGCCCACGATCGCCTCGGCCTCGTGCGGCACCTCGTCCACGAACGCCGCCGGCACCAGCGCGGCGACGACCCGGGCACCCGCGGCGACGAGCGCCTGCAGATGCTCCACGCCCTCGGTCGTCGACGCGACGACGACCACGCGCCGGCCGGGAGCAACGCCGTGCAGCGCCGCCATCGCCGAGGCCGCGCGACCGAGCCACACCCCGGGGAGGTCGTTGCCGGGGAAGAGCCGGTGGGACTCGGTGGCCCCGGTCGCGACCACGACGCGGTCGGCGCGCACCTGCACGAGCTCGTCCGAGCCGGCGAGGGGCACCGTCGGCCCGTCGAAGAGACCGAGCGCGGCGTGCCGCTCGAGGATCTCGATCGCCGGGGTCGCCCGCGCGTGTGTCTCGAGCGCCCGGATCGCGTCGAGCGTCGGCCCCGGCGCGAGCCGTGAGCCGATCGCGAACTCGTCGCACAGGAGCACGCGCTCGCCGCCCGCGGCGGCTTCGAGCGCGGTGGTCAGGCCGGCGATGCCCGCGCCGACGACGATCGTGTCGCATCGGGCGTGCCTCGAGATCGTGCGCGTCGCCGGCGCGTCGGCAGGCAGCGGTCCCGAACCCGTCGCGCGCCGGATCACGCGCTCGGCCATCCTCCACGCGAACCGAGGCCGGATGAACGTCTTCAGGTAGAACCCGACCGGCATCAGCGGGTGCGCGAGATCCGCGACGTGGAGGAGGTCGTGCTCGGCGGAGGGCCAGCCCCTGACGCGTTCGACGCGCATGCCGCCCGCGGCGGGGGTGATGCATGAACGCACGCCCGGGACGCCGTCGACCGTCACGGTGCAGTTCGGGCACTCGCCGGTCCCGCAGTACAGACCGCGGCGCCGGTGGCCCTTCAGCGAGCGCGAGAACGTTCGCACCCCGGAGCGGAACAGCGCCGAGGCGACCGTGTCTCCATCGAGCACCGGGACCTCGCGCCCCTCGAAGCGCAGCGGGCCCGGCGTCATCCGATCCGGTTGGTCCGGGTGTCGCGGGTGACGACGAACCAGCTCCGGCAGCCGAGCGCGTGGTACCAGCGCTCGCGCTGCGAACCCTCGGCGTTGCCCGGGTAGAAGACTCGCTCGAAGTCGGCCGCCACGTCGGATGACGCGTGCGGACGCTCCTCCCCGCCGAAGGCGAACTCGGTGTGCGGGCGCGTGCCGCAGTTCGGGCAGGCGATCTCGAGCGTCACGAGCGGCGCCTCCTCAGGTCCTTCAGGACCGCGCGCGAGGAGACGTAGCCGGGCGCGCCCGTCACACCGCCGCCCGGGTGCGTGCCGGCTCCGCACAGGTACAGCCCGTCGATCGGCGTCCGGTACCGCGACCACGCGGGCAGCGGGCGCATGAAGAAGAGCTGCTCAACGTTCAGGTCGCCGTGGAAGATGTTGCCCTCGGTGAGGCCGTAGGTGCGTTCCAGGTCGAGTGGGGTGACGATCTGCATCGCGCGGATCGACGTCGCCACGTTGCCGGAGTATCGGGAGATCGTCTCGACGACCTTGCGCCCGAGCTCGTCCCGCCGTTCGTGCCAGGTGCCCGAACGAAGCGCGAACGGCACGTACTGGACGAACGCCGTCATCACGTGCGTGCCCGGCGGCGCGAGCGTCTCGTCCACGTTCGAGGAGGTGACGCAGTCCACCCAGAGCTCGTCGGGGATCTCGCCCCACCGGTGCCGGTCGTACATCCGCTGCGCGCCCTCGAGCGTCGGCACGAGGGTCGCGAGCGAGCGCTGGTTCGGGCCGGCGTCCTCGGGCATCCCGTTCCAGCGGGGCTCCTCGTCAAGGGCGAAGTTCACCTTCGCGCACGGACCGGCCATCGCGATCGCCCCGACGTCGGCCCGGAAGTCCTCGGAGAGCTGCGACTTCTCGACGAGGCCGAGGAAGGTGCGTTTCGGGTCCGCGTTCGAGAGCACGGTGCGCGCCCGGATCTCGGTCCCGTCCTCGAGCGTCACGCCCGTCGCCCGGCCGTCGCGGACGTCGATCCGCGCGACCTCGGAGCCCGTGCGGATCTCGCCGCCGGCATCGCGCACGGCAGAGGCCATCGCCTGCGTGATCGAGCCCATCCCGCCGATCACGTGGCCATTGAAGCCCTGGATGTGGTGCTCTCCGCCGGAGAGCATGTGGAACAGCAGCCCGATCGCCGTCCCCGGTCGGTAGGGCGGCGCGTGCATCCCGTAGACGTTGTTCGCGAGGTACAGGCGCCGCACCTCGTCTGACTCGAAGTGCCGTTCGACGAACTCGCCGAGCGAGCCGGTCGCGAACCGCACCAGTTCCGAGAGCTGATCGCCCGACAGGTGCCGGAACCGGCGGAACAGTCGCCGCCCCTCGCGCAGCTTGCTCCAGCCGGTCGCGTACAGATTCGGCGGCTCCTCGAGGAAGAACGGCTGGAGCGAGCGGGCGAGCTCGTGGAGCCGTTCGGTCACGCGCGCGAACGCGTCCGCGTCGTGGGACGAGATCCGCCGGATCTCCTCCGCCGTGCGTTCGTGCGTCGACCACCAGGGCAGCACCCGAGCGTCCTCGAACACGACCTGGAGCCCGGGCTCGCACGGGACCATCCGCAGCCCGCGTTCGGCCAGGCCGAGGTCGGCGACGATCTCGGGCCGAAGCATGCTCGCGATGTAGGAGGTCGTCGAGGCGCGAACGCCCGGCGCGATCTCCTCGGTCACGCAGGCGCCTCCGACGATCCCGCGACGCTCGAGCACGATCGTACGCAGGCCGGCGCGCGCGAGGTAGAACGCGGCGGTCAGCCCGTTGTGGCCTCCGCCGACGATCACGATGTCGTAGCGGCCGGTCATCGCTCCTCAGTCACGCTCGATGTTCAGCGGGCCGATCCGTCTTTCAGACCCTCGGAGTCTCGCACGGTCGCCACGGCGCGGCGGACCGTTCCGGGTGACCCGGGGTCGACGCGGGGATCAGGTCATCGTCGAGGGCACGACGTCGCCTCGCCGGGCGGCAGCCAAGTGGCACGCTGCGAAGTGTTCGGGCGTGAGCTCGATGAGCCCGAGGTCTTCGCCGCGGCACCGAGCCTCGACGCCGGCGTTCGCGGCCGCCCCCGATACCACTTCGGGACACCGAGGGTGGAAGCGGCAGCCCTCGGGGATCCGCGTGGGGTCGGGCGGTTCGCCCGAAAGGACGGGCCGAGACAGACCTCCGGCCTCCGGGACGACCTCGAGCAGGGCCTTCGTGTAGGGGTGGAGCGGCCTGGTCAGAACCTCTTCCGTCGGGCCGATCTCGACGATCCGGCCGAGGTACATGACCGCGACACGATCGGCGATCGTCCACGCCAGACCCAGGTCGTGGGTGACGACCAACATCGCGATGCCGAAGTCATCGCGCAGGCCGAGCAACAGCTTCAGGATCTCGCCGCGCACCGAGGCATCGAGGCTGGACACCGGCTCATCCGCGACGATGATCTCGGGCTCGAGCACCAGGGCGCCGGCGATCACCACCCGCTGACGCTGGCCACCCGACAGCTCGTGGGGATACACCAGGAAGAACCGTTCCGGCGGTCGGAGCCCGGATCGGGCGAGCGCGCGGGCGACCAGCTTCTCCTCCGGCAGCCCGTCCTGGCTGGTGATCCCATGGATCCGGAGCCCCTCGGCGACCGACTCGTAGATCGTCTGCCGCGGGTTCAGTGCGGCCGTCGGGTCCTGGAACACGATCTGGACCCGCCGCCGGTATTCGCGGAGGATCTTCGAGCTCTTGCCGAGAGGCTCACCCTCGAAACGGATCTCGCCTTGCTGCGGTCGCTCGAGTCCCATCACCGTGCGCGCGAGGGTCGTCTTGCCGCATCCCGACTCGCCGGCGAGGGCGAGGACCTCCCCCCTGCGGAGCTCGAGGTCCACGCCGTCGACGGCCCTCGCGGTCGTCCCCTTCCTCCCCGCGAGTCCCGCCCCGAATCCCACGCGCCCCTGGAACGACACGTACAGGTCCCGGACCTCGAGGACCGGGCCGGATCCGGGTGGTGAGGTCATCCGGCGATCAGCTCTCCCTTCGGGACGAGCAGGCAAGCGGATCGCCGGCCTTCGCCGGATGCGTAGAGATCGGGCACGGTCGACGCGCATGCGTCGAACGCGTAGGGGCATCTCGGATGGAACGAACACCCGGTTGGGACGGCGTCGGGTTGCGGAGGATCGCCACCCAGGCCGGATGGAGCCTTCCGGAACCGCTGATCGCCGATCGCCGGGAACGCCGCTGCGAGGGCCTCCGTGTAGGGATGGGCCGGCTTCTCGAACAGCGAGACCGAGGGCCCCTGCTCCACGATCTTCCCCGCGTACATGATCGCCAGCCGGCCGCTGATCTCGACCAGGACGGACAGGTCGTGGGTGATGAACAACATCGCGAGGCCGAGTTCGTGCTGGAGCTCGTTCAGCAGGCTCAGCACCTGGGCCTGCACCATCACGTCGAGCGCCGTGGTGGGCTCGTCGGCGATGATCAGGCTCGGGCTGCACCCGAGCGCCATGGCGATCATGACCCGCTGTTTCTGGCCGCCCGAGAGCTCGTGGGGGTAGTCGCGAAGGCGCCGTGAGGGGAGACCAACCTGGTCGAGGAGTTCGCCGGCGCGGACCAGCGCCTCCCGTTGTCGGCTCTGGCCGTGGACCACGATCGCCTCGGCCAGCTGGTCGCCGATCCGCTGGACGGGGTTGAGCGCGTGCATCGCGCCCTGGAACACGACCGAGGCCTGCGTCCACCGAACGGCCCGTAGGCGCCCAGGCTTCATCGTCAGGACGTCCTCCCCGTTCAGGAGGACCTCGCCCGTGACCGTGGTCCCCGGCGGAACCAACCGAAGGATCGCGTTGACGATCGAGGACTTACCGCAACCGGACTCACCTGCGAGCCCGAGGACCTCGCCCGTGGCGATGTCCAGCGACACACCTCGCACCGCGGGGATCGGCCCCGCCTGCGTCTTGTACGTCACCTCGAGATCGCGTACCGACAGGACGCTCATCGTTCACGCAGCCTGGGGTTGAGGATCTCGTCCAGCGCGAACCCGCACAACGTGAACGCCAGGACGACGAAGACGATGGCCAGGCCCGGCGGCAGCAGCCACCACCACTGGCCCGCGCTCGCCGCCCCGGAGCCGAAGGCCGCGCTGAGGGTCGTCCCCCACGACGTGGAGAGCGGGTCGCCCAGACCCAGGAACGAGAGGGTGGTTTCGGACAGGATCGCGATGGCGATCAGCAGGACCGTGTTGGCGAAGATGAGCGGCCCGACGTTGGGAAGGATGTGCCGGCTCGTGAGGTGCCAGTGTCCCGCCCCCAGCGCACGTGCGCGTTCGACGTACGGACGGGTTTTCACGGTCAGCGACTGCGCTCGAACGATCCTGGCGGTGCTCGGCCACGAGGTGACGCCGATCACGACGATGATCACAAACAGCGATGGGCCGAGGATCGACGCGAGGACGATCGCGAGGGGCAGGAACGGGATCACGAGGAACCAGTCGGTCAGCCGCATCAGGACGACCTCCGACTTCCCCCCGAAGTAGCCGGCGACGATCCCGATCACGGCCCCGATCACGACCGAGATGAGCGTCGCGAAGAGTCCCACGATGAGCGACGGGCGCGATCCCCACACGGTGAGCGTGAACACCGAGCGGCCGAAGTTGTCGGTGCCGAACGGGAAGTGGAGGCTCGGCGGCTGGAGGGGCACGCCCGTGCAGGTGCACGTGGGATCGAGCCCATCCTTGCTGGCGATGAGCGGGGCGAACACGGCGACCGCGATGAAGAAGACCAGGGCGCCGAGGCCGATCATCCCCAATCGATTCTTGCGGTACGTCGCCCAGACCCGCTTGGCGGACATCCGTCGGCGCGTCCAGGCGATCGCCCGAGGGCTTCGCGGCACCTCGGGCGGAGGCGTCGGTTCGACGCCGGGAGGTGCCTCGACGTCGTAACGCCCGAGCGCTTCCGGGGGTCGCATCAGGCCGCCCTCACGCGCGGATCGAGGTACGTGTACAGGATGTCGGCGATCAGGTTCGCGGCGATGACGGCCACCGAGAAGATCAGGAACAGGGCCTGGAGCAGCGGGTAGTCCTTGTG
>DASXTX010000270.1:0-14383 GCA_036505195.1 Actinomycetota bacterium
GGTCGGGCGTGGGCCGGATGTCGGTTGCGCGGTGGCGCATGCGGAGCCGAGGAGCGCCGCCACGAGCAGGGTCGCCACGATCCCCACCTCGGCGATCCGCCCGCGCAACGGTTCCCCTTCCGCGAAAGTGGCACGGTTCCGGCGTTCGGCGCATGATACGGCGTCATCCAGGCATGGACGGAGGGGGAGGCATGACCGATATCGACCGCATCCTCGCCGAGCGCTACGACCGGCGTGGCTTCATGCGCATGGCCGGGGCGACCACGCTCGGTGCGGCCGTGCTCGCGGCGTGCAAGAAGGCCGAGACCAATGGCGGTACGACGACGGGGACGTCCGGGCAAGCCGTCCACCCGCCCATCGGACAGGAGCCCGGGAGCCTGCAGGTGTTCGACTGGTCGGGGTACGGGAACGGCGACTACTACCCCGACAAAGAGCGACTGGGCCTTTGGCAACAGTACGCGGACGAGACAGGAGACACGCCGCAGTTCACCTTGTTCGCGAACGACGACGCCGGCTATACGAAGGCGGCCACCGGCGCCGTGAAGTTCGACGTGGTCCATCCCTGCGGCTACAAGTACAAGGACTGGGTTGACCTCGGCGCCGTTCAGCCGTGGGACACCTCGCTGATCCCGAACTTCAGCCAGCTGAACCCCAAGCTGCTTCCGCAAGGGGTCGTGGGGGGCCAGCAGTACTTCATCCCGCTCGACTGGGGCTTCATCGCTCCGATCGTGAACCTCGACCACGTGGATGTGCAGGAGGAAACGTTCGGGATCCTGTTCGACGAGCGGTATGGGGGCAAGATCTCGTGGGTCGACACCTCGAACATGATGTACATCGGGGGGCTCTTCCTCGGTGTGTCCGACCCGTTCAACATGACGGACCAAGAGCTCATCGACGTGCGAGACTTCCTCATCTCGAAGAAGCCACTCGTCAGGAACCTCTGGAACCAGTCGTACTCGTTCTGGCAGGACTTCCAGAAGGAAGAGGTGTGGATCGGATACGCGTGGCCCGACACCGTCGGGTACGCGGACGCGGCGGGCATGAACTACCTGTACATGACCCCCAAGGAAGGACGGGTGTCGTGGGTGTGCGGGATGGGGCTCGCCGCCGATACCGAGAACTACCACCACGCCCACGCCTACGTCGATTCGTGGGCGAGTAAGAAGGCGGCCGAGTTCCTGCTCGCTTGGTACTACTACGGACACACGAACACCACGGCCGACCTGTCGGTGGTTTCGCCGGGCATCGTGGCAGCCTTGGGGCTCGACGACCCCACCGTGCTCGACCCTCCGAAGGCGATCCCGGAGTCCTACATCCCGCGCCGGGACCTCTACCAGCAGTACTGGAGCGAGGTGCTGGCCTCCTGAGGCCGGACGTCTTCCGGTTCTGCGGTCGGTGGTGAGCGCGGAGGTTGACGCCTCCACCAGGCGGTGGAGGCGGCGCGAGCGGGGCACGACCGCGGCCCTGCTCTCCGCTCCACTGCTGTGGCTGGTGCTGTTCTTCGTCGCTCCGGTCCTGTACGTGGCCGCCTACAGCATCGGCGCGATCAAGCTGTTCCCCACCGACGCCGGTGTGATCTCGCTCGACGACTGGACCCATTTCCTGCACGGCGGTTCGGTCTATATGGGCCTGTTCTGGAAATCCATCAGGATCTCGTTGACGGTCTCGATCGTGGTCGTGCTCCTCGCATACCCGATCGGGTACTTCCTGGCGCTCTGCGTGAGGAGGATGAAGTACGTCCTGTTGCTTGTCGTGATCGTCCCCTTCCTGACGAGCTTCCTGCTGCGTGTGCTGGCCTGGAAGGTGATCCTCGGCGACCACGGCGTCGTCAATTCACTGCTGTTCTCGATCCACGTGCGGAGCCCCGAGAGCCCGGTCACCTGGCTGCTCTACAGCCAGTTCGCGGTCATGCTCGTGCTCGCGTACGTCTGGATCCCCTTCGTGGCCCTGCCGATCTTCGTGAGTCTGAACAACCTAGATCGGGGCTTGCTCGAGGCGGCGAGCGACCTGGGCGCCAGTCGTGTCCGAACCTTCTTGCGCGTAACCCTTCCGCTCTCCGCTCCGGGTCTGGTCGCCGCCTTCGTCTTCGTGTTCGTGCCCACGATCGGCGAGTTCGTGACACCGCTGCTCGTCGGCGGTCCCAGCGGCTACCTGTACGGGAACGCGATCCAGGACCTGTTCACGAGGGGGACGGACTGGCAAAGTGGATCGGTCCTGGCGATGTTCCTGCTGCTCGTCGTTGCCGGGCTGATGGCGTTGTTCGGCCGCTTCGTACAGGTTCGATCGGTGGCGGCCGACTGATGGAGATCGCGACCTCGAGGGCCGGGCGGCTGTCCCTCACGGTCTTCTTCTGGCTGCTGGTCGTCTTCCTCTATCTCCCGATCGCCTTCCTTGCGCTCTTCTCGTTCAACGACGGTGACCCCTCGTTCCCGCTCTCGGGTTTCACCACGCACTGGTACGGGGACGTGCTCGCGAATCGCGTGCTCATGGGGTCCCTCGGCCACAGCGCCGCCGTCGCGACGGCGTCGAGCGTGATCGCGGTAGGGCTCGGCGTCCTCGTCTCGTTCGCTCTGATCAGGAGGCGGTTCTTCGGCAAGCCGGCGGTTTCGGCGCTTGTGTTCTCGCCGCTCGTGATCCCGTACCTGGTGTTCGGGATCTCGTTGCTGCTGCTGTTCGCGCTCGTGGACAAGGTGCTGACTGCCTGGTTCGGGTTCTACATCGGGCTTGGCCTCCACGCGATCGTGATCGGCCACGTCGTCGTGGCGCTGCCGTACACGATCCTCACGATCCTGCCGCTCCTCGAACGGCTCAGCGTCTCGCTGGACGAGGCGGCGAAGGATCTAGGCGCCAGTCCACGGGAGACCTTTCGGCGCGTGACGCTGCCGCTGCTGATGCCCGCACTGATCTCGGCTTTCCTGATCGCGTTCACGCTCTCGTTCGACGAATACGCGATCGCGTCGTTCCTCGCTGGGACTGAGCAGACGTGGCCGGTGTACCTGTTCGCGCAGCTCCGCGTGCCGAGCCTGCTCCCGCAGCTGATCGCCGTCTCGTCGGTGGTGTTCGTCGCGTCGATGTTCCTGGTCCTGTCGGCCGAGATCGGCCGCCGGCTGACCGAACGCCGATACGGGCGCGAGTACGCCGCGCGCGGCCTCGTCTGACTGCGCTATCCCACGGAGCCGCTAGGCTGAGCTCGTGGCGCAGCCCGCGACGATCGCCGAGCTCCGAGCGACCGGGTTCCCGGATCGGAGCGTCAAGCAGGAGCTCCGCGCGAACCTGCTCGAGCGGCTCGGCTCGGGCGTCCCCCTGTTCCCGCAGGTCGTGGGGTTCGAGGACTCCGTGTTGCCGGTGCTCGAACGCGGCCTCCTCGCCGGCCACGACCTCGTGATGCTCGGCGAACGGGGGCAGGCCAAGACCCGCCTGATCCGCCAGATCGTGGACCTCCTGGACGAGCAGACGCCGGCGATCGCCGGCTGCGAGGTGAACGACCACCCGTACCACCCGATCTGCGCGGCCTGCCGTGCCCTCCTCGCCGAGGACGGGGACGCGGCGCCGATCCGCTGGATCGGCCGCGAGGACCGATACGCCGAGAAGCTCGCGACGCCGGACACGAGCGTCGCCGACCTGATCGGCGACGTCGACCCGATCCGTGTCGCCGAGGGCCGGTACCTCGCGGACGAGCTCACGATCCATTACGGGATGATCCCGCGGACCAACCGAGGGATCGTCGCGATCAACGAGCTCCCCGACCTGCCCGAACGCATCCAAGTCGCCCTGTTCAACATCCTGGAGGAGCGCGACGTCCAGATCCGCGGCTACCGGATCCGGCTCCCGCTCGACCTCCTGCTCGTGGCCACGGCCAACCCCGACGACTACACGCACCGCGGTCGGATCGTCTCGCCGCTCAAGGACCGGTTCGGGACGCAGGTACGGACGCACTACCCGGAGTCGCTCGACGACGAGATCGCGATCATGGAGCAGGAGTCGCGCGCCTGGGAGAGCGACGTCCCCGTCCGGGTCCCGGTCTACCTCGAGGAGATCCTCGCAGCGTTCACGGCCGAGCTCCGGCGTTCGCCCCACGTCAACCACCGCAGCGGCGTGAGCGTCCGATACTCGATCGGCAACCTCGAGACGCTCTCGGCGGCCGCGATCCGGCGGGCGGCGCGGACCGGCGAGCCCGAGGCCGTCCCGCGGGTGTGCGACCTCCCAGCCGTCGTGGAGGCCGGTCTCGGGCGGGTCGAGTTCGACACGATCGAGGAGGGCCGCGAGGAGGAGATCCTGTCCCGGGCCCTCAAGACGGCCGAGCTCCAAGTGTTCCGCCGGCGGTTGTCGGGCTTCGACTTCCAGCCGATCCTGTCGCGGTTCGCGCAGGGGTTCGAGGCGGAGACCTCGGACCTGCTGCCGGCGAGCGAGCTTCTGGCGCAGTTCGGCGAGCTTCCCGGGTTGTCCAAGCTGCTGCAGCGCCTCGGCGTCGAGGAGGAGTCGCCCGGCGTCGCGGCCTCCGCGCTGGAGTTCGCGCTCGAGGGCCTGCACCTGTCGCGCCGGCTCAACAAGGACCTGGAGGCGCGGGCGGGCGGCAGCCGGTACCGGTCGGCCGAACCCGACGCGTAACGACGCAGCCCGTAGGATTCGGCCGTCGTGACCGAGATCCACCGCTACGTCGGGTTCCTTGTCGTCGCGATTTTCACGATCGGGTGGCTCTTCGGCCTGATCCTGTGGATCTCGCGCAGGGAGGCGGGGGACTGGTTCTGGCGATGGCTGGTCGCGGCGCAGACCGTGGCCATCGTGCAGGCGCTGATCGGCGTGATCCTGCTGCTCGTCGGCCGCCGCCCCACCACGGCGCTGCACTACGTCTACGGGTTCGGGCCGCTCGTGATCTTCGCGATCGGCCATCTCCTGGCGCGGGAGGAGGCGTTCCGCACCAAGCCGTGGGCGCCGTTCGCCATGGCGTCGTTCATCTCGTTCGGACTGTCCCTGCGGGCCCTCACCACCGGGCTCGGGATCGGCTGACCCCTTGGGGCGGGACGGGCTACCCTCGTGACATGGACGAGGACGTCTCGGCCTTCGCGAGCGACTTCAACCGATTCCTCGAGGCGATGTCCGTCGCGGCCGCGACCGCGCAGCAGACGCCGGTGCGTGACCTCCTCGACGCGCATCTCGGCGATCGGAGCGAGGTGCTCCCGGTGGTCGCCGAAGGGTACGCGTCCTATGACCACGTGAACCTTCAGGTGGCACTCGACGCCTACATCGCGGCGGAAGGCCGGACCGCCGAGGTGATCGGTCTGTCGGGTCAGCAACGGCGGTGGATGTCGCTCTCCGACCTGGTGGCGACCGCGCATCAGGCCGGCGTGGGCATCGGCTCGGTGGACCTCGTGAACCTGCCCGTTGGTCCCGAGGACACGCTCGCCTGCATCGCGTTCGGCCTGTACCTCATCGATGACCACGGCTCCAAGCTCGTCGCGCTCGTGCGAGCCGCCGACGAGCAGTCGGGACAGGCGGAGGTGACGCTCGAGATCCTCTGCTCAGATCGCGATCTGGCACGCGCCATGCTCGACGAGATCCGAGAGCTGATGGTGGAACGGAACGTGTTCCGCGGTCAGATGATCTCCTTCGGCGAATCGCGGATGGGCCACATGACCCTCGGTCCCATCGTCTTTCACCGGCGTCCGGTGCTCGATCGCGACGCGATCGTGCTGCCGGACGGGCTGCTCGACCGGGTGGAGCGCCACGTGTTCGGGATCGCCGAGCACCGTGAGCGCCTGCGGGCCGGCGGGCAGCACGTGAAGCGGGGCCTCCTCCTGCACGGACCCCCGGGCACGGGCAAGACGCTCACGGTCCGGTATGTGGCCGGTCGAGCCCGCGACCACACGATCGTCGTGCTCGCGGGCGGTGGACTCGGGATGGTCCGGCCCGCATGTGCCCTGGCGAGGATGCTCCAGCCGTCGATCGTGGTCCTGGAGGACGTGGATCTCGTCGCGCAGCACCGCGGGTACGTCGAGGCCAACCCGCTGCTGTTCGACATCCTGAACCAGATGGACGGGATCGACGAGGACGCGGACGTCGCGTTCCTTCTCACGACCAACCGCGCCGACCTGCTCGAGCCGGCACTCGCGGCGCGTCCCGGACGCGTGGACCTCGCCCTGCACATGCCGCTACCCGATGATGCGGGTCGCATGGGCCTGATCCGGCTGTACGGGCGTGATCTCGAGCTGCGGCTCGCCGACCCCGACGCGGTCGTTCGAAGGACAGCAGGCGTCACGGCGTCGTTCATCAAGGAGTTGATGCGCAAGGCCGCGCTGATCGGCGCCATCGAAGCCGACGGGACGGGCGCCCCGACGGTCACCGACGCTCACCTCGGCGAGGCGCTGGACGAGCTGCTCTCGGACGAGAGCGAGATGACCCGCGCGCTCCTCGGCGGGAGCGGCTCGTCGTCGCAACCGGGGAGCGAGTGGCTCCTGCAAGCCGGGCCCGATAGCGGAGGCCCCGTTCCCGCACCCCGGGCGTAGGCTGGTCGGGTGCAGGCCCGCTACTCGCGCTGGGACGACACGCAGGATCCGTTCGGCCCCGAGCTGTCCGCGGGCGAGCTGCTCGAGGAGCTGTCCGATGACGCACTGTCGGGTCTGGGGATCGAGGGCGCGCTCTCGCGGCTGATGCGCCGCGGGATGCGGGGGAGCTTCGACGGGCTGGACGCACTCCGCGCGCGGCTCCGCGAACGGCGCGCGCGGGAGCAGGGGAACCTCGACCTCGCCGGCCCGCTCGAGGAGCTCCGCGATCGGCTCGACGACATCCTCGATCGCGAGCGATCCACGCTGTCGTTCAGGGCCGAGGACGACGCGCGGATGCGCGAGGCGTTCCTCGACGCGCTCCCGTCAGACGTCCCGGGCCGGATCGGGGAGCTGAACGACTACCGGTTCGCCGACCCCGAGGCGCAGGCGGCCTTCGACGAGCTGCTGGAGCACATCCGCGAGCAGGTGATGGGCGCGTACTTCCGCAGCATGGCCGAGGCGCTGCGCTCGATGTCGCCGGACGACCTCGCGCGCTTCCGCGACATGCTCGCCGATCTGAACCGGATGATCGAACAGCGTGAGCGGGGCGAGCCCTACGACTTCGAAGGGTTCATGCAGCGCCACGGCGACTTCTTCCCCGGCAACCCGAAGACGCTGGACGAGCTGCTCGAGCAGATGGCCGCCCGGATGGCGGCGATGTCCCGGCTGCTCGCGTCGCTGTCGCCGGAGGAACGCGCCGAGCTCCGGGCGCTCGCCGAGCAGGTCCTGCAGGACATGGATCTCGCGTTCGAGGTCGACCGGCTCGGTTCGAACCTGGCCTCGGCCTTCCCGGACCTGGGGTGGGGAGAGCCGACGCTCGCGGGCGGCGACGAACCGCTGCCGCTCTCGGCGACGATCGACGCGATGGAACGGCTGCACGACCTCGAGGAGCTCGACCGCTCGCTGCGGGGCGACTATCCGGGCGCATCGATCGACGACGTGGACGAGGACGCGTTGCGCCAGGCCCTCGGCGAGGCCGCCGTCCGCGATCTCCGGCGGCTGAAGGAGATCGAGCGGGCGCTGGAGCGCGCCGGACTCGTCTCGCGCGAACGGGGGCGGCTCGAGGTCACCCCGAAGGGGGCGCGCTCGATGGGGGAGCGTGCGCTGGTCCGGGTGTTCGAGGAGCTCCGGCGGGACCGGGAGGGCGTGCACGAGGCCCGCGAGGCCGGCGGCCTCGCCGAACCCACGGGCGCGACCCGCCCGTGGCGGTTCGGCGATGCCGGTCAGATCGCGGTCCAGCGAAGCGTATTCAACGCCGTGGTCCGAGGCGGTAGCGGGGCCCGGGTGCGGATCGAAGCTGAGGATCTGGAGCTGCTCGAGGCCGAGCAGCGTACCGAGTCCGCCACCGCGCTGCTGCTGGACCTCTCGTTCTCGATGCCGCTGCGCGGTCACGACGTCCACGCGAAGCGGATGGCCCTCGCCCTGCACGCCTTGATCGAGGGGCGCTACCCGCACGACACGCTGTACCTGATCGGCTTCAGCGACTACGCGCGCCGGATGCAACCGCGGGAGCTCGCCGGAGCGGGCTGGGAGCGCGTGTACGGGACCAACATGCACCACGCGTTCCATCTCGCCGGCCGGCTGCTCGCGCAGCACCCGCGCGCGACTCGGCAGGTGATCATGGTGACCGACGGCGAGCCCACCGCCCACCTCGAGGGGGAGCGCGCGCATTTCGCGTGGCCGCCGATCCCCAAGACGATCCGCCTGACGCTCGCGGAGGCGGCCAAGCTCTCGAGATCCGGCGTGACCCTCAACGTGTTCATGCTCGAGGACTCGCCGGGGTTGATCCGCTTCATGGAACGGCTGGCCGAGCTCACGGCGGGACGCGTCTTCCTGATGGACGACCGGGAGCTCGGGTCGTTCGTGCTCCGGGACTTCGTCCGCCGGCGAGCGTCCTAGGCGTTCCGGCGGGCGGCCCGTCACGTCGCGCGGCGGTCCCACCACATCGTGACGATCGGGTGCTCGAGGGGTCCCGCCGCCCAGAGCCCGTCCCGTTCCACAAGCCGCCCGCCGAGCGCCTCCGCGAGCTCGCCGTCGCGATCCGCCGGGAGGCAGAGGCGGCGCCGGATGAAGGCGATCGCGTCGTCCCGGCGTTCGAACCCGCCGGAGCGAGGGACGCGCGCCTCGTCCTTGCGACGGACCTCGATGCCGAGCTCGCCGATCGCTTCGACCGCGAGGTCCGCGCTCGGACCGGTCGGCCGTTCGAGCCCATGGAAGCGCCGCCACAGGTCCCCCATCCACACGAGCGGGTGCGTCGAGGTGATCTCGACGACGACGCGGCGGCGGGCGTGGGCGTCGAGCGCCCGCACGAACGGCTCGAGCTCGCCGGCGTTGTACAGGACGTGGCCGCACACCACGACCTCGGCCGTCGGCGCGTCGGGGCCCGCGTCCGGCCACCGGCCCTCGACGGTGCGGGCCTGGACGCCCGCCTGGAGAGCGGACGCGAGGAACTCGACCAACATCTCGGCCGACTCGTCGACCCCGGTGATCCGGGTGGCGACCGCCGCGAGTGGCAGGGACGTCGCTCCACCTCCGACCCCCACGTCCAACACGTCGCCCCTCGTCCCGAGCGCGTCGAGCGCGACCCGGGTCGTCGCGCTCGGTTCGGCGGGTGTCCGTTCGGCCCGGCTGCCAAACAGCTCGCGCGGGAAGCCCCAGGGCGACTCGGGCGCCGCGGCCAGGATCTCGTCGGGGATCGCCCAACCGGCGAGCTCGCGTCGCCAGCGCTCGAGCGCGTTCACCCCTCGAGCTCCGACCGCACGTCGTCCGTGTGCTCGCCGAGGCGGGGTGGGGGCGTCCGGGCGGGCGGGACACGGCCGTCGACACGGATCGGATCGGCGACCAACCGGAGCGACCCCCGCTCGGGGTCGTCGATCGCCTGGATCGTGGCCGCGCCCTCGGGAGACGCGAAGACCTCGTCGAGCGTTCGGACCGGCGCGCAGGGGACCGACGCGGCCTCGAGCGCCGTGACCCACTCGGCCGCGGGGCGTCGCGCGAGCTCCTCCGACACGATGGGGATCAGCTGGTCGCGGTTGCGCACGCGGTCCGCGTTGGTCGCGAACCGCTCGTCGGACGCGAGCTCGGGCCGCCCGATCACGGCGCAGGTCCGCTCGAAGAGCCGGTCGTTCCCCGCGGCCAGGATCAACGGCCGGTCGGCGGTCTCGAACAACTGGTACGGCACGATGTTCGGGTGCGCGTTGCCGAGCGGCTGCGGCACGAGACCGCCGAGCAGGTAGTTCGCGGCCTGGTTGACGAGCGCGGCGACGCTCGCGTCGAACAGCGACACGCTCACGCGTGCCCCACGTCCAGTCGCGTTCCGGCCGAGGAGCGCCGCCTGGATCGCGTTGCACGCGTAGAGGCCGCAGATCACGTCGAGGAGCGCGACCCCGACCTTGATCGGTTCGCCACCGGGGTGCCCGGTGAAGCTCATCAGCCCCGAGAGGGCCTGCACGATGATGTCGTAGCCCGGGCGAGCGGTCTCGTCGCCCTCGCCGAACGCCGTCAGCGAGCAGTACACGAGGCCGGGGTGCTCCGCCGACAGCGAGGCGTGATCGAGCCCGAAGCGTTCCATCAGGCCTGGGCGGAAGTTCTCGACGACGACGTCCGATGCGAGGGCGAGCCGGCGAGCGGCCGAGCGCCCGTCCTCGGTCCCGAGGTCGAGCGTGACCGAACGCTTGTTGCGGTTCAGCGACAGGAAGTAGGCGGCGTCCTCACCGACGAACGGCGGCCCCCACCCGCGCGTGTCGTCGCCGGTCACGGGGCGCTCGACCTTGACCACGTCCGCTCCGAGGTCGCCGAGCAGCATCGTCGCCAGTGGACCCGCCAGCACCCGGGAGAAGTCCGCCACCCGGATCCCGGCGAGCGGGAGTCCGGTCGAGACATCGTCGTCGGGTGGCAAGGAGCTCCTCGCGATGGGGGCAAACGAGCGGCGCCGCCGGAGCCCGAAGGCTCCAGCGGCACCAAGGGCTTTGTACACCGGCGGCGGCTCGACGGTCAAATCGTCCGTGCGGTTTTGTCACTCTTTGTCGATCGGTCCCCGGCCGATGGTCGAGCGATCGGATCGATCCGCGCGCCACCCGACGGCCGGGGGTGGCGAACGGACGCGGAATCCGACACGATGGCCTGCGTGAACGAGGAGAGCCTCCAGCGAGCCAACGCCTTCCTCGCCGCCGTCGCGGCCCGGGCGACGCCGGGCGAGTTCGTGGACCTGTCGCCGGCCGAGCTCGGCAAGGAGATCGGCGTGGTCGAGCCGCTCGCGGCCGCGAGGGCGGTCCGCGCCCTGCTCGCGCGGCGACGGCTCGAGGCCGTCGACGGCCGGTACCGCCTGCTGGACGTCACCCCGATCGAGGCGGGCGAGCGCGAGCAGGTCCCGAGGCCCCGCCGGGCAGCCCGACGCCAGCCGCGGCCGAGCCGGCAGGAGCAGGGCGGCCGCCCAACCTACTCCGAGATCGGGCGCGAGGTCGTCGAGCGCACGATCGAGCTCGGGCGCGAGGTGGGGACCCTGCGCGGCGCACTGCGCGCGGCGCGTGAGGAGGCCCGGGAGTCGAGGGAGGCCCGGGAGGAGGCCGACCGATGGGCGCAGCGGCTCTCGGTCAAGGTGAAGGAGCTCGAGGCGCGCGCCGAGATGGCCGAGACGAACCTGCGCACCCTGCTCGCGGCGGCCAGGGGCACGGGGCGCGACGCGACCCTGGGCGATACCGAGATGGAGGCGATCCTCGGCGTCCTCAAGGGCGAACCCGGCGAACCGGGCGCGGCCGACGGCCCCACGGACGCCGTCGAGCGCGAGACCGCGGACGCGACGGGAGCGAGCGAGACCGTCTAGCACGCGGGGGTCAGTGCGTCCCGGCCGAGGCGGCGTCGGGCACCATCCGGTCCTCGCGGAACCGCGTCGCGGCGAACGGCGCGATCAGCTCGGGCGTACGACCCGTCGCGATCAGCTCGGCCATCGTCTTCCCGAAGATCGGCGCCCCCTTGAAGCCCCACGTGCCCATGCCGGCCATCAGCCAGAACCGCTCCACCTCGGTGGCGCCGAGGATCGGGGAGGAGTCCGGGGTCATGTCGCACAGGCCCGTCCACTGGCGCATCGCCCGCGCGGTCCTCGCGAACGGGAGGATCTGGATCGTGCGCTTGGCCGCCTCGCACAGGAACCCGAACGTGGATCGGGTCGAATAGGTCGGGTACGGCAGGACCTCGGCCCCGACCAGGAGCTCGCCGCGCGCGGTCTGCGAGACGTACACGTACAGGTCCATCGAGGAGACCAGGCCGCGGAGCACCGGACGGTACGGCTCGGTCACGAACGCCTGCAGCGCGTAGGTCGAGATCGGGACGCGCACGCCGGCCATGCCCGCGACGACGCTCGTGTGGCCGGCGACCGCCGAGACGACGTCTCCGGCCGCGACCGGTCCGGCGTCCGTCCGCACGCCGACGCATCGGCCGTCGCGGACGTCGATCCCGGTGACGCTGACGCCCTCGTGCACCGCCACGCCTCGTCGCTGCGCCGCGGCCGCGTACCCCCACACGACCGCATCGTGCCGCGCGATCGCGCCCGGCGGGTGGTAGGACGCCCCGACCACGGGCAGCTCGCCGCCCCCGCTGAGGTCGACGAGCGGGCACACCCTCAGGGCCTCCTCGGGGGTGAGGATGTCGGTCTGGACGCCGAGCGCCCGGTTGAGCAGGGACTTCTCGCGCTCGACCTGGAGCGAATCGGGCGTGTGGCACAGGTCGAGCTCGCCCTGGTCGGTGAACAGGACGTTGAAGTCGAGCTCCTGGGAGAGCGTCCGGTACATCCGCAGGCTCGCCTCGTACAGGGGGACGGTCTCGGGCGTGTTGTAGTTGGCGCGGAGCACCTGGGTGTTGCGGCCCGATGCGCCCGAGCCAAGGTAGGAGCGTTCGAGGACGGCGACGTCGCGGATGCCGTGGACCTCGGCGAGGTGGTAGGCGAGCGAGAGGCCGTTCACGCCACCGCCGACGATCACCACGTCGTAGCCGGGCCTGAGCTCGTGCTGCTCGAGGAACCGGACCTTCCGCAGCAGACCGGTCATCGCCGGAGCTCCGCGCAGTCGGTCTCGATGCGCTCGCGTACGTGCGCCGACACCATCGCGGGCACGAGCAGATCGATCCGGTCCCCGTCGACGAGGATCCGCACGCCCACGCCGGCAACCTCCCCGACGAGGGAGCCGGCCGTCGGGAGCTCGAGCTCGGACAGGCGCGCGAAGGCCTCGCGCGACCCCGGCCCCTCGAGCGAGTGCGCGCCCCAGCCGTCCGAGACGTCGAGCACGACCGCGTCCGGGTCCAGCCGCACGACCGCCGCAGCCACGGCCGCCTCCGAGACGTCGCCGACCAGCGCGACCTCGCCGGGCGAGACGCGGCACGCGCCCGGGAGGTCGCCCACCCGATCGCACGCCTCGGCCGAGGCGAGCACGCTCGTCACCGTCGGGCCCCAGGTCCGGAGCTCAGCCACGGATCCTCGTGCCCTCGGGGTCGTAGAACGGGGTCGGCACGACCCGGGCGACCGCGTTCCCCGCTCGGAGCTCGCTCGAGAACCCGTCCCGACCCCCCCGGATCCACCCGAGCCCGATCGCTCGATCCAGCACGGGCGAGCGTTCGGCCGAGGTGACGCGACCGACGACGGCGGCGCCGATGGTGAGCGGCGCGCCCCGGAGCCCGCCGCCGTCCGCTGCGCCCTCGAAGACCAGCCCGGCCAGCCTTCGGGTCGACGGCAGCTCGGCCAAGCGTTCGAGCGCAGCCTTGCCGACGAACCACGGCTTGGTCATGTCGACGGCCCTGGCGAGACCGAGCTTGGCCGGCGTGTCGTCGGGGAGGGTGTCCTGCCCGAGGTAGACGTGACCCTTCTCCATACGGAGCAGCTCGAGCGCAGCGAGCCCGAACGGCGAGACCTCCATGTCCCGTCCCGCCCGCTGCAGTGATGTCCACAGCCTCGGGCCGTTCGAACGCGGGTGGTGAAGCTCGAACGCCAGCTCGCCGACGAAGCCGTTCCGGATCGCCCGGCACGGGACGCCGGTGACCGTCAATTCGCGATGGCCCGGGTACGGGAGCGACGCCGCGTCGATCGGATCGTCGGTCAGAGCGCCCACCAGGTCACGTGCGCGGGGACCGGCCACCAGGATCGCCCCCAGCTCCGAGGTCCGGTCGAGCACGTGGACGTGGAGTCCGAGCCGTTCCGCCCACTCGCGGAGGCGGGCGTCCATGCGTTCGGCGCCGCCGGAGGTCGACGTCAGCAGGTACGAGCCGTTCTCCTGGGCGCACAGCAACCCGTCGTCGACCACGTACCCGCCCTCGTCGAGCGCGAGCACGTAGCGCGAGCGTCCCGGCGCGAGATCCTCGACCCGCCCCGCGAACACGACTCCGGCGAGCGTCGTCGCGTCGCGTCCGGCGATCAGGAACCGGCCCAGTGTGCCGACGTCGATCAGTCCGACCCGTTCGCGCACCGCGCGGTACTCGTCGGCCGGGTCGCCGTAGGAGATCGGGCGCTTCCACCCGCTCGACCATCCGAGCGTGGCGTCCGCCGCGACGTGCGTGTCGTGCAGGCCGGTCCGCTTCTCGATCACCTCGTGGACCGGCGCCGCGAGCGTCTGGAGGGCGACCGGTCGCAAGGGCGGCCGGGCGGTGGTCCGCGCGCCCGAACGCATGTCGGCATCATCGGCGCGGCCGCGAGCGAAGCACGCCAGCGCCCGGCCGCACATCGCGCCCTGGCACGGCCCCATCGTCGCGGTCGTGTAGCGCTTGAGGATCTCGGCCGAGCGGAAGCCCTCGGCCCAGGCCTGCTCGGCGTCGTGCAGCGCGACGTCCTCGCACAGGCACAGGTAGCCGCCGCCGAGCGC
>DASXTX010000271.1:0-7912 GCA_036505195.1 Actinomycetota bacterium
CCGCCGATCAGGCCCGCCGCGATCAGCCCGTACCGGAGCGCCGGTGTGATCACGCCCTCCTCGATCCCGTACCCGAGCGAGCCCCCGCGGGCGCGGATGTAGGAGGCGAGGAACCCCGCCGCGAGCGCGAACAGCGCGCCGGCCGCGAGCCACGGATCCTCGGTTCGCGACACCCACGCGAGCGCGCCCAGGACACAGCCGTCGAACAGGCGGTCGCCGAACGAGAGCGCCACTCGCCCCAGACGATCCCCGGGCCGCAGGAGGACGCCGCCGACAACTAGCGCGGCGCCCGCGGCGAGCGCGGCGAACCCCGCCGGCTCGATCTCGCGGACCAGCAGGAGCCAGGTGGCGACGCCGATCCCGATACCCGCGCCGATGCTCAGGAGCGGCACCACCGCGCGCTCGCCCACCTGCGCTCGAACGCTCACCTCCACCACCCGCGCGAGGGTATCACCGGTGCTCGGGCGCCCAGGAACGAGCGGGACTCGAGCCGGAACCAGGGCGACGGCCGCGCTAGAATCCCGGTCCCGTTTCCCATCCGTCCGATCGGGGGCCTCTTGAAGACGTACGAAGCCAGGGACATCCGCAACGTCTTGCTCGTCGGGCACGGCGGCGCGGGCAAGACCACGCTGCTCGAGGCGATGCTCTTCACCTCCGGCGCCACCACGAGGATGGGGACCATCGAGGACGGCAACACCGTCAGCGACTTCGAGCCCGAGGAGATCAAGAAGGCCATCAGCGTCTCGCTCGGGATGGCGCCGATCGAGTGGAACGGTGTGAAGATCAACGTCCTGGACGCCCCCGGCTACGCCGACTTCATCGGCGACGTCCGGACGGCGATCCGGGCGGTCGACGCGGTCGTGCTGGTCGTCTCGGCCGTGGACGGCGTCGAGGTCCAGACCGAGGTGGCGTGGGAGCTGGCGGTCGAGGCCGGCCTGCCTCGCGCGATCCTGATCAACAAGCTCGACCGCGAACGCGCGTCGTTCGAGCGGACGCTGGAGCAGCTCGTGCAGTCGTTCGGCACGCAGGTCGCGCCCCTCGAGCTCCCGCTCGGGGAGGAGCACGATTTCGAGGGCGTCGCCGACCTGTTGGGGCGCAAGGCGTACCGCTACGGCAGCGGCCCGAACGCGACCGAGGGCGAGTGGCCCGACGACATCTCGGGCAAGGCGGACCCGTTCCGCGAGAAGCTGATGGAGGCGGTCGCCGAGTCCGACGACGCGCTGATCGAGAAGTACCTCGAGGAGGGCGAGCTCTCCGAGGACGAGGTCGTCCACGGGGTCAAGCGAGGGTTCGCGGAGGCGAGGATCGCGCCGGTGCTGTGCGCGGCGGCCGCCCGGCCGCTGGGCGTCGATCGCGTGCTCCAGTTCGTCGCCGACGAGTTCCCCTCCCCGATCGACCGCGGCCCGGTCACGGTGGTCACCAAGGGCGGCGAGGAGAAGGAGCGGGCCTGCGAACCCGGCCAGCCGCTCACGGCGTACGTGTTCAAGACGGTGTCCGACCCCTACGTCGGCCACATCACGATGTTCCGGGTGTTCTCGGGCACGATGCGGCCGGACTCGTCGGTCTTCAATGCGACGAAGGGCACCGAGGACCGGATCGGCCAGCTGTTCGCGCTGCGGGGCAAGGAACACGAGACGCTCTCCGAGGTTCCGGCGGGCGACATCGCGGCCGTCGCGAAGCTCGCGCACACGACGACCGGGGACACGTTCTCGACCAAGGACGACCCGGTGACGCTGCCGCCGACCGAGATGCCGGAGCCGCTGCTCGCGTTCGCGATCACGCCGAAGACCAAGGGCGACGAGGACAAGCTGTCGACCGCCCTCTCGCGGCTGCGGGAAGAGGACCCGACGCTCCGTATCGAACGCTCGGACGAGACCCACGAGACCGTGATGTACGGGATGGGCGAGGCCCACCTCGACGTCCAGATCGAACGGATGAAGCGCAAGTTCGGTGTCGAGGTTTCCACCTCCCCGGCCAAGATCGCGTACCGCGAGACCGTTCGCGGTCCGGGCAAGGGCGTCGGACGCCACGTGAAGCAGACCGGCGGCCACGGTCAGTACGCGATCTGCAACATCGAGGTCGAGCCCCTACCCCGCGGCGATGGGTTCGAGTTCGTCGACAAGATCTTCGGTGGCGCGATCCCCAACACGTTCATCGGCTCCGTCGAGAAGGGCGTCGTCAAAACGATGCAGTCGGGCGTGATGAGCGGGAACCCCATGGTCGACATCCGGTGCACGCTCGTCGACGGCAAGTTCCACAGCGTTGACTCGTCCGACATGGCGTTCCAGCTCGCGGGTGCGCTCGCGCTGAAGGAGGCGGCGGCCGCGGCCGGCGTGGTCCTGCTCGAGCCGATCGTCGAGGTCGACGTCGTCGTCCCCGAATCCCACACCGGCGACATCATGGGCGACCTCAACGCCAAGCGCGCCAAGATCCAGGGCGTCGAATCGGCGGGCGCCGGCAAGCAACGCGTCAAGGCGCTCGTTCCGCAAGCGGAGGTCGCGCGCTACTCGATCGACCTGCGTTCGATGACCGGCGGACGGGCGGCGTTCACGATGCACTTCTCCCACTACGAGGAGGTCCCGTCGCACCTCGCGGACAAGATCATCGCCGCGGCGCAGCAGGAGAAGGAAGAGGCGCGGAAGTAAGTCGCCGGACTGCTCAGAGCACCTCGCCGAGGAAACCCATGACGACGCGGTTGAACTCGTCGGGTCGGCGCAGTGGGATCACGTGG
The DNA here is from genome assembly GCA_036505195.1 of Actinomycetota bacterium. Lineage (GTDB taxonomy): Bacteria > Actinomycetota > UBA4738 > UBA4738 > HRBIN12 > DASSJM01. The sequence goes on from DASXTX010000271.1 coordinate 2,732, forward strand.
TCGGTCTCCGGGATCCTGACGAGTCGGGCGCCGCGAATCGTCCCGGCGAGCACGTCGCACATCCGCTCGTGCCAGGGCGGATCGTGGTCGGCCGGGAGCACGAGCGTCGGGGCGCGTATCTCATCGAGCCGCGCGGCGGCCGGCGGGTCGAGTTCTCGTTCGCCGCTCTCATCCATCGTGAGCTCGTGGATGTTGTCGAACGCGATCTGGCGGATCTTTCGTCCCGCTTCGTCCTCCATCCCTAGTGGTGCCCAAAGGCATTGCAACCGCCGTTCCTGGGCTCTCTCGTGGTCGCCGTCGATATCCGCGGCAACGGCGTCGGCGATCAGGGTCTCCCGCTCGTCGGACCACGCCTCCCAGATTTCGTATTCCCTCTTGGTCCCTTCGAATCCGCCGAGTGCAGGCGCTGCCAGGATGAGGGCGGCGACGCGCCCCGGATGGGTGAGCGCGAAGTCGATCGCCACCCTGCCGCCCATCGAGTTCCCGATCAACGCGGCACGATCGACGCCCGCCGCGTCCATCACGGCGGCGAGATCCGAGACGTGCGAGTACGGCCTGCCGGGTTCGGGGCGGCTCGAGCGACCGTAGCCGCGGAAGTCGTGGCGCAGGACCCGATACGTGCGGGAGAACAGGCCGAACTGCTCGTCCCAGACCCGTGAGTCCCACAGGCCCGGGTGGAGGAAGACCACGCCGGGCCCCGCCCCCGACGACGCCCACGCGAGCGTCCCCCCGTCGAACTCGAGGAAGCCGCGCTCCATCCGCATCATCCCCCGAACGACAGCGCGAGCCGCCGGCTCATACGACGTCGAAGCGCGGGCGGAGCCGCGCGTACGTCTCTTCGAGCAGCTCGGGCAGGACTCGGGTCTCGCCCACGACCGGCATGAAGTTCGTGTCGCCGTTCCAGCGGGGCACGACGTGCCAGTGCACGTGATCCGGGATACCGGCTCCGGCCACCCGCCCGAGGTTCATCCCGAGGTTGAAGCCGTGCGGCTCCGTCTCCGCCTCGAGCGCCCGGATCGAACGCGTGAGCAGCGCGTCGACCTCGGCGAACTCGGCGGGCTCGAGCGCGCCGAAGTCGCCGACGTGCCGGAAGGGGGCGACCATCAGGTGACCCGGGTTGTACGGGAACGAGTTCAAGATCACGAACGCCAGCTCGCCGCGGACCAGGATCTTGGTCCGCTCGTCGTCGCCCTGGGCAGGCAGGTCGCAGAAGATGCAGCCGGCGTCGTCGCCCTGCTCCTTGGCGGCCTGGATGTACGCCATCCGCCACGGCGACCAGATGCGGTCCACGCCGTCCCCCGGCGCCCCGCCTCAGCCGCCGAACCGCGACTGGGACAGGCGCTTGGAGCCCGCCTCGTCGACGAGCGCGGCCGCGAAGTCGTCGAACGGCACGCCCTTGGTCTCGACGCCCTCCCGATCGCGCACGGTGAGCTCGCCCGACTCGATCTCCTTGTCGCCGATCACGAGCACGTAGGGGGCCTTGGCGAGCCGCGCTGCGCGGACCTTCTTCCCGACGGTCTCCCCGCTCTCGTCCACGGCGGGACGCAGCCCGAGTGCCCGCAGGAGCGAGGCGAGCTCCCGCGCATGCTCGAGGTGACGGTCGGCGACCGGCACCAGGCGCACCTGTTCAGGCGCGAGCCAGAGGGGGAATGCGCCGGCGTAGTGCTCGATCAGCACGGCGCTGAAGCGCTCGATCGACCCGAGGATCGCGCGATGGACCATCACCGGACGGTGCCGCTGGTTGTCCTCGCCGACGTACTCCATCTGGAACCGTTCGGGCAGGCCGAAGTCGCACTGCACGGTGGTGAGCTGCCACAGGCGCCCGATCGCGTCCCGGAAGTGGAAGTCCACCTTGGGCCCGTAGAACGATCCCTCGCCCTCGGCGACCTGGAACTCGAGCCCGCTGCGCTCGAGCGCATCGCGCAGGGCGCCGGTCGCGCGCTCCGCCATCTCGGGCGTCACGATCGATTCGCCCGGCAGCGTGGAGAGCGTGACCACCGGCTCGGTGAACCCGAAGGTGCGATGGATCTCGAGCGTGAGCTCGAACACGCCGAGGATCTCTGCAACCAGCTGATCCTCGCGGCAGATGATGTGCGAGTCGTCCTGGGTGAACCCGCGCGCCCGCAGGAGCCCGTGCACGACGCCGAGCCTCTCGTACCGGTAGACGCCCCCGAGCTCCGACAGCCGGATCGGCAGCTCACGGTACGACCGGATCTGCGACTTGTACACGAGCACGTGGAGGGGGCAGTTCATCGGCTTAACGAAGTAGGCGGGGTCGCCGTCGTGCCGCATCTCCGGGTACATCAGGTCCGCGTACTTCTCCGTGTGCCCCGAGGTGTCCCACAGCTCGCGGCGCGCGAGGTTCGGCGTGACGACCGGCTCGTAGCCGCGCTCGAGGTGCAGCTCGCGCACATAGTCCTCGAGCTGCTTGCGGAAGATCCCGCCCTTCGGATGCCAGACGGCGAGGCCGGGCCCGAGCTCCTCGGGGAAGGAGAACAGGTCGAGCTCCCGCCCGAGGCGGCGGTGGTCGCGCTTCTCGGCCTCCTCGAGCCGGTGCAGGTGGTCGTCGAGGTCGCCCTCGGTGGCCCATGCGGTCCCGTAGATCCGCGTGAGCATCGGCCGCGTCTCGTCGCCGCGCCAGTACGCGCCGGCGACCTTCATCAGCTTGAACGCCGTCAGCCGCCCGGTCGACGGGACGTGCGGCCCCAGGCACAGGTCCGCCCAACCGTCGTTGCGGTAGACGGTGACGGTGTCGCCCGCCGGAACCTCCCCCTCCTCGAGCGACTCGATGATCTCGCGCTTGTAGGGCTGGTCGGCGAAGCGCTCGAGGGCCTCGGCGCGCGGGATCTCCTCGCGCACGAACGGCTGATCGGCCGCGACGATCTCGCGCATCCGGTCCTCGATCTTCGCGAGGTCGCTCTCGGAGACCTGCCCCGGGAGCTCGAGGTCGTAGTAGAAGCCGTCCTCGATCGGCGGGCCGATCGCGTAGCGCGTGCCGGGCCACAGGTCGCAGACGGCCTGCGCCAACACGTGCGCCGCCGAATGCCGCAGGACGTGGAGCCCGTCAGGATCGTCCGGCAGGACCGGCTCCGCCTTTCCGTCGGTCGCGGGCACGTAGGAGAGGTCGACCAGCTCGCCGTCCACGCGGGCCGCGATCGCCTCGGGCGGCAGCACCGAGCCGAGCGGTTCGCCTTCGGGGAGCTCGGTGGTGGTGCCGTCGGTGAGCTCGATCGTGGGCATGGGACGGTCATGATATCCGTCGCCCGGGCCCGCCTTGCGGCCGCGGACCTCCGCTACTCGTACGAGATGGCCTCCAGCACGTTCAGCTTGGCCGCACGGCGGGCGGGGAAGACCGCGAAGAGCACGCCCAGGATCGCGGCCAGCAGGACGTAGACCGTGAGTTGCCCGCCGGGGATGCCGAGCTCGCTGAACCCCTCGGGCTCGAGCGCCTGCTGCAGCGCCCAGCCGAACGCGATCCCGATCACCACGCCGAACAGTGCCCCCATCACCGAGATGATCACGGCCTCCCAGCGGACCATCGAGCGGGTCTGTCTGCGCGTCATCCCCACCGCCCGCAGCAGGCCGAGCTCGCGTGTCCGCTCGTAGATCGACAGGTACAGGGTGTTCATCACGCCGAACAACGCGATGATCACGGCGAGCAGGAGCAGCGCGGATATCAGGTTCAGCACCTGGCTGATCAGCGTCGCGTAGCGGTCGCGGAACCCGGCCTGGTCGTCCACCTCGATGTTCGGATATGCGGACAGGGCCTTCTCGAGATCCCCCTGCAGGGCGGGGACGTCGGCGCCCTTATCGGCCTTGATCAGCACGAACGTGTCGAGCACGTTGGCGATGTTCACGTCATACGTGTCGAGGGAGACGGCGTAGTCGCCGATCAGGCCGTTCTCCGAGTAGAGCGCGACCACCCTGAGGCGCGTCGAACCGGTGGCCGGGAACTCCACGGGGATCGTGTCCCCGACGGTCCAGTCGTTCTCTCGGGCCGTGTCGTCGAACACAGCGATCGAGTTCGGGTTCGCCAGGTCCTCGAGCCCACCCTGGACCGCGTCGACCTCCGAGACGATCGGGAACGTCCCCGGTTCCAGCCCGGTCACGAAGGCGGTTCCACCCTCGATCCTCGCCTCGGCCTGGCGGACCTGCGAGACCGTCTCGACGCCGGGCACCGCGCGCGCATCCTCGGCGGCGGAGGTGCTGAAGCCGGTCAGCGTGGGCGAGATCAGGATGAAGTCGGCCTTGAGGGTGCGCTCCAAGACGGCGGTGGTCGACGCCTTGGCGGAGGCGCCGAACACGGCGACGAACACGACCAGCCCGAGCCCGATCATGAGCGCCGAGGCCGTGGCCGCCGTTCGGCGTGGGTTCCGCATCGAGTTCTCGCGACCGAGCTTGCCCGGCACCCCCGTGAGGCGGACGGGGAGGCCTATCGCGGCAGCGACGGGCCGTGCGATCAGCGGCGTCAGCATCGCGACCCCGACGAACGTGAGCGCGACACCGAGTCCCACGAGTTGCAGCCCGTTCGAGGGGGTGCCGAACAGTCCATACAGGAGCGGTGCGATGCCGAGCACCAGCACGACGAGCCCGGCCACGATCCGGAACCGGAGCGAACGCCCCGGCCGATCCTGTGCCTCGCGGAGGGCCTCGATCGGCGCCACGCGGGCGGCTCGACGGGCCGGGACGAACGCGGCGATCATCGTGACGAGCGTCCCCACGACGAGCGAGACGACGATCGTCCTGGCGAGGATCACCGTTCCCGAGGCGGGGATCTCGAACCCCGTCGCGTTCAGCGCCCCCTTCAGGAGGATCGCGATCCCGATGCCGGCGAGCACGCCGATCGCGGAGGAGACCACACCGATCACGAAGGCCTCCACCAGGACGGACGTCATCACCTGCCGGCCGCTGGCGCCGAGCGCTCGGAACAGCGCCAACTCGCGCGTCCGCTGCGCCAAGATGATGGCGAACGTGTTGAAGATGATGAACGCACCGACGAACAGCGAGACGAAGGCGAAGACGAGGAACGCCGTTCGAAGGAAGCCGAGCCCGGTGCTGATCTGATCCTGTGCCTCGGACACCACGGTCGCCTGCGTCACGGCCTGCACACCCTTGGGCAGCACCTCGGAGATCGAGCGTCGGAGCTCGACCGACGAGACGCCCGGTTCGGCGACCACCGAG
>DASXTX010000272.1:0-7640 GCA_036505195.1 Actinomycetota bacterium
TGATCCAGGACGTGTTCGCGGCCGGCGTGCTGGTCGGGATCGCGATCGCGGTCGGTATCCGGGTGTTCCAGCGCCCCGAGCGCTTCGTCGGGAGCCATCGGTGGGAGGCCTACCGGATCCTCGGCCTGATCTTCCTGATCATCGTCACGCTGTTCCTCGCGCGGGGCGCACGGATCGCTGCGGGGTACGCGCCGGACTGGTGGTGGACGCTCGTGTCGACGGCCACGTCGTCCCTGTTCACCTGGATGTCCGGCGGGTGGCAGCGGGCCTCGATGTGGACCCTCCAGTGGGTCCACGTCGCGATTATCCTCGGATTCCTCGTCTACCTGGGGTACTCGAAGCACCTGCACATCGCCACGAGCGCGATCAACGTGTACTTCGCGAGCACCCGACCGCGGGGCACCCTGACCCCGCTCCGGATCGATCTCGAAAGCGCCGAGGCGGACGACGTGCACCTCGGCGCGGCCACGATCACGGATCTCACGTGGAAGCAGACCCTGGACCTGTACGCGTGCACCGAGTGCGGGCGCTGTCAGGGAGCGTGCCCGGCGTGGAACACGGGCAAGCCGCTCTCACCCAAGCTCCTGGTCATGAACCTGCGGGATCACCTCTTCGAGCGGGGCCCGCAGATCCTGGAAGCCAGGGCGGCCGACACCGAGCTCGAACCGGTCCCCCTCGTCCCCGAGATCGTCGACGAGGAGGTCCTGTGGGCCTGCACGACCTGCGGCGCCTGCATGCAGGAGTGCCCGGTCGACATCGAGCACGTCGACACGATCGTCGACCTGCGCCGCAACCTCGTGATGGCGGAGTCTCGGTTCCCGGCCGAGGCCGGGGCGCTGCTCCGCAACCTCGAGACGGCCGGCAACCCGTGGGGCATGCCCCAGGCACAGCGTGCGGACTGGGCGAAGGGTCTCGACGTCCGCGTGATCGAGGAGAGCCGCCAGTCGCCCGAGTACCTGTACTGGGTCGGGTGCGCGGGGGCGTTCGACGACCGGGCGACGTCGATCTCCAGGGCGGTCGTGCAGCTGCTGCAGCGTGCCGGCGTGTCGTTCGCGATCCTCGGGCCGCGCGAGCTCTGCACCGGCGACCCCGCGCGCCGGATCGGCAACGAGTACCTCTTCCAGACCCTGGCCGAGCAGAACGTGGAGACGCTTTCGGACGCCGGCGTCACGAAGGTGGTCGCGAACTGCCCGCATTGCTTCAACACCTTGCGCAACGAGTACCCCGATTACGGCGGACGGTTCGAGGTGGTCCACCACTCGCAGCTGCTCGCGCACCTGGTCGCCGAGGGGCGCCTGCGACCGACCGGCAAGGTCTCCGCCACGCTCACCTACCACGACCCGTGCTACCTCGGGCGCCACAACGGCGTCTATCGCGATCCTCGCGCGGCGTTGGAGGCCGTGCCGGGCGTCCGGACGGTCGAGATGCCCCGTCACGGGGACCGCGCGTTGTGCTGCGGGGCCGGCGGGGCCCGCATGTGGATGGAGGAGCGGATCGGCACTCGGATCAACCAGGAGCGCGCCGACGAGGCCGCGTCGACCGGCGCCGACACCGTCGGGGTCGCCTGCCCCTATTGCCTGATCATGCTCGATGACGGCGAGCGGGCCCGCGGCGGCCGCACCGAGGTGCTCGACCTCGCGCAGGTGCTGGCGCGCTCCGTGGTCGGGCCGCAGCCCTGACCCAGGGGTCTCCCCCTCACGAAGCAGGGGGACCCGAGGCCCTCGGCGGGTGCCTGGGAGCCCGGCGCCCCTGAGCGGAGGGTTCAAGCCGCCGCCCCGAACGACCGAAATGAGAACTAGCCGAACAGACTCGGCATCCCTTGGCTGGGGGGTAGCGACCGGAGGTGCGCCGATGCAGGCACGAGCCGAACCGGCGGGCACCGTGAGAAGGCCATGCAGAAGGACGGGAGGACGGTGGAAGGGATGACGCTCCGGGGCGAGGCCACGTCCGCCGAGGGCTTCGGACGACCCGATGAGGTCCTCGAGGTTCCCCGAGACCCCGAGGAACCCGTCGACAGCGACCGGGCTCGTTTCGCGTACGCGATCCACGACGGGCTGACGCAGGTGGTCACGGCGTCCGTCCTCGAGCTCGAGTCGCTCGCCCATCGCGCCGAGATCGCGCCGTCGGAGGCCGCCGAGGCGCTACGCCAGGCGGTCCGCGAGCTGCGGACGGCGCTCGGCGAGATCCGCGGTGTCCTCGCGAACCTGACGGAGGTCGCACCGGCCACGGCACAGCCGATCGAGGAGCTGGTACGCAGCGTCCTGGATCGCTGGCAGCTCCCGGCCACGTGGTCGATCGAAGGCGACCTGGACGAGGTGCCGCCGTCCGTGCTCGAGGCAGCGTCATCGGTGATCCGGGAAGGCATCGCGAACGCCGCCAAGCACGGGGGCGGTCGCGACGTCGCCGTGCGCGTCCTCGCATCCGATCGTTCGGTCGAGGTCAGCGTGGAAGACCACGGCCGGGGTTTCGAGAGCTCGCAGCACGAGCCAGCCGCCGGTCACCTGGGCCTGGACATGTTGCGCCAGCGGGTCGCCGACGTCCACGGCACGCTCGACGTCAGATCGGCGCCGGGCAAAGGAACGCGGGTCGTCGCGAGGCTGCCCCGTTACGGACAAGGAGCAAGCCCGTGAAGGTGCTCGTGGTCGACGACCATGCGCTGGTGCGCCGGGGGATGGGGCACGTGATCCACGAGTGCTTCTCCGATGCAGAGGTGGTCGAAGCGGGGAGCGCGACCGAGGCGCTCGAGAAGCTGGCGAGCGGCACGATCGACATCGCGCTCGTGGACGTGCGCATGCCTGACTCCGACGGCCTCGAGCTGCTGCACAACGTGAAGGACCGTTGGCCGGATTTGCCCGTGATCATGCTGACGTCGTTCGACCACGCGCACTACGTGCGCCGGGCGCTCGCCGAGGGCGCGGCCGGGTACATGCTGAAGGATGCCACGCCCGAGGATCTCGAACAGGCGATCAACGTCGCGCTGTCCGGCGGCGGCAACGTCTTGTCGCCGAAGGTGATCCAGAACCTGTTCGAGTCGATCGATGGCGGCGTCGCGAACGACGGGACCCCGTCGGTGCGCACCGCCGGGTCGCTCACGCAGCGCGAGACCGATATCCTCGCGCTCCTGGCAGAGGGCCGGAGCAACCGAGACATCTCGCGCGCGCTGTTCCTGTCGGAGAAGACGGTGAAGGCGCACCTGGCCGCGATCTTCCGCAAGCTGAGCGTCACCAACCGCACGCAGGCGGCGATGGCGGCGGTTTCGATGGGCATCGGCCCGGGCCTGCAGCCGATCGAAACGGTCGGCCGCCCGATCGGATCCGGTCACTAGCGAGCGTTCACGACAGGAGAAGAGCGATGCCGACCGATCGAGACAGGGCCCCGACGGAGCCGGACGAGGACGCCTATGAGGACGCCTGGTACCGCGCGCTGAAGGCGAAGGCATCGCGCCGGTTCGCCGACCCGAAGGACGACACGACCGACGCGCCGCCCGCACCGCTGTTCCCACCGGCCCCGACCCAGAACGAGGGCGACGCCCGGGCTCGCTAAGTCTCACGGTCGCCGAACTCCTCGAAGAACCGGCTGGCGGTCGGACCTCGCTGGCCCTGGTACTTGCTCTTGGTCCCCGTCGCCCCGTAGGGAACCTCGGCGGGCGTGCTCAGCCGGAAGAACGAGATCTGCCCGATCTTCATCTGCGGGTAGATCGTGATCGGCAGGTTCGCGACGTTCGACAGCTCCAGCGTCAGGTACCCGTCCCAGCCCGGGTCGACGTAGCCGGCGGTTGAATGGATAAGCAGCCCGAGGCGCCCGAGGCTCGACTTGCCCTCGAGACGGGCGACCAGGTCGTCGGGCAGAGCCACCCGCTCGATCGTCGACCCGAGCACGAACTCGCCGGGGTGCAGGATGAAGGCCTCGTCATCGGCGACCTCGACCATCTCGGTCAGGTCCGGCATCTCGCGACGGACGTCGATGTACGGGTAGCGCGAGTTCGCGAAGACGCGGAACTGGCGGTCGACGTGCAGGTCCACGGAGGAGGGCTGGACACATGCGTCATCGAACGGATCGATCTCGATGCGGCCCGCCGCCAGCTCCTTGCGGATGTCGACGTCGGACAGGATCATCGCGGCCGGATGCTACCCGTTCCCCGAGGACGACACCCAGCGCGCCAGCACGTCGACCGCCGCACCCGAATCGATCGACGTGGCCGCCATCGCGAGGCCCTCGTCGAGCGAGCTCGCCCTGCCCGAGACCTCGAGCGCGGCCGCCGCGTTGAGCAGCACGACGTCGCGGCGAGGACCGGTCTCGCCGTCGAGGATCCTGAGGGCGATCGCCGCCGACGCCTCCGGGTCGCCGCCGCGCAGGTCGCCGACCTCGGACCGGGCGAGCCCGAGCTGCGCCGGGTCGAGCATCGACTCGCGTAGCTCGCCGTCCTCGACGTCGAAGACGAGGGACGGACCGGTCGTGGTGAGCTCGTCCAGGCCGTCGAGCGCCCGGAACAGCCTCGCCCTCGTCCCTCGCCGGGCGAGCACCTGCGCGAGGAGCGGCAGCATGCGTTCGTCCGACACGCCGACGACCTGTGCGAACGGTCGCGCGGGGTTGGTCAGCGGGCCGAGGAAATTGAAGACGGTTGGGACGCGGAGCTCGCGGCGGACCGGGCCAGCGTGACCCATCGCGGGGTGGAACACCGGCGCGAAGATGAACGCGATCCCGGCCTCGGCCAGGCAGCGTTCGACGCCGGTCGCGTCGAGGTCGATCCGGACGCCGAGCGCCTCGAGCAGGTCTGCCGAGCCGCAGATGGACGACGCGGCCCGGTTGCCGTGCTTGGCGACGGGGACGCCGGCACCCGCGACGACCAGCGCAGCGACCGTCGAGATGTTGAACGTCCCGCTTCGATCCCCGCCGGTCCCGCAGGTGTCCACGACCGGCACCGGCGGGACGACCGCGTTCGCGAACCCGAGCATCGTGTCCGCGAGCCCCTCGATCTCCTCGACCGTCTCGCCCTTGGTGCGCAGCGCCATCAGGAGGCCGCCGACCTGTGCGGGCGTCGCCTCCCCCGACATCACCGCGCGCATCGCCGCCGCCGCCTCGTCGCGATCCAGGGAGGTTCCGGCGGCGATCGTCGACAGGACGTGCGGCCAGAGGTCCGGATCCGGCTGCGTCATGGGGCATCGGAGGCTAGCAGGGTGGCCTCCAACGCGGTCAGCAAGGCTCGCTAGACTAGGGAGCCGCTCGCTCCGGCGAGCGGCACCGGCGGGCGTGGTTCAATGGTAGAACGCAAGCTTCCCAAGCTTGAAACGGGGGTTCGATTCCCCTCGCCCGCTCCATCAGTTGAGGCGTCTCGCCCCGAGAAGAGGCACCAAGAGCGATGAAGCTCCCCCCGCTCCATCGAACAAGCCTTCGACCCGAGCCTCGTTCTCTCCCGTTCGAGACAAGGCGAGCTACGAGCTCGAGGTCGAGCTCGGCTGACGCGCGACGCCGAGGACCACCGGCCCCGTCGGACACAGCTCGAACAGCGGGCAGTCCTCGCACCGAGGGCGGCCCGCCTTGCAGATCTCGCGACCAAGCCTGATCAGGCCGACGTGCATCGGTGTCTTCAGCTCCTCGGGTACGAGCTCCTCCAGCAGCCGCTGCGCGCGTTCGGCGTTGGTCTTCGGCACCAGGCCGAGCCGTGTGGCCACCCGGTGCACGTGCGTGTCGACCGGGATCGTCTCGCGGCCGAACGCGAAGGCCATCACGACCGCCGCCGTCTTGGGGCCGACGCCGGGGAGCGACGAGAGGTACTCGGAGATCTCGGCGTCCGATCGCGACGCGAGGGCCGACAGGTCGTACCGGCCCTCGCGCCGATGGATCTCGATCAGGATCGCCTGGAGCCGGGCGGCCTTCGTGTTGGCGAGCCCCCCCGAGCGGATCGTGTCGGCGAGCTCGCCAGTGGGCGCGCGGACCACGTCGTCCCACGTCGGGTAGCGGTCCCGCAGGAGCCCGAACGCGCGCTCGGCGTTCAGATCGCTGGTGTGTTGGGACTGCACCGTGAGGATCAGCTCGTCGAGCGGGTCGGAGGCTCGGGGCGCGGCGAGCTCCCCGAAGTGCCGCTCGAGCCGGCGGGCGAGCGCCCGGACGCGGCGGCGGTCGACCGTCACGTCACCGCGGTGGCGTGGTTGCGGAACTGCGTCAGGTGCGGCAGGAAGGTGAGCGGCACCGTGTCGGTCGGGCCGTTGCGATGCTTGGCGACGATCAGGTCGGCCAGACCCTTCTTGGCCGGGTCCGCGTCCTCGCGGTGGATGAACATCACTACGTCGGCGTCTTGCTCGATCGCGCCGGACTCCCGCAGGTCCGAGAGCTGCGGCCGCTTGTCTTGACGGCGTTCGGGGTCGCGGTTCAGCTGCGAGACGGCGATCACCGGGATCTCGAGCTCCTTGGCGAGCATCTTCAGACCGCGGCTGATCTCGGCGATCTCCTGCTGGCGGTTGTCGACTCTGCGCGTGTGGGACATCAGCTGGAGGTAGTCGACGATGATCATGCCGAGACCCGCCCTCCGCGCCGACAACCTGCGGGCCTTGGCGCGGATGTCGACGAGCGTGACGTTGCCCGAGTCGACGATGAACAGCGGTGCCTCATGCAGACTGTCGGCCGCCTGGGCGATCCGTGACCAGTCCTCCGCACCCACCCGCTTGTTGCGGATGCTGTCCCACGGCACCCTTGCCTCACCGCAGAGCAGCCGCATGCCGATCTCCCACCGCGACATCTCGAGGGAGAACATCGCCACCGGCAGACCGGCGTCGACCGCGACATTGCGGGCGACGTTGGTGACGAACGACGACTTGCCCACGCCCGGACGGGCTGCGATCACGATGAGGTTCCCCGACTGCATCCCCGAAAGGAGGGTATCGACGTCGCGGAACCCGGTCGGCACGCCCGCGAACGCGGACTCGCGGTTCTGGATCCGCTCGAGGTCGGTCATCGCTTCGTCCACGAGCTCGTGCAGCGAGGCGACCTGCTCCTTCTCGCCGTGCCGCGCGACCTCATAGATCCGCTGCTCGGCCGCGTCGGCGACGTGCTCGGGCTCCTCGGGAGCCGAGTAGGCCATGTCCATGATGTCGGCGGCCGCGCCGATCAGCCGGCGGAGCAGCGAGGTCTCGGCGACGATCCGGGCGTAGGACGCGGCGGACGAGGGCGTGGGGACCCGGTCGACGAGGTCGGAGATCGCGAGGTGGCCACCCACCTCCTCGAGCGTCCTCCGGCGCTTGAGCTCCTCCACCGCGGTGATCGCGTCGACGGGGTCGCCTCGGCCGTAGATCTCGCGGAGAGTGTCAAAGATCTTGGCGTTCGCGGTCCGGTAGAAGTCGGCGGGGCGGACGATCTCGATGACGTCGGCGATCGCGTCGGGCGAGAGCATCATGGAGCCGAGGACGGACTCCTCGGCCTCGAGGTTGTGCGGGGGCACCCGCTCCGGTCTGATCCGCCGGACGTCGTCAGCAGCCCTCACCAACCCTGCTCCCCCCTCGAACGCCGATGGAACCGGCGGGCAACGCTAGCCCCGTGGAGCCTCCGCTCCCAGCGGAAAAGCCCTGGGGAAACCCGATCCGCTGGTCGTGCCTGAAGATTCCTTGTCACTGTCCCTTCCACCTGCACTTCCCCAGGGGGAAAAC